>CAYPNI010000099.1:0-15509 GCA_964411925.1 uncultured Nitrospirales bacterium
TGAACCGCGCGCCGACGCTGCACCGCCTCGGCATCCAGGCCTTCGAGCCGGTGCTCATCGAGGGCAAGGCCATCCGGCTGCATCCGCTCGTGTGCAAAGCGTTCAACGCGGACTTCGACGGCGACCAAATGGCCGTGCACGTCCCGTTGTTGCCCGCGGCGCAGCTCGAAGCGCGCCTGCTGATGCTCTCCACCTCCAACGTGTTCTCGCCGTCCAACGGCCGGCCCATCGTGACGCCCAGCCAGGACATCGTGCTCGGCATCGCCTGGCTGACCAAGGCCCGCCCCGGCGCCCACGGCGAGTGGAAGGACGACTGGAAGAACACCGACGGCGCGCTCACGCAGCCCGGCCGCGTCTTCAAGGATGCGGCGTCCGTCATCCTCGCGCACGAGATGGGCGAGGTCGAGATTCACGCGCGCATCAAAGTCTCGACCGAGGAAGGCGTCATCGACACGACCGTCGGCCGCGTCATCCTCGCCGAGAGTCTGCCAAAGGAAATCCGCATCACCGACGTGAACGCCGAACTGACCGGCACGACCATCGGTGACGTGGTTGCGGCGGCGTACGCGCGGCTCGGCCACGCCAAGACGATTGAACTGCTTGACGCGCTCAAACAGGCCGGCTTCAAATACGCGACACTCTCCGGCTGCAGCATCGCCGTGTCCGACATGCTCATCCCCGAGAGCAAGGCCGATCTCGTCGACAAGGCGCAGGCCGAGGTCGAGCGCATCGACGAGATGTACCAGAACGGGCTGATCACAGAGGGTGAACGGTACAACAAGATCATCGACCAGTGGACAACCACGTCCGAGTCCGTCGCTTCCGAGATGCTTCGCGGCATCGAGGAGAACGACCAGGGCTTCACCGGTATCCATCTGATGTGGAAATCCGGCGCGCGCGGATCGAAGAACCAGATCCGTCAGCTCGCCGCCATGCGCGGTCTGATGGCCAAGCCCTCGGGCGACATCATCGAATCGCCCATCAAGTCCAACTTCCGCGAAGGCTTGAGCGTGGTCGAGTACTTCATTTCGTCCCACGGCGCGCGCAAGGGCCTCGCGGATACGGCGCTCAAGACCGCCGACGCGGGTTACCTCACGCGGCGCCTCGTGGACGTCGCCCAGGACGTCATTGTCGAGGAACAGGACTGCGGCACGCTCACCGGCATCAGCGTCGAAGCGCTCATGGACGGCGCCGACATCATCGCGCCGATCGACGAGCGCATCGTCGGCCGTTATACGCTCGACGACGTTTCGGTCCCCGGCATGAGTGAACCCATCGTCCGCGCCGGCGACGAAATCACCGAGGAGAAGGCCAAGCTCATCGTCGAGAAGGGCCTGCCCGCGGTGACCATCCGCTCGGTGCTCACCTGCGCGTCCAAACGCGGAATCTGTGCGCTCTGCTACGGGCGCAACCTTGCCACGGGCCGCCTCGTCGAGCTCGGCGAAGCCGTCGGCATAATCGCCGCGCAGTCCATCGGCGAACCCGGCACGCAGCTCACCATGCAGACGTTCCACATCGGCGGTGCCGCCAGCCGACAGGTCGAAGCGAATGAAATCAAGGTCGCCGACTCCTGCACCCTCGAGTTCCACAACGTCCGCACGGCGAAGAACCGCGAAGGAAAGATCGTCGTCGTCAACCGTGGCGGCGAAATCCGCCTGCTCGGCAAGGAGAACCAGGAAGTCCAGCGCTTCCCGACGCCGGCCGGCTGCATCCTGCACGGTCAGGACGGCGAGAAGTTGCGCAAGGGCCAGGTGCTCTTCGAATGGGACCCGTACAACGTCTCGATCATGGCCGAGGCCGACGGTAAGGTCCACCTCGAGGGCATGCTCGAGGGCGTGACCATGCGCCTCGATATCAATCCCGATACCGGCCTCGAAGAGATGGTCGTCACCGAACACAAGCAGGACCTGCACCCGCAGATCACCATCATCGACGATAAGTCCGAAGTGCTCGGCTACGCGACGATCCCCGCGCAGACGCACGTCATGGTCCGCGAGGGCGCAAAGGTGCGCGCGGGCGACTTGCTCGCCAAGACGCCCCGCAAGTTCAGCAAGACCAAGGACATCACGGGCGGTCTGCCGCGCGTCGCCGAGCTGTTCGAGGCGCGACAGCCCAAGGACCCCGCAATCATCAGCCACATCGACGGTACGGTCGAACTCGGCGGCATGGTCAAAGGGATGCGCAAGCTCAAGGTCATTCCGCCCGTCGGCAAGGAACGCGAATACACGATTCCGCCCGGCAAGCACCTCAACGTGCAAACCGGCGACCGTGTCAGCGCGGGCCAACCGCTCACAGACGGACCGATCATTCCGCAGGACATCCTCGAGGTGCAGGGCGAAGACGCGCTCCGCAAATACCTCCTCGACGAAGTGCAGCAGGTGTACCGGCTCCAGGGTGTGCGGACGAACGACAAGCACATCGAGGTTATCGTGCGCCAGATGCTGCGCAAGGTCCGTATCAAGGACGATCCGGGCGACACCGCGTTCCTCGCACACCAGGAAGTCGACAAGATCCGCTTCCAGGAGGAGAACGCGCGCGTCCAGCAGCAGGGCGGCCGGCCGGCCGAGGCGGTGCCGATTCTCCAGGGCATCACCAAGTCCGCGCTCAGCACCGAGAGCTTCATCGCGGCGGCGTCGTTCCAGCAGACCACGCGCGTGCTCACCGAGGCGGCGCTGGCGGGCCGTTACGATTCGCTGCGCGGCCTCAAGGAAAACGTCATCATCGGCCACCTCATCCCCGCGGGCACGGGATCGGCGCATTACTCCGACACCCATCTCGACATCAAGGCCGATGCGTTCGAGGACTACAGCGAAGACCTCGAGATCGGCGCAGTCGAAGCGGGGACCGGCGAAGATTCGGCCGAGGAAGCCGCCGAGGCATAACCATACGTGTTGACCGGGCGCGGCGCTCCGGCGCCGCGCCCTTTTCTTTCGCGCGGACTCGTGTCCGGTTGTCGGGCCAATCAGCGCTCTGTTAAGCTTCTTTCCGTAATCCGGATACTGTTCCCGGGGGCCGAGTTCATGCCGCTCAATCGCCTCGCCATTGCCCTTGTCCTGCCGCTGGCGATCCATAGCGCCGCGCGATCGGAAATGATCGACGCCGTCGTCGCGACCGTCGACAAAGAGGTGATCCTCTATTCCGACCTGATGAGCCAGATCGGCCTCGAACTCGAGGACATGCGGCAGAAGGCGGCAAACCCCGCGGACTACCAGCGCCAGGCCGACCAACTCGCCAAGGACGCCCTCGACAACTCCATCGAGCGCCTGCTGATGGCCCGGGAGGCCAAGAAGTATCCAGAGATGGCCGTGTCCGACAAGGAGCTGGACGAAACCATCGAGCGCATCCGCAAGGAGCGCGGAGCAACCACGGAAGATTTCGTGAAGGAAATCGCCGGCTCCATGAGCGAGTACCGCGAGTGGGTCCGCAACCAGATGATCGCCCAGCGCATGACGGTTTCGCGCACTCGTTCGTTCGAGAGCGAAGTCGTCGTGACCGACTCCGAAATTTCGGACTATTACGCCGAGCATCGCGAGGAATTCGAAAGGCCCGAGCGCGTCTACGTCCGTCAGATTTTCCTGCGCGCGAGTTCGGATGAAACCGAACGCGCGCAGGCCCGGGCGAAGCTGGAAGTCATCCGCGGTGAAATCCTGAATGGCGCCAATTTCGAGGAACTCGCGAAATTGCATTCCGAAGCACCCGGCGCCGAACTCGGCGGCGCGATCGGCTGGCAACGCCGCGATGAACTTGTCGAACCGCTCAGCTCCGTGGCCTTCGCGCTGCCGGCAGGCGGCGTCAGCGAGGTGCTAGACACCCAGTTCGGCGTCAACCTGCTCAAGGCGGACCAGCGCGAAGAGGCCGGGTCCGTTGCGTTGCCCGAAGTTGAACTGCAAATCGAGCAACTCCTGCGGCAACAGGCCGCCGACGCGAAATACCAGACCTGGCTCGCGGATCTGAGAAAGCGCAGCCGGGTCCGCGTATTCCTGCGCTGATTCATGCCGCCCTCGTCGTCGCCCGGGCGGCCTCGGCCACAAGATTCACAATGAAGCAGGGGGATCTTACCCATGAGTGAAATCGTCCGTGTGCATGCGCGCGAAATCCTCGATTCGCGCGGCAATCCGACCGTCGAAGTCGATGTCGAGTTGCTCAATGGCGCCATGGGCCGCGCGGCCGTACCCTCCGGCGCGTCCACGGGCGAAAACGAAGCCGTCGAATTGCGCGACGCCAAAAACAAGCGCTACGGCGGCAAAGGCGTCCAGCGCGCCGTCAAGAACGTGTCCGAACTCATCGCCCCGGAAGTCATCGGCCTTAACGCGTTCGACCAGCGCCGACTCGATGCGTTGCTGTGCGAACTCGACGGTACCGCGAACAAGGGCAAGCTTGGGGCGAACGCCATCCTCGGTGTCTCGCTCGCCAACGCACGCGCCGCCGCGGAGAGTTGCGGTTTGCCCCTCTACCGATACCTCGGCGGGCCGAACGCCCGGCTGTTGCCCGTCCCGATGATGAACATCATCAACGGCGGCGCGCACGCGGACAACAACGTGGACGTGCAGGAATTCATGGTGATGCCCGTCGGCGCGCAGACCTTCGCCGAGGGACTGCGCATGGGTACGGAGATTTTTCACGCGCTCAAGGCCGTGCTCAAGAAGAAGGGCCTGAATACCGCCGTGGGCGACGAGGGTGGATTCGCGCCCGACCTGAAATCGAACGTCGAGGCGATCGAGGTTATCCTCAAGGCGATCGGCGAAGCGGGCTACAAGGCCGGACAGGACGTACTGCTCGCGCTGGATCCGGCCAGCAGCGAGTTCTATAAG
Organism: uncultured Nitrospirales bacterium; assembly: GCA_964411925.1. Taxonomy (GTDB): domain Bacteria; phylum Hydrogenedentota; class Hydrogenedentia; order Hydrogenedentales; genus VFKU01. Next base: position 4,812 of record CAYPNI010000099.1, read on the forward strand.
GGAAAGCAGTACGTGCTCGAAGCCGAGTCCCCCTCCAAGAAATCTTCCGATCAGATGATCGCCTTCTGGGAAGAGTGGATCCGCAAGTATCCGATCATTTCCATCGAGGACGGTCTGGCCGAGGGCGATTGGAAGGGTTGGAAGGCGCTAACAGACCGGCTCGGTGGCAAGATCCAACTCGTCGGCGATGACCTATTCGTCACGAATACGAAGTTCCTGAAGCGCGGCATAGACGAAGGCGTCGCGAACAGCATACTGGTGAAAGTGAACCAAATCGGAACACTCACCGAGACCCTCGATGCCATTCAAATGGCGCAGCGGGCCGGGTTTACCGCAGTCATCTCGCATCGCAGCGGAGAGACAGAAGATTGCTTCATTTCGGACCTTGCGGTGGCCGTAAATGCAGGCCAAATCAAGACGGGATCCGCCTCGCGCAGCGACCGGCTGGCGAAGTATAATCAGCTCCTCAGGATTGAGGAGGATTTGGGCGGCCAAGGCGCGTACGCCGGGCGGTCCGCCTTCCCGAACCTGAAATAAGCACAATCTGAGCGTCCTGCACACAGACAGGGGTTAAAAGATCCTGTAATGCGGTGGCTCCGCGAGTCCTGGTATTGGCTGTCGGCGGCGATGGTTGCCGTCGCGCTCGTGGCATATGCCCAGCGGCAGAACTTGGCGGGCCTTTACGACGAATTCCGGTACAGCCAGGACGAAGTGCGCCAACTCGAACAGCGCTTGGACGACCTGCGGGCCGACGAAGAGGCCCTCAAGCGACATGTGGAGGATTTGGACAACGACCCGCTGGCAGTTGAAGCGGAGATTCGGCGGAGCAAGGGCCTCGTCCGTGAGGATGAGAAAATCTTCCGGGTCGAGTTGCCCCCGGCCGACGCCCCGCAGTCCAAACAGGCCCAACCCTGACACACGAACTCATCCTACATAGCCCGGACGAGGCCATTAAGCTGCTGGGCCGCAACGGCGAGCTGCGCAAAAGCATTCAGAAGGCGGTGCCGGTCCGTATCGTCGACCGCGGGACCAAAGTCGTCGTGCTGGGCGAAGCGGAGGACACCGTGCGTGTTGGCGCCGTCCTGGACGAACTTCTCACCGCCATTCGCAAGGGCCACACCCCCTCGTCCGACGACGTAAACTACGCCCTGCGCCAGGCCGCTGGCCGGCCCGATGGCGACGGCGCGAAGGACCTCGGCCAGCTCTGGAGCGAATCCCCATCCGCCCTGCGCCGCGACATTCCGATCAAACCGCGGACCCGCGGTCAGAAATTGTTGCTCGACGCCATCCGGAGCCACGAACTCGTAATCGTCACCGGGCCGGCCGGGACCGGCAAGACCTTCCTCGCGATGGCCGCGGCACTTTCCGCGCTGCTCAACAAGGAAGTCAATCGCATCGTGCTCACCCGGCCCGCGGTCGAGGCCGGAGAAAACCTCGGCTTCCTGCCCGGAGACCTCATCGAGAAGGTGAATCCCTATCTGCGACCGCTCTACGACGCCCTCTACGCCATTTTGGACACGAGCCAGGCCCGGAAGATGTTCGACCGTGACCAGGTAGAAGTTGCCCCGTTGGCCTATATGCGCGGCCGCACGCTCAGCCGCTGCTTCGCGATTCTCGATGAAGCGCAAAACACGACCGGCGAACAGATGAAGATGTTCCTGACACGCCTGGGCGAGGGGTCGCGCGCCATTATCACGGGTGACCTCACGCAGATTGACCTGCCGCGCGGTTCGCGCTCGGGCCTGGTCGAAGCGCGCCGCATCCTGGAAAACACCGACGGCATCGGCGTGGTGGACATGTCCACGGAGGACATCGTTCGCCATCGTCTCGTGCAGAACATCGTGTCTGCCTACGAAGCCGACGAACGCAACACGCAAAGCACCGAGACTCCCATCCGCCCGGCACAGCCGGGCGCCACAGGATGAGCCCTGCGGTTATCGCGGCGGAACACGCATGACGCGCCCCAACACCAAGAAGAAATCCCGGTCCGGCGCCGGAAGATCTCCCCAGGACTCCCCCTCGATTGCCCACCGCCGCCAGCAGATGCAGCGCATCGCCGTGGGGTCCGCGTTTGTCGTGCTGGTCTCGGCGGTTACGGGGCTGCGCATCTTGGGTAACCCCGCCGGGCGTTACGACATCGATGCTGAGACCGTTGCCTCGCAGACGGTCCAGGCGGCATTTTCGTTCGAGTCCGAGGATCTCGAAGCGACACGCGAGGCCCGCGAACGTGCCGCCGCGACCGTCCCGGCGATGTACTCGATCGACCGTGAACGCGTCACCACGCAGCTTTTGACGTTGCAACAACGCATCACCACGCTCAAAGATCGCCGCGCCGAAGTCGAGAAGGCCATCCGCGACGCGCTCACGGCCTCAACCTCGCAGCAGTCCGTCGAAGACGTCGTCGGCGCCGTCCTTACGCAACTGGTGGACCAGTGGAAGGCCGATCCGTTGTTCGCCGGGTTCCCCGACGCGGCCTATCTCAAGACGTGGATTCAGCCCGACTTGGATACGCTCCCCAAACGCATTTTCGAGGAAAAGCCCGCGTCCGCCGCGGACGCCGGCCGCAAGGTGGTCGGCCTGAGCGACGGGCCGCCCGAAGGCATGCAATTCGCCCAACTCGACGCGCTGACCAAACTCGCGCTCGAGGGGCTCGAGTACGTCCTTGTGAACGGCGTCGTGCAACAGTCCGCCGATATCGGCCAGCGAATTATCGTTTCGCGATCGGAAACCGTCGAAGGCCTGCCCATCAAGGCCGAGGTGCCCTCCGACCAGGTCCTCCGGCTCGATACCGCGCGCACCGCGCTGCGCCAGCGCATCGAATCGCTCGCCCAGCAGAACGAGCAACGGGACCCCGGCAGAGGCGTGCCCTGGGCGACGCTCGCGTCCGCCGCGTGGGAAATGGCCAAGCTCGGGGTAACGGACACGCTGTTGTACGACCAGGTGCTCACCGAAGGTGAACGCCAGCTCGCCCGATCGAACGTTGAGCCCGTACGCAGACGCATCGAGGCGAACCAGATCGTCCAGGAAGAGGGATACCGCTGGAACGAGCAGACGCGACAGGACGCCCGGACCTACTGGGACATCCTCGAAGGCGGTCTGCGGGCCTCGCGAAACGTGTTCAGCCCGCTCATCGCCAATATCATCCTCGTCGGACTGATGTTATGGGCGCTCGTGCGATCGATGCCGCAACTCTCCGATCGCCGGTGCGCGCCCCACACCGCGCTGAACGCCGCCCTGCTGATTTTGTGTTGCGTGCTCGTGCTGGGTCGCGTCGTCCAATACCTGTATCCGTCAGGGTATCTCGTGCCGATGGCCGCGGGCGCCATGCTGCTCACCATCCTCACCAACCCGCGTCTCGCGTCCATGACGACGCTCATCATGGCGTTGCTCTTGTCCATTCAGTACGGCCAGGACTGGCGCCTGTTCGTCGTCAGCGGGGCCATGGCCTATACCGGTGTCCTGGGCTTGTACACCGTCCGGCGCCGGACGGATATGACCCGCGCCGCCATTCGCGCCACCGCCGTGGGTCTCGTGGCCGCCGCCGCCGTCGCGTTGAGCAGTGGCACACTGTTCTCCTGGCAGACGGGCCAGCTGCTGCTGAGCATCGTGCTCAATGGAACAATCTGCCTCTTCGTCGTGCCCGGGTTGTTGTCTCCGCTCGAACGGCTCTTCGGCATTACGACCGACATCCAACTGCTCGAATACTCCGATCTGAACAACCCCCTGCTCGGCCGGCTCGCCATCGAGATTCCGGCCACCTACGCGCACAGCCTCATGATGGGCCAGCTCGCCGAAGCCGCCGCCGACGCCATCGGCGCGAACGGATTGATGGCGCGCGTCTGCGCCTACTACCACGATATCGGCAAATTGCGCCGTCCGGAGTATTTCTCCGAGAACCAGACCGGGTACAACATTCACGAGGACCTCTCGCCGCGGCTCAGCGCGCGCGCGATCGCGTCGCACGTCACCGAGGGCGTCGAGTTTGCGCGCGAGCACCACTTGCCGCAGCCCATCGTGCGCGGCATCCTCGAACACCACGGCACCATGCTGATCAGTTTCTTCTACCAGCAGGCGCTCGATCAGCAGAAACACGGCGATGTGCGCGAAGAAGACTTCCGCTATCCCGGGCCCAAGCCGCAAAGCCCCGAGACGGCCATTCTGATGATCTGCGACGGCGTCGAGTCCGGCGTGCGATCGATCAAGAACCCGAACGAGGAGCGCATTCGCGAATTCGTGACAAAAATTATCCAGACGCGCGCGTCCGACCGGCAGTTTGACGAGTGCGATCTGACGCTCAAAAAACTGGACACCATCGGCGACGTGCTCACCCGCCGCATCATTACCACCATGCACGCGCGCATCGCCTATCCGGATCGGCCCGCGACCAAAGAAGCGTCGAACGTGATTCGCATCCAGGGAATGCGCGAGTGATGGCGGTCCTGCTCGACATTCGCAATGTATCCGTGCGGAAACGCATCGCCCGTCGCGACCGTCTCGTGCGCCTCGCCGAACGCGTCTGCTCCGGCGAGTCCGTCGCGGGGGACATCGAGATCAGCCTGTTTCTCTGCGACGACCCCGACATCGCGGAACTTAACCGGCGCTTCGGCGGCGATTCCGGACCGACGGACGTCCTCTCGTTCGAGCAGGAAGGCCGGCCCGTCGCCTCGCCACGCCCCCTCGGCGACGTCGTCATTTCCGCCGAGACCGCCGAGCGAAATTGTGGCGGCGACCGCGCGCTGCTGCGCGCTGAAATCGAACTGCTGTTCTGTCATGGCTTGTTGCATTTACTCGGTTATGACCACCAGAGCGCCCGCGATCGCGGGCGCATGCAGCAAAAACAGGCTGAATACCTCGGCCTCAGCGAGCGCGCCGCCTGGGAGTTTGGTCCCAAACACGCCGCTGCGCCGCCGGCGCCGGCGTTGGGAGGGACTCGTCGCATTGGACGATGACAGTCGACGGCGAGTCCTGAAACCGATCAGCCTTGTTGCACCATGCCTGGTCATGGGCGCATGTCTGCTCTTCGCCATCTCGCCCGGCGCGCAACTCGTGGATGGCGATCCTTATGCGCGTCCATTCAGCGACTTTTTCCCACTCCCGATCATCCTGCTAATCGCCGCGTTGCTCGCAGTCTCGGGTTTTTTTTCCGCGTCGGAAGTCGCGTTCTTCTCGTTGCACCGCGTGCGGCTGCGCGCCATGGCCGCCGAGGGAGGCGTGATCGGCGGCGTCATCTCGAGCCTGATGCGCCATCCCGCCCAGTTGCTCAATACCATTCTCATCGGAAACATGTTCACCAACATCCTGGTCGGCGTGTTGTTGCCCGCACGCCTGGAGCGTTATCTCGAGTCCTCGCTTCATTTGGGCGTGGTGACGTCGAGCATTGTCACCGTCGTCGTTTCGACCCTCATCGTGCTGTTCGTCAGCGAGATCACGCCCAAAGTACTGGCCGTTTCCCTCGCCGAGCCCATCGCGCGCACGGCCGCCCTGCCCATGGTCGCGATCGACTGGCTGTTCGGGCCTCTCCGCTGGGCCTCGTTGCGCGTTACCGAGATCCTGTTCCGCGTTACGCGGTTCAACGACATCCCCCCGGCGCCGTTTCTCACCGACGAAGAAATCATGAGCGTGCTCGCCGATAGCGAAGGCCAGGGCGTCATCGACGAGGACGAGGGCCAGATGATCCAGGGCATCATCGAATCCGGCGACGCCTACGTGCGCGAAATACTCGTGCCGCGGCCGCAAATGATCGCGATCGAGCGCGGCTCTCCCGTGCGCGATGCGCTGCAACTCTTCCGCGCGCATTCGTACTCGCGCATGCCCGTGTTCCAGGAGGACCTCGATCACATCACGGGCATCCTCGTGGCCAAAGACCTGCTTCCGTGCGTCATGCGCGGAGAACTCGACCGGCCGATCGGCCCGCTGGCGCGGCGGGCGAGTTTCGTGCCCGAGACGATGTCCGTGCGCGAGTTCATCCGCTATTCGCAGCGCCGGCACATGCACCTGTCCGTTGTCGTGGACGAGTTCGGCGGGACCGAAGGCCTCGTCACGCTGGACGACGCCATCGAAGAAGTCGTCGGCGAAATCCGCGATGCTTCCAAACGCACGGGGAAACGCCACAAACGCCTCGCCAAGGGCGTTTATCGCGTGGATGGCGGCATGCCGCTCGACGAGCTCAGCCGCCTGCTCGACGTGGAAATGGAAAGCCCCGAACACGAGACCGTCGCAGGGTTTTTCATGGAGCATCTCAAACGGATTCCCGGCCCGGGCGACCATGTCGAGTTCAACGGCGTGCGGTTGACCGCTGAGACCGTGGAGAACAAGCGCGCGACGTCGCTGCGGGTGGACCTCCGCCAGCCCCATCAGGAGCCCGTGCGATGATGAGTTTCATCGTTATTGCTTCCGCGTTCTTTCTGCTCGGCATCGCGCTAAACGCGCTCTTCTCCGGGTACGAGATCGGATTCATCTCTGCGGACCGCATTCGAATGCGGTATCTCGCCGAAGAAGAGGAGGAGCCGCGTGCGTTGCGCCTGCTCGCCGAGATGAACCATCCGGAGAAGATGCTGACCACCGTGCTCATCGGCACGAACGTCGCCCTGATTTTCGGGACCTTCGCGCTGACCTCTCTCGTTGGCAGCGAATGGCTCTCGACGCTCATCGCCGCGCCCGCCTTTCTCATCTTCGGCGAGATCGTCCCCAAAAGCGTTTTCCGCCGGCATCCGAACGTGTTGTCGCTGCGGCTCCTGCCCGTCATGCGCATCTTCGAGCTGCTGCTGATACCGCTCGTCTGGCCCACGCTCTACATTCTGCGGGGGCTGCGCTGGGTCACCGGTCGTCGCACCGAGAGCCTGGCCCCCGTGCTGTCCACCGAGGAAGACCTCCGCCATCTCATCGACGAGAGCGCCGCGCGGGGCAGCATCGAGCCCGAGGAACAGAAGATGATCCACTCGATTATGGATCTGCCCGACGTGCGCGCCAACGAAGTCATGGTGCCGCGAATCGACATCCAGGCCGTGCCGTCGGATACCAGCCGCGACGAAATCGTGCGCCAGTTCCAGGAAGGCGGGCGCACGCGCATTCCCGTGTACGAGGGCTCGCTGGACAAGATTTTGGGTGTCGTAAACGCGTTCGACGTGTTGCTGGACTCCGACCCGGGCAATCCCGAAATTACGCGGTTCGTGCGCCCCGTGTTGCACGTGCCCGACACGAAGCCGCTGGACGAATTGCTAAAGGAACTCAAACAGCATCCGCAGCACGTCGCCGTCATTACCGACGAGTACGGCGGCACGGACGGCCTCATCACGCTCGAAGACGTGCTCGAGGAAATCTTCGGCGAAATACGCGACGAGCACGACCGCGAGGAAGCGCTGATCCACAAAGTCGGTCCCAACAGCTACGTCGTCGATGCACGCATCTCATTGGAAGACCTGTCGCACGTGATTGGCGTCGCGATTGAGGACGAGGAAGTTGAAACGCTGGGCGGCTGGGTGATGAGGCGCGCCGGGCGGATTCCGCTGCAAGGCGAGAAAATCAAGCACAGCGGGTTCCGGGTAACCGTGCTCGAAGGCCGGCTGAATCAGGTGATTAAGTGCCGGCTCGACGTATTGCCCGAGGCCCGCGAGGATTCGGATACACCGGCAGGCGTCTGACCGCGCTGCGGCGTTTGACGGTCAATGTGTAGACTCATGGGGACGGGGTGGGGGCGCGACGTGCCGCCGACCGGGCGGACGCCGCCGACGAGAACGCTATGTTGAGTACACGCGAGAGGAAAGCGGAACTCGGGTTCTTGCGGCAATACCTGCGCGCGCTCCGATTTTATTTCGTCACCGGCCTGCTCGTCTGGGTCCCGCTGATCGCGACCGTCTGGCTCACGTGGTGGCTGTTCAAGACCGTCGGTCTCGGCCTGGAGCGCCTCATTCAGAACGGATACGCTGCGTTGAACCGGCTCGGAAGCCGCTTCGAGGCGGTATCCTTCCTGACCGATATCGTCTACGTTCCCGGGTTTGGCATTCTGATCGCGATCGCGTTGTTCCTGACGACCGGATTCCTCACGCGCTCCCTCGTCGCGCGACGGCTCATCCTGACCGGCGAAAAACTCTTCGACCGCATTCCGCTCATCAGCAAGATTTATCGCGCCGTCCAGCAGATCCGCGACGTGTTTGTTACTCGCGAAGGAGCTGTCTTTCAAAAGGTCGTCCTCGTCGAGTATCCACGCAAGGATGTATGGGTCGTCGGCTTCATCACATCGTTCGAGAAGGGAATCGTTCAGCAGTCACTGGAAAAGAACACATGGGCGGTATTCGTCCCAAGCATTCCCAACCCCACGACCGGGTTTCTGCTTTATCTTTCGCCGGACGAAGTCATAGAGACTTCGCTCTCCATCGAGGAGGGCATGAAAATAATCATTTCGGGCGGCGCGTATCAGCCTGGGAGCGAATCCGCACTTGCCGTGGCGGCGCGGCAATCGTCTCGCGAGAACGACGCCATGACCGGGTCGTAGGCCGCCCGCCCGCCGGACGGCGCCGTCTACAGCCCGTTGAAGCCCCGGTTGTACCGGCCGAAGATGCGCGAGCTGTCCACCGTTCCCGGGAATTCTTCCGCGGGATACCGCATGAACATCACGTGTCCGTCGAGATACAGCACGTTTAGCCCGCCGGGGATATGCGCGAAATCAATCGGCGCCGTCGTGATGTGGTCCCAGACGATCGGCACCGAGCTCTGCGCCTCCGCACTCGCGCCGGGATTGTTGATATCCGTGATCAGGAATCGTTCAATGCCCTCGCGCAGGCGGAACAGCGTATCCCCTCCGCCCGTCATGAAGCCCTCGCCCGCAAAGTCCTCTGTGGTGAAGTCATCGTCGCTCGCCGCGCCGTCAGTGAGGACGTTGCGCATCCAGAGCTCGCCCCACGGAGTCGCACCCATGTATTCGGATTCCTCGATTCGGCCGTTCGGCCCGCTGCCCATGGTTCCGACCAGATCGCCCAGGACGTTTTCGTCGTCCAGGATCATCCAGCCCGTGTAGTCAAACGGCTCCTTGGAAATTTCGTGTCCCTGAATGGTCTCGTCGTTGTTTCCCTTGCCCGCGTCGTACCGTTCCAGCGGCGTCGCTTCCTTTATCCACGACGGGCACCAAACGATCGCGAAATCAGGAATGTACTCCGGGTAGACCGTGTAACCGTCGAAAATCATGTCGTCGCTGAGTCCCCCGCTGCGAACGAAGTAACCGCTGTCCGCCGGTTGCTCCTGATAGGTGTAGGCTTCGCGCGGCGGAAACTTCTCTCCTCGTGATTCATTGGCGTACATCTTGAGAGAGAGTCCGATTTGCTTGAGGTTGTTCGCGCAACTTGCGCGGCGGGCCGCCTCGCGGGCACGCGCCAGTGCCGGCAGCAGGATCGCAGCAAGAATGCCGATGATCGCGATCACCACGAGCAATTCGATCAGAGTGAAACCGCGAACGCGCTTTGCAGACGGGGAATCCATGGGGCAACCTCTCGGGGGTGGTTAGGCAGTCCGAATGTTCAGTGACGAGAACTTTAGGTCAGCATATAACGCCACAGAGCTTGCTGTCAACCCTCAGATTCATGACTGAATCCAATGATTCGGGCTCCAGACCCCGTGTCTAGTTGCCAAATTGAGCCTGAAAACAGCCCAATAATCGGCCAAGTCGACCCTCAGCACCCGCCTTCGCCTACACCACCCGGCCGGCGGCTCGGAGCCACTTCTCCGTCAGCAGGATCCCGATTACGCTTACGGCGTCCACAATCTCGCCCGACACCGACATCCGCACGGCCTCCCCCAGCGGTACCGTCCGCACCTGCAGTACCTCGGTTCCATCCGGGGTCGCTTCGGTCTGCTTCAGATCTTCCGCGAGATAGATGAACCCGCGTTCCGACGAGATGCAATTGCTCAAGTGCACTTCACCGCCGAGCTGGCGCCACGATTTCGCGATTAGGCCGGCCTCCTCCTGCAGTTCGCGTTTGCAGGCCGCCAACGGTTCTTCCCCCTGATCCGCACCCCCCTGCACGATCTCCCAGGAATACACCTCCGTCGGGTAGCGGTATTGGCCCACGAGCACGACTTCGTTCGCTGGCGTCAGCGCAACGACACCCGTCGCGATCCGCGTTTGAACGACGCCGTAGATGCCTTCCTTGCCGTCGGGACGAATGACTCGATCTTCGCGCACGCTCATCCAGGGGTTCGTGTACACCGTGCGGCTGTCCAGCCGCGTCCACGGGTTCTCCGTGCTCATTTCGTTGTGCCCTCCACCGCCATTCGCTATGATCGTGCGTCGAGGCCGGCCTGCCATGTCTACCGAATCGACCACCGCGCGCGCGACGACCACGTTCACCGTGACGCGCGCTCAGTTCGACAGCGTCCCGCGCCGCCGCGCCGTCTACATTATCGCGTATGCGCTCGTGATGTTGCTCGTCTACGGGCCCAAGGTCGCGGCGATCGCCGGCGTCGTCATTCCCGCCGCGCCGACCTACGCCGCCTACGGCATCGGCATCGCCGCGTATTTCGTCTTCTGCTACCACTTCATCGGCACGCTCAAGATCATGGGATACGAGCCGTGGATGATGCTCGCGCTCGCGATGATCTCCGCGGTCCCGCTGCCCGGCGTGCTCATCGTCGCGTACATGGACCGGCGCATCGCGACCGCGTGGGACAAGGCCGATCCCGCTCGCAAAAGCTACCGGACGAAGCCGC
>CAYPNI010000100.1:0-15486 GCA_964411925.1 uncultured Nitrospirales bacterium
AGCGCGCGGATGATGCCTTCGAAGTTCACGTCGCCGCGGCCGACGGACCGGAAATCCCAGCCGCGCCGGTGGTCGCCGAAGTTGAGGTGCGAGCTCAAGATGCCCGACGTGCCGTCGAGCAGCATCGCCGAGTCTTTCATGTGGACGTGGTAGATGCGGTCGGAGAACGCGTCGATGAACTTGACCGGGTCCATGCCCTGCCAGATGAGGTGGCTCGGGTCGAAGTTGAAGCCGAAGGTCTCGCGGTTGCCGATGGCTTCGAGGGCGCGTTTGGCGCTGTAGATGTCGAACGCGATCTCGGTCGGGTGGACTTCCAGGCCGAACTTCACGCCGCACTTGTCGAATTCGTCCAGAATCGGGTTCCACAGGTCGGCGAATTGCTTGTACCCGGCGTCGATCATCTGCGGCGAGACCGGCGGGAACGAATACAACATGTGCCAGATTGACGAACCCGTGAACCCGTTCACGACGCTGATGCCGAAGTTTTTCGCGGCGCGCGCCGTGTTCTTCATCGTCTCGATGGCCCATTTGCGCTTCGCTTCGGGTTTGCCGTGGGCCGACTGCGGCGCGAACGCGTCCGAGCGCGCATCGTCGTTCGGGTCGCAGACGAGTTGTCCCGCGAGATGGTTTGAGATGGCCCAGCACCCGAGGTCGTACTCCTCCAGCAGCGCGCGTTTCTTGTCGCAATACTTCTGGTCCTTCGCGGCCTGGTCCACGTCGAAGTGGTCGCCCCAGCAGGCAAGCTCGACGCCGTCGTAGCCGAAATCGACGACCTTCTTGAGCAGTTCCTCCAGCGGCAGGTCGGCCCACTGGCCGGTGAACAGGGTTACGTTGCGCGCCATGATGAGACTCCTTCTTCGCGTTTAGATGAAGCGGTTGACGAGGTTTTCGAGCATTTCCTGCCGGCCTGAGCGCGGCTTGGGGTTAATGTTTTTCGTCTCGACGAGTTTCGCGAGGGACTCGAGCGATTCGTTGCCGGAGAGGATAGCCTTACCGATGCCGCTGTCCCAAGCCTTGTAGCGCTCATCGACGAACTTCTGCAGCGCGCCGTCCTCGATCATCTTCGCCGCGCTGATGAGGCCGTGGGCCATGATGTCCATGCCGCCGATGTGGGCGTGGAACAGGTCGGCCGGGTCGATGCTCTGACGGCGAATCTTCGCGTCGAAATTGAAGCCGCCCGTGGTGAACCCGCCCGCGCGGAGCAGCTCATACATGACGAGCGTGATCTCGCCCGCGTCATTCGGGAATTGGTCGGTGTCCCAACCGAGCAGCGTGTCGCCCCGATTCATGTCCACGCTGCCGAGGATGCCGTTGGCGGCGGCAAACGCGACCTCGTGGTGGAAGCTGTGGCCCGCGAGCGTCGCGTGATTGGCTTCGAGATTCACCTTGACCTCGTTCTGCAGGCCGAACTTCTGCAGGAACGCGAGCACGCTGGCCGTGTCGAAGTCGTACTGGTGCTTGGTCGGCTCGCAGGGTTTCGGTTCAATCAGAATTTGGCCGCCGAAACCGATCTTGTGCTTGTGTTCGACCACGAGCGTGACGAAGCGGCCGAGTTGCTCGAGTTCGCGTTTGAGGTCGGTGTTGAGTAGCGTCTCGTAGCCTTCGCGGCCGCCCCAGAGCACGTAGTTCACGCCGCCGAGCTGTTGCGTGACGCCGAGGCAATGCTTGACCTGCGCGGCGGCATACGCGAAGACCTCGGGGTCGGGGTTTGTGGACGCGCCGGACATGTAGCGCGGGTTGCTGAACAGGTTCGCCGTGCCCCAGAGCAGGCGCACGCCGGTCTCGCTGATTTTCTTCGCGGCATACTCAGCCATGTGATCGACGCAGGCGTTGCTTTCGGCCAGGGTCTTGCCTTCGGGCGCGATGTCGCGATCATGGAAGCAAAAGTACGGCACGCCGAGTTTCACGAAGAACTCGAACGCGGCGTCCATCTTGAGTTCGGCCATCTTGATGGGGTCGGCAGCGAGATCGAACCACGGGCGTTCGAGCGTGCCCGGACCAAACATGTCCTGGCCGGGTGACGCGAACGCGTGCCAGTACGCCACGGCGCAGCGCAGGTGCTCCTCCATGCGCTTGCCGAGGATTTTGCGGTCGGGCTCGTAGAAGCGAAACGCGAGCGGGTTTTTGGAACCGGGTCCCTCGAACGGAATCTTGCCAATACCCTTGAAGAATTCAGCGGCCATCGTTGCTTACTCCTCAGCCGGTCAGGCTTTCGTTAAAACGGACAAAACTCTCGCGCAGATCGCGGTAGAGCGCGCGGTACAACTCATAACGCGGTGCGACGATTTCGCGCAGCGAATCCTTGGGTTCGACACGCCGCTGCATCGGCGGTTCCGTGCAGACGCTCGCAGGGTTTTCGTTCGTGACGGCCAGCCGCGCGAGACGCGCGGCGCCGAGCGCGGGGCCGACGTCGGCGGCTTCCCGATAGACCAGCGTGCGGCCGAGCGCCGTGGCGAGAATATCGCCCCAGAACGCGCCGCGCGATCCACCGCCGATGACCGAGGCCTCGTCGATGTGCGTGCCGGCGTCGAGCAGCGCCTGCTGGCCGTCCGCAAGCGCGAAGGCGACGCCCTCGAGCACGGCCCAGCCGAGGTCCGCGCGCTCCGTGTCGTACGACAGGCCGTGGAACACGCCGCGCGCCAGCGGATCATTGTGCGGAGTGCGTTCGCCAGACAAGTAGGGGAGAAAAATCGGCGCCGCGCGGAAGTCATGGCCGTTGCGTTCTGCCTCCTCGACCTCGGCGATGAGCGCGCCCTCGTCTTTTGCTCCGGTGAGTTTCGTGACCCACGTGAGACAACTTGCCGCGCTCAGAATGACGGCCATCTGGTGCCAGGTCTTCGGCAGCGCGTGGCAGAACGTGTGCACGCCTCCGTCCGGGTTCGGCCGGTACTGGTTGTCCGCAACGAAGTACACGCCGGACGTGCCGAGCGATACGAAGGCCTGGCCCGGGGCGATGACACCTGCGCCGATCGCGCCCGCGGCCTGGTCGCCTCCTCCGCCCGCGACGGGGACCGGGGGCACGCCCCAGTGTTTCGCGACGTCCGCGCGCAGTGTGCCGGTGGGTTGCGAACCCTCGAAGAGTCTGGGCATGTGATCACGCGAGAGACCGGTTGCTTTGAGCATCGGCTCGGACCAGTCGCGTTTGCCGACATCGAGCCAGAGCGTGCCTGCGCTGTCCGACATTTCGGAGGCATAGTCGCCCGTCATGCGCAGGCGGATGTAGTCCTTGGGCAGGAGAACCTTGGCGACCTTCTTGAACGTGTCCGGCTCGTGCGTGCGCACCCACGCGAGTTTCGGCGCCGTGAAGCCGGGCATCGCCATGTTGCCCGTGAGCGCGCGCGAGTTCTTGACGCTCTTCTCAATCTCGAGGCACTGCGGGCCGCTGCGGCCGTCGTTCCAGAGGATTGCGGGGCGCAGCACGCCGCCTTTCGCATCCAGCAGCGTCGCGCCGTGCATCTGGCCGGACAGCCCGACGGCCTTGATGCCGCCGAGCGCCTTCGCGTCCGTTTGACGCAATTTCGCGATGGCGGACTCGACGGCGCGCCACCAGTCCTCGGGGTTTTGCTCCGACCATGTCGGGTGCGGGCGCGACACATCCAGTGGCGCCGAGGCTTGCGCGGCGACCTTGCCGTCGTCGCGCAGTAGAATGGCCTTGACGGCCGAAGTGCCCAGATCGATCCCCAAATACATGCCGCGGTGCGCCCTCAACCCCGAACGGAGAGGGATGAAACTACCGGGAAAACGCGGGCTAAATCAATGACCGGACCGGCGGCCGGCGTGGGCGAAACTTGAACCCCGGCCTCGATTCGATGGATTCTAAGAGAAGTTCAGCGTCCATTCCCTCCGATTCGCCATCCACAGAGAGGCACATCCCCATGAAGCGTTCCGAATCCAAGATTACCCGGCGCACGTTCCTCGCCGGGACAGCCGCGGGTGCGCTGCTCGCCGGCTGCGGAGGCGAGTCCCAGGCGCCGGGGTCAAGCGGCGCCGCCGGGCCTAACGCGGCAGCCACGCCGGGCGGCCCCAAGCCCAAAGGGCGGGTGATCATTCTCGGGTTCGACGGGGTCGAGCCGGAAATCCTGCGCGAGATGATGGAGCGCGGCGATGCGCCGAATTTCGCAAAGCTCGCGGAGGGCGGCGCGTTCAAAAAGCTCGGATCCACCATCCCGCCGCAGTCTCCGGTCGCGTGGACGTCGTTCACGACGTGCAAGAACCCCGGCGGCCACAACATCTACGATTTCATTCTGCGCGACCCATCCCTCGCCCGCGGGCCGATGCCGAAGGTGGGCACGGGCGAACTCGAACACGTGAAACTCACGGGCGACGGCGCCGTGAGCGAGCCGGCCAAAGGCGTTGCGTATCGCAAGGGTGACTCGTTCTGGTATGTCGCCGACCAGCAGGGGCTCAAGTGCAAAATCCTGAAGGTGCCCTTCGCGTATCCCGCGGACCCGATGAAGAACGGAATCCAGCTCTGCGGCCTGGGCGTGCCCGACCTGCGCGGAACGACGAGCATCTCATTCGACATCTCGGAAGCATTCACGCCGGACGAGCACCTGACCGGCATGGCGGGCGGCATGCGGATCCGGCCCGAGTTCGACGGCGCGGGCGTCGCGAAGCTGCAAATGCCCGGGCCGCGGAACCAGTCGATCAAATACGGCCAGCCCGGGGACTACACGCCGAGCGAGATCACGCTCAAAGTGGACCGCAAGCTGGGCGTGGGTTCGGCGGAGGCGGACGGCAAGAAGATCGAATTCGCGACGGGCGCGTGGTCCGAGTGGCTGCCGCTGCCGTTCAAGATGTCCGACAAGTACACCACCTTCGGCATCACGCGGGTGTATCCGCTGGAGATCGGCGACCGGGTGCGGCTGCACATGTCGTGCATGATGATTCACCCCGGCGACCCGTACGCGTCGATCTCCGAACCGGTGACGTATTCCAAGCAGTTGACCGAGCGCTTCGGGTTGTTCCGCACAATCGGCTGGCAGTACGACACGCACGCGCTGCGCCAGGATCGTCTCGACGAAGCGGCGTTCATGGAGGACGTGCGTCTCGGCATGGCGTTCAACGAGCGTCTGACGCTCGATGAGCTCGATCGCGGCGATTTCGACATGCTGGTGTCCGTGTGGGAGGCCACCGACCGCGTGGGGCACATGTTCTGGAGGTTCCGCGACCAGCAACACCCGATGTACGACCCGGAACTGGCGGTCAAGTTTGAAAAGGCGCTCGAGGAGTCGTACCAGATTTCGGACCGCATTGTCGGCGAAGTGATGCAGCGTCTCAAGCCCGGCGACCTGTTCATGGTGTTGTCCGACCACGGGTTCGAGTCGTGGCGGCGCGGGTTCGACGCGAACGCGTGGCTCGAAGAGCAGGGCTACCTGACCGTTTCCAATCGGCAGACGGCCGGTCGCGGGTTCCTGCAGGGCATCGACTGGACCAAAACGAAGGCTTATGCAGTCGGCCTGAGTTCGATGTATCTCAACCTCAGCGGGCGCGAGCGGGTCGGCATCGTGCCGCCGATGGAGGCCGACAACCTCATCAACGAGATCAAGGACAAGCTGTTGACGGTGAAGGACACCGACAAAGGCACTGCCACCTTCTCCAACATCTACACCAAGCACAACTTTTCGGGCGTCGCGATTTCGAATGCGCCGGACATCTCGTTCGGGTTCGACGGATTGCACCAGGTATCCAAGAGTGTCGCCGCGGGCGGCGTGGGCGAGGTCCACTTCGAGGACAACCTGGACAAGTGGGGGGGCGAGCACGCGTCGTCCGACGTTGCGAGACTGCCTGGAATCTTCTTCTGCAACCAGGCCGTCGAGACCGACGACCCGAACATCCTCGATCTGGGCGTGACCGCACTGGGCTACCTCGGCGCCGATGTGCCGTCCGACTTCGAGGGGCGCGATTTGTTCGCGTAGCGTTCATGGACTGGATGGACGGTATCGACGGTGATGGAGTCCGAATGAATTGGCGGACCTGGATTCACGCCGTAGACTAAGCCATTGATACGTAAGGGTTTACAGCTTTTATCGCGGCCCTTTGCGGAATTTTGGGTTATCGTGTAAGGTTTCGTCAGCAAAACGGGGGTGGATTGTCGCGGGGTGCCCTTTAGGCGTACTGTGACGCGCTTTTAAGGGGGAATTCCCGAACCATCTCCCCGTCCGACTTCGCAGGGGGTAGCGTTTGAAGCTTGTCATCGTCGAGTCGCCGGCCAAGGCGAAAACCATCGGCCGGTTCCTCGGGAAGGGATATACCGTCGCGGCCAGCTTCGGCCATGTGCGCGACCTGCCCAGCTCCGCCGAGGAAATTCCCGCGGAACTGAAGGGCGAGAAATGGGCGCGCATGGCGGTCGACGTGGACCGCGGTTTCCAGCCGATCTACGTCGTGCCGGCGACTAGCCGCAAGCATATTGCCGAGCTCAAGAAACTCATCAAGGACGCCGACGAAGTCATTCTCGCAACGGATGAAGACCGCGAGGGCGAGTCCATCTCGTGGCATCTGCTCGAAGTGCTCAAGCCCAAGGTGCCGGTGAAACGCATCGCGTTCCACGAGATCACCAACGAGGCGATCAGCGAAGCGCTGGCCAACCCGCGCGATCTCAACCAGGAACTCGTGAAGGCGCAGGAATCGCGGCGCGTGCTCGATCGGCTGTTCGGCTACTCGCTCTCGCCGGTGCTGTGGAAGAAAGTGCGGCCAAAGCTCAGCGCGGGGCGCGTGCAGAGCGTGGCCGTGCGGCTCGTGGTCGAGCGCGAGGAAGAGCGGCGCCGGTTCAAGCGCGCGAAGTATTACAGCATCGACGCGCACCTGAAGGGCGGCGACATCGAGTTTGACGCGACGCTCGTCGAAGTCGACGGCAAGAAGCCGGCGACGGGCAAAGATTTTGACGCCGAGACCGGACACCTGACGAAGGAATCGTCCGGCGGCGTGATCTGGCTGGATGCCGCGCTGTCGAAGCGCATTGCGGACGAACTCGACAAGAACCTCCCGTGGCGCGTCGCGGTGGTCGAGCAGAAGGAAGCGAAGCAGAAACCGTATCCGCCGTTCATGACATCGTCGCTGCAACAGGCGGCAAGCGCGATCCTGGGATTCTCGCCTCGCAAGACGATGCAGATCGCGCAGAAACTCTACGAAGGCATCGACCTCGGCAGCGGCGAGCGTGAAGGCGTGATCACCTACATGCGCACCGATTCGCTCACGCTGAGCAAGAAGGCGCTCGCGGAAGCGGCGCAGTATATCGAGCAGCGGTTCGGCAAGGAAAACCTGTGCGTCCGCGCCTACAACACCAAATCGAAGAACGCGCAGGAGGCACACGAGGCGATCCGGCCGACGCACATCACCCGCGCACCGGATTCGCTGCGCGGCCGGCTGAGCGACGACGAACTCGCGCTCTACCGCATCATCTGGAACCGGACCATTGCCTCGCAGATGGCCGAGGCGGAATTGCTGCGGACGCGCGTCGATTTCGAGGCGAAGGCCGGGGGCGGGAAGGCCGTCATGCGCGCGACGGGCAGCGTCGTGAAGTTCCCGGGCTACTTGCAGGTCGCGGACACGAGCCAGCAGGACACCGTGCTGCCACCGGTCAAGGAAGGCGACGAGGTGGCCCGCGGCGGCCGCGGGATTCAGCTCTCGACCATCGCGCCTGAGGAACACGAGACGCAGCCGCCCGCGCGGTATACGGAGGCGTCGCTGATCAAACGCCTCGAAGACGAGGGCATCGGCCGGCCGTCGACCTATGCGCCGACGGTCTCGACCATCGAGGCGCGCGGCTACGTCGAGCGGCGGGGCAAGGCGCTCGTGCCGTCGTTCCTGGCGGTCGCGGTGACCAAACTGCTGCGCGATCACTTCCCGGAGTACGTGGACATCGGATTCACCGCGCAGATGGAAGACGCGCTGGACAACATCTCCAACGGCGACCAGGATCCGTTGACGTTCCTGGAAGGGTTCTACCGCGGCCACGGCAAGTTCGGGCACGGGCTTGAGCCGCAGATCGCCGCGGAATTGCCCAAGATCGAGTTTCCGGCAATACCGCTCGGCGAGGACCCGAAGTCGAAGGAACCGATCGTCGTGCGGATCGGGCGCAATGCGCCGTATTTGCAGCGCGGCGCGGGCGGCGACGGGAACACGGCGCCGGTGCCGATGGACGCGACCTTCGAGGAACTGAACATCGAGCATGCGCTGGATCTGTTCGAACAACGCGCAAAGGGCGACGAACCCATCGGCAAACATCCCGAGACGGGCGAACCGATCTATCTGCTGGTCGGGCCCTACGGTCCGTACGTTCAGCTCGGCGAAGTGACCGAGGACAAGAAGAAGAAACCCAAGCGCGCGAGTCTGCCCAAGGGCATGAAGCCGGACGCCGTGGACATTCCCACGGCGGTGCGGCTCTTGTCGATACCACGCGATCTGGGTGGGCATCCCGAGACCGGGGCCGCGATTGTCGCGACCGTCGGCCGCTTCGGGCCGTACATCAAGTGCGGGGACGACAGCCGAAGCTTGCGCGGGGACGATGACGTGTACACGGTGACCCGTGAACGCGCGCTCGAACTGCTCGCGCAGCCCAAGATGGGACGCGGCGGGAAAAAAGTAATCGCGACGCTCGGGGATGACGCGGAGACCGGCAAGCCAATCCAGGTGTGCGAAGGGAAGTACGGCCCGTACATCACCAACGGCGACAAGAACGCGAAGGTTCCGAAAGACGTCGAGCCGGCGGCGGTGACGCTCGAACAGGCGAAGGAAGCGCTCGCCGCGGCGCCCGCGAAGTCCACGGGCAAGCGCAAGTTCCCGGCCAAAACCAAGGCCGCGGCGAAACCGAAGTCTCGCGCGAAGAAGAAGCCCGCCGCCAAAGGCAAGTCCAAGGCGAAGCCCAAGGCAAAACCCGCTGCGCCCGACGCGGCCGCCCGGTCCGTACCGCGACCGCCGGCTCCGCCCGTTTCCTGAGAAAGTCACGCGATTCGCCCGACCCCGGGCTCCCGCTTCGCTCAACCCAGTTGCGCGCCGAAGTTTTTTGGCGTGCCGGGCGTTCAGTACAATGACGGGATACCCCTACATTTCGAGAGGAGTCATGTCATGGGCGGGGACGCTGCGTTGAAAGAAATCACGGACAAGGGCTACGCGAAGCCCGAGTTTCTCGTGACGACCGAGTGGGTCGCGGCACATCTGAACGACCCGAAAGTGCGTATCGTTGAATCGAACGAGGACCCGCTGGTGTATCCGTCCGGCCACATTCCCGGGGCGGTCGAGATCGACTGGCAGCGCGATCTGAACGATCCAGTCCGGCGCGACTATCTGCAGAAGGACCAGTTCGAGAAGCTGATGCGCCGCTCGGGCATCACGCGGGACACGACGGTCGTCCTGTACGGCGACAAGAACAACTGGTGGGCGTGCTACGCGTTCTGGATCATGCAGCTCTTCGGCCACACCAACGCGCGCATCATGGATGGCGGGCGGCTGAAGTGGGTCAAGGAGAACCGGCCGACGACGAAGGACGTGCCGAAATATCCCGAGTCGAAATACGACGCGCCGGCGCGTGACGACAAGTCGCTGCGGGCGTTCCGCGACCAGGTGCTGGAGCATTCCGCGAAGAAAAAGCCGATGGTGGACGTGCGCAGCCCGGAGGAGTACCGCGGCGAGCGCATGCACATGCCCGATTACCCGAACGAGGGCGCGTTGCGCGGCGGACACGTGCCGGGGGCGCAGAACGTGCCCTGGGCGCGCGCGGTGAATACGGACGACGGCACGTTCAAGAAGGCCGGCGACCTGCGCGCGATATACGAGGGCGAGAAGGGCCTAAAGTCATCCGACGACATCATTGCGTACTGCCGGATCGGCGAGCGCAGCAGCCACACGTGGTTCGTGCTGACGAACCTGCTCGGCTACCCGAAGGTGCGGAATTACGACGGGAGCTGGATGGAATACGGCAACCTGGTGAATGTGCCGATCGAGAAGCCGTAAGAGCTTATCCGCAGATGCCGCGGATGAGCGCAGATTAACAACGGTACAGAGGAGAAGCATCGGAGAAGGAATTTGTTTTGTCTCCGTTTCCTCCGTTATCTCCTGTTCAATATGAGTCAAATACCTCCAAAGCTTGCGCGGATGCGGGACATGTTCAAGGGCATGGAACGCGCGCGGCGTATTCAGATGCTGATCGACATCGGCGAGACATACAAGCCCGTTCCGCCGGAGATCGCGGTTACGCCGTTTCCCGAGGACCGCAAAGTGCCGGCGTGCGAGTCGGACGTCCACGTCTGGGCCATGCCCGACAACGGCTCCATCAAGTACTACTTCAACGTCGGCAATCCGCAAGGCGTCTCGGCGAAGGCGACCGCCGCGATCATCGACCGCACGTGCTCCGGCGCACCGCTGGAACAGATCGTCGCGATCCCAAACGACATCGTTTACGAACTTTTCGGCGAGGAATTGTCCGTCGCGAAGAACCTCGGGCTCACCAACATGCTCGCGATGTGCAAACACGAGGCGAAAGTGCGACTGGACGCCGGGGCCGCATAGCGCGAGGCCATCGCCCGCCGCGTCAGCGATCCTCCTGTGGAGGTGTGGATGTCACGTTGGGCCGACCACGTGTACGTGTCTCGCATGTGGCTGGCGTGGTTCCTGATGTCGCCCTGGAACCGCGCTGACGCGTTTTACGCCGCCCGGAAGTGGATTTCTTCGTTTTTCAAATCGGAGTGGCGTCTCGAAGACTACCCCGTGCGCGTCAAGTTTCAGCGGCAGGATGAACCCACCGATCCGCCGTGCGTCGCGTCGATTGTGTACTGGCGGCAGTTGAATGGGTTCGGGGAAACCAAGGCCGCGGCGGTCGAAGATCTGCGGAGCCGGTTCAGTGCTGTGAAGATGAACTATCCGTTGCCGCGGCCGGGCAGCAGGGTGCACATTCAGTTCGGCATGGAACGGCCGGTGGTGAACCGGCACTGGAAAATCGCGAACGCCGTGATCGTGGCGGCGATGGGTCCGAACCATCCCAACGTTGCCGTGACTGATGAATCGACCTTGAAGGAGCTCTGCGGCGACGACCTTCGCGCGTGCCAGGCGCGGCTCCGCGAACAATTCGGCATAGACGCTTCGCGTATAGTGGACGGAAATATCGCCAGGATTGTCCAATTGATCGTGGAAAGCCAAGCCGGCAAAACCTGAACGGGAGTCGCCCATGCGCACCTATTGCTTCGCGCTTCTCATGTTGATTGCGGCATCGACGACATCAGCGCAGGACCGTCCCACCGCGCCCCAGGCGGATCTGTCCAAGGCGATTCGCGGCGCGGCGATGGTCGAGCCGTTCAAGGTCTTTGACAATGTGTATTACGTCGGGATGGATTGGGTGAGCGCGTGGCTGGTGACGACCAGCGACGGGCTGATCCTCATCGACGCGCTGTACGGCGAGTTTGCGGGCCCGATGCTCGAGAACATCCGCACGCTCGGGTTCGACCCGGCGCAGATCAAGTACTGTGTCGCGACGCACGGCCACTTCGATCATGCCGGAGGCGTTAGCGACATAAAGGCGGCCGCGCCGGGCGCGCGCATCGGCATGATTGCGTCCGACTGGGAAATGTATCTGAATCGGAAGGGCGGCGGTCGTTATGAACCAATCGCGAAGGACTGGGTCATCCAGGATGGCGACACCGTGACGCTGGGCGGCACGACGCTACACTTTTACCAGACGCCGGGTCACACGCTGGGTGTGTTGTCGATCTCGTTCGACGCGCGTGACGGCGACGCGACGCACAAGGCCTTCGTTCTGGGCGGTGCGGGGCTGAATTTCGGCGGCGTCGAGCAGAGCGAACTGTTCGTGAAGAGCATGGAACGCGTGAAGGCGATGCCCGGCATCGAGGTCAACTTCGCGAACCATCCGACGATGGCGCAGGCCTTCGAACGCGGCGAGCGCCTCAAGGCGCGTAAGCCCGGCGACCCGCACCCCTACGTCGATCCCGATGGATTTTACGCGTGGATTGAGCAACTGCTGTACGACGGCAACGCCAAGCTGCGCTTGGAGCGGGACAGGGCGCGGTAGGCGTCGCGAGTTGGCGAGATTGCTTCGTGGTTGCGCCGACGGCGTGACTCCTCCCAAAGACTACGCCGCGGGGTCAGGGATCCGCGCGTACCGCGACGAGATCGCGTGCTTTGTGAAGCGTCAGGCCGGTTACGTATCCCGAATCGTCGACGTCGAACGACACCGTGCCGCGGTCAGGCTCGATGCGGAACGAGGTCTCGGATTCGGGGAAGAGGTACGCGTCGGGCTGGCCCGGATTGATGACGCGGAGTTCGTCGCCCGCGCGCTCGACCTTGAATCGCACGTCTGGCGCTTCGACGGGCGAGTAGGTGCCGGTAAAGGCATCGAGCGTCGCCGGGTCGAGCGAGATGCGCGTGTCGTATGAGACGCGCTGCTCGCGGCGCTTGATGTCGTCGAGCGCGGGGCTGTGCTCGAACAGGGTCTTCATCAAGTGGACCTTCGTCCCCTTCGCGAGTTTCTCCTTGAGATCGAACTCCACCGCTTCCTCGAAATTCGCGAGGTTGTAGAGGTACAGGCGTCGCGCCTTGAGGTCGTATACAGTCGAATACGTCGTGAAAGCTCCCGGCCCGTGTTGGTGTACCGCGTCCAGCACCGCGACCGCCGTGTCGATCGACGCGTCGTCCGTTTCCGCGAGGATCTGCTCCGCGCGGACGTAGCGCTGGCACCGGTACCCCGACGCTTCGAGCCGGTCATTCGTCACGATGAGTGGATCGCCCTCGATGCGCACGACAGAGAGGCCGATCTCCGGCAGCCACGACACGACCGCGGCGTCGCCCGACGCATCGGCGAACATCAGCTGCCCGTTCGCGAGATGGCGGCAGTTGTTGCGCTGGAAGTACTCGATGGCCTGCGCGACGGTCGCGCATTCGTTCATGATCACGTCGACGAGGTTGTCCGGCGTCGGCTTGCCCGGGTCCGGCTGCCACGGCACCGGGGCCAGCGCGGTGCCGTCGAACGCGAGGCCGGCCTCATTCATCCCGCCCTGCGCGAACTCCACGTCGAACCCGACGTTGACGCGGCCGTAGCGGCCTTTCTTGCCCGGCACGAACCAGATGACGCCGGGTTGGACGTAGTCCTCGTTGTTGCCCATCAGCACGCGGCCGTCGCGGACCAGCGTGAAGATGGAGCAGGGGCAGGCGGCGGGCGTCGCGACAAGCGCCAGCGTCGCGGCGAACAGGAGCGCCGTTTGCCTCATACTGTCCAGAACTCCTGTGTGCATCCCGAGGCGTAGTTCATACCGGACGCATCATAACCATTTTGATGGGTTCGCCGGGACTTGGGTTTGATCGCGCGCCGTGCGAAAGTCCATTATTTCGCAATTCCTGGCGGCGTTCGCCGCCTTTCTCTTTTGTGGCGGGGTGAATGAGCAAGAACATTTTCGAGCCGGTTCCGACGCCGTTCAATTTCGCGGCGGCGGAACATGAGGTCATCCAATTCTGGAAGGAGAACCGCGTCTACCAGCAGTCGTTGGAAGCGCGGAAGGACGGGCCGCGGTTTATCTTCTACGAGGGCCCGCCGACGGCGAATGGCCTGCCGCACCCGGGGCATTGCCTCACGCGGACGATCAAGGACATCTTCCCGCGCTACAAGACGATGACGGGCCATTACTGCGAGCGCAAGGCGGGGTGGGACACGCACGGGCTGCCGGTCGAGGTGGAGGTGTGCAAGGAACTCGGCATCCTCGAAGGTGGCAAGGCCGCGATTGAGGCGTACGGCGTCGAGCGCTTCAACCGCGCGTGCATCGAGTCCGTGTTCCGCTACCAGCGCGAGTGGGAGGAACTCACGCACCGCATCGGGTTCTGGGTGGACCTGGACGCGGCGTATGTGACGTATCACCAGAGCTACGTCGAGAGTGTGTGGTGGGCGCTCCACCAACTGTTCGAGCGCGGGCTTCTGTATCAGGGACACAAGGTCGTCTGGTGGTGGGCGCAGGGCGGCACCGCGCTGTCCGCGGGCGAAGTAGGCGAGGGCTATCGCGACACGGATGACCCCGCGATTACGGTCCGGCTCGCGCTGACCGAAAAGAGCAAGGCGCGGTACTCGCTGCAGGGGCAGCGCGTGTGCCTGCTCGTGTGGACGACGACGCCGTGGACGCTGATCAGCAACTGCGCGGCGACCGTCGGGCCGAACATCGACTACGCGCTGGTCAAGGTCGCGCACGAATCCGGCGGCGACGAGTACTTCATCCTGGCGAAGGCCGTGGTCGAGCGTTACTTCGGCAAGGAAGCCGAACTCGTGGACGAGTTTCTGGGCGACGCGCTGATCGGCCTGCAATACGAGCCGCTGTTCAACTATGGCACGCCGACGGAGATCGAGAGCGACAAACCCGCGACGAAATACTGGGTCGCGATCCCCGGCGACTTCGTGGACATCGAGACCGGCACGGGCATCGTGCACACGGCTCCAGCCTTCGGCGAGGACGACTACCGCGTCTGCAAGGAGCAGGGCGTCGGCTTCGCGTGTTTCGTGAAGCCGGACGGCACGTTCGACGCGCGCGTGACCGACGTCGATCCCTTCGACAAAAAGCCGTTCGCGGGGCAGTTCGTTAAAGACGCCGACAAGGGCATCATCCGGCTGCTCAAAGAGCGCGGGATGATCCTGCGGCACGACACGTACCGCCACCCGTACCCGTTCTCGCCGCGCGCGGACAAGGACCCGCTGATCCAGTACGCGCGGCGGAGCTGGTTCATTCGCACGTCCGAGTTCGTGCCCGATTTCCTCGCGAACAACGCGCAGATTCGGTGGCAACCGGAACACATCCGCGACGGACGCTTCGGGAATTTCCTGGAGAACAACGTTGACTGGGCGATCTCGCGCGAGCGGTACTGGGGCACGCCGCTGCCCGTCTGGGTCTGCGAGAAGACCGGGCACATGGAGGCGATTGGGAGCTACGCGGAACTACTCGCGAAGCCCGACGTGCGCGGGACGGAGGTCTGGGCCGACGCCAAGAAGGCGAATCCCGAACTCAGCGACCACCTGAAGGTGCACAAGCCGTATATCGATGCGGTGACGTACCAGAGTCCGAAGGACAAGTCGGCGCGGATGCGCCGCGTGACCGAAGTGATCGACGTCTGGTTCGACGCGGGCAGCATGCCATTCGCGCAGTGGGGCTATCCCCATGTGAAGGGGTCCGAGGTGCTGCTGTGGGACCGGTTCCCGGCGGACTTCATCAGCGAGGCGATCGACCAGACGCGCGGCTGGTTTTACGAGTTGCTCGCGATCAGCACCGTCATCTTCGGCAAGGACAAGGCCTGGCCGCATCCGTTCAAGAGTTGCATCTGTTTGGGCCACATCCTCGGCGAGGACGGCACGAAACTCAGCAAGCGGCTGAAGAACTACAGCGAGCCGGCGATTTTGTTCGACAAGTACAGCGCGGACGCGTTGCGGTGGAGTTTCATCGCGAAGAACCCGCCGACGAGCAGCAGCCGGTTGTCCGAAAACATCGTCGAAGAGGCGCAGCGCGAACT
>CAYPNI010000101.1:0-15113 GCA_964411925.1 uncultured Nitrospirales bacterium
TGCGCCGGAACCAGTCCAGCGCGAGATACGGCATCTCGGACACGACCGTGACGAGTTTCTTTTTCTGTAGCAACGCCTTCAGCCACGCGTCGCAATCGTTCACGCCGTCGTCGTTCTTGATGACCACGATGCGGACCGCGCCGCGCTGCAGCCGCAGCACCCGCGCGAGGTTGATGTCCCGCCCGTATTCGATCTTCATTTCCAGCTCGCGTTCGCGCATCCAGTCGTCACCGGAAATCGCGATGTCCACTTCGCCAAGCGCGAGCTGCGTGCCGAATTCCTGCGGGCGGCCGTCCCAGCCGACGAGGAACGTGTGGAGCGGGAACGACGTCGGCCCGCCCTGGTCGTAGCCCTTCGTCGGGAATCCAGCATTGCGCAACAGGGTCACGAGGCTGCCGCCGCGCGTCGGGTCGGCGAGCGATCCCGCGGGCATGCCGATGATGAGTTTTGTCTCGCTCATTTCAGTCCCTTACGGTGCGGTTGCTGGTGGAAGAATTTGCCTCGTCGCACTCTCCGCGCCTCGCGCTAAAAAAGTCATAAGACGCAGCGGAAGACCATATACCCTTCGGCCGCCGCGACGGAAATTTCGCTGCCGCGCAGCCGCGCGGTGTATTCGACGTTTTCGAGGCTGGAATGGTGGATCGCATCGCGCATCTGCGACTTGTGCAACGAGAGCGCGTGCAGCTTCTGCTCGAGAAAGTCGGAGATGTCCACGTAAAACGTCGGGTGGAATTTCTCCCGCTCGAGGCTCCAGAACAGCGACGTGTTGTTGTACCCGACCACCAGCGGCTGGAACGGTTTCAGCGACGGCACGCCCGGCCGCGCCGCGGTAAACGCCGCGCGGAACACGGCCTCGTGGTCCTGGTTGTACGACGACACCGGAATCGCGACCATCGTGGGCTTGAGCCGGTCGTACGCCAGCTTGCTCTCCTGCTCGATCTTGTGGATGAGGTCGCGCCGCGGGATCGCGTCGAGCCTCAGGTGCGTCTCCGCGTCGCGGTACAGCACGTCGTAGTCGTCCACCTTGAGATAGTTCATGACCTCGATGAATTCTTTTTCGCGCGTGCCCGCGGTAACGAGGTGGTCGGTACCGTCGTAATGCTTGAGATCGCCGACGGAGCACACCATTACGTACGCCTCGCCACCGAGCGACTTGATACGCGCGATCGTCCCCGCGCAGCCGAACGATTCGTCGTCGGCATGCGGCGAGATCACCAGCAACCGCTGCTTTGAGAGGAATTCATCGCCCGGGTTCAATGTGCTTTGCCTCGATCAGTTCTTCGTACAGCGCTTCTATGCGCACAACCATTTGTTCCAGGCTGTATCCGGGCACCACGAGCTTGCGCCCCGCTTCGCCCATCGCCCGCGCGCGGGGCACGTCGCGTTCGAGCTCGAGCACCGCGCCCGCAATGGCCTGCGCATCGCGCGGCGGCACGAGCAGGCCCGTTTTCCCCTCGCGCACGACATCCGGAATGCCCCCGACCCGTGTCGCGACGACGGGCGTGCCCGCCGCGCCCGCCTCGAGAATCACGCGGCCCATGCCTTCGTTAAGCGAAGGTACGACGAGCGCGTCGAAGGCCGCCATCAGCGCGGGCACGTCGTCCCGCAGCCCCAGGAACGTCATGCGGCCGTTCAGCGAGCCGCGCTGGGCGCGAATTTCCGCCGCTTGCGAGCCGTCGCCCACGTGAACGAACCGCGTGCGCGGCGCGGCCCCGGCGATGTGTTGCGCGGCCGCCATAAAATACGAAAAGCCCTTCACCGGTTCAAGGCGTCCGACGGCGCCGACGACAAAATCGTCCGCACTGGCTCCAAGCCGGGCACGCGTCTCCGCGCGGCGGCGCCGGGCATTCTCGTACGGCGCGAGATCGATACCGCTGAAGATCTGCGTGAATCGTTCGCGGCGGCCGATGCCTTGCACGAGATGTTCCTCGATTCCCGCCGGCGTGAGCTCGATAATGCGATCGGTCCACTTCGCCGCGCGGCGCTCGGCAGTGACGAAGAGACGCGTCTTCCAGTTCGAAAAATAGCCGTCGAAAATGTTGCCGTGCGGCGTGTGAACGACGATCGGCACCCCCGCGACTCGCGCCGCGGCCCTACCGACGATGCCGGCCTTCGACGTGTGCGTGTGCACAATGTGCGGCCGATCGCGCCGGAATCGCGCTACAAGCCGCGCGAGGGTGAGCGCGTCTTCCGCGGGAGAAACCGGCCGCACGAGGTTCGGCTCGCGCAGAATGTCGATGCCCGCCGCGCGAACGGCGTCTTCGATACTGCCCTCGTCGCCGAACGTCGGCCCGCTGATCAGCGACGCGTCGAACCGCGCGTGATTGGCGAGCCGGACCGTGTGGAACGTGTTCTCCTGCGCGCCGCCTTTGCACAGGCGCGTGATCACGTGCGCGACGCGGATGCGGTTCATGCGCGGCGCTCGACGGCGTCCATGAGCCGGCGTGCGAACGCGGCCCAGTTGAGTTCGCGCGCGACGCGATCGCGGCCCGCCTCGCCGAGCCGCTGCGCGAGGCCGGCGTCGTCAAGAATGCGGACGATCGCGTCCGCCGCGGAACCGGCGTCGCCTGGATTTACCAGAAGGCCGGTTTCGCCGTCGAGCACTGCGTCCGCGACGCCGCCGGATTTCCCGGCGACCACTGGCTTGGCGTAGGCCGCCGCCTCGGCGAACACGAGACCGAACCCTTCCACCTGGCCGCGCGCATCCTCGCCGGTGGGGAGGGCGAACACGTCGCACATCGCGTACAGCGCCGCGAGATCATCATCGGGCACACATCCGGGCACGCGGACATTTTCCGCAACGCCAAGCCGCACGACCGCGCGCTCGACGTCCGCTTGGGCAGGTCCTCGGCCCGCGCAGATGAGTACCGTGTCCGGATGGCGTTCGAGGATCTTCGGCAGGGCGTCAACGAGCGTCGCGTGGCCCTTGCGCGGCATCATCCGGCCCGCGGCGAGGATGATGCGGTGGCCATTCAGCGAGAGACGCTGCTTGAGGGCGGCGATCTCCGCTGGCGTCACATTGCGCGCTGCCATCGCGCCGGGGAAAATCGTTTCGATGCGGTCCGCCGCGACGCCGAAGCGCTCGAGCGCGTCGCGTGTGAACCGGCTGATGGCGACCACGACGCGCGAACGCCCGTACGCCGCGCGCAACAGCGCCGCGGGCGGTGACCACGCGGGAAATTTCAGGAATTCGTACGCGTACCCGAACGTCACATATGGAGTATTGCGCGTGGCGCGCGCGATCAGGCCGATGATCCCGCCGTAGGCGATGTTGATCCCGAGAATCAGGTCGGTGCCGCGAAGATGTCTTGATGCAGCGATCGCCATAGGCACAGAACGAAGCCAGCCGAGGCCGTACCCCCGATAGCGCGCGACGCGATACGGTTCGGCCCGATCAAACGCGGCCATGTCCGGGAAGCGCGGCGCAATCACGGTGACTTCATGCCCCATCGCCGCCAACTCCCGCGCGAGTTGGAGTGTCAGGGTCGAGATTCCGCCCTCGATGGGAGGAAAATCGGCCGTGGGTACGAGAATTCTCACGGCTGTTTCACGACGACATGGTCGCCGAGCACCAGCGCATCGATGCCCGTGCCGCGGAAACAACGGATGGCGTCCATCGGCGAATTCACGATCGGCTCGCCCATCACGTTGAACGACGTGTTGAGGACGATCGGTACGCCGCGGCGTTGCTCGAACTCGCACAGCAACCGGTGATACCGCGGTTGGATCCGCGCCGAAACCGTCTGCACCCGCGCCGTGCCGTCCACATGAGTGATCGCGGGCAGGCGGTCGCGCCACTCCGGGCGCACGCGATGCACGAACAACATGAACGGCGACGGGCCGCAATCCTCGAAGAAATCCGCCGCGCGTTCCTCGATACAACTCGGCGCGAACGGCCGGAACGACTCGCGGTGTTTCACCACGGAGTTCACGCGGTCTTTCATGTCCTCGCGCGTAGGATCCGCCAGAATGCTGCGCGCGCCGAGCGCCCGCGGGCCGAACTCCGCGCGGTCCTGGAACCACCCGACGATGCCCCCCTCCGCGATGAGTTCCGCCGCGCATGCTTCGACGCTTCCCGGCGTTTCATAGGCCTCGCCGGCGTCCTTGAGCGCGGCCCGGATATCCGCGTCGCCGAATTCGGGACCGAGCCGCGCGTCGTTCATCACGAAACCGCGCGGCGCGCCGGTCAGTTCGTGGTGAAGCTGAATCGCGCCGCCGATGGCGATCCCGTCGTCGCCCGCGGCCGGCTGCACGAAAATCTCATCGAACGGCCCCTCGCGCAACAGCCGCCCGTTCATCGCGCAATTCAGCGCAACGCCGCCCGCGAGGCACAGCCGGGTCTGGCCCGTTTCCTCGTGCAACGCGCGCGCCATGCGCAATACGCTCTCCTCCAGTACGCGCTGCGCGGACGCCGCAATGTTGCGATGCCGTTCCTCGAACGGCGCGTCCTTCCCGCGCGGCGGGCCGAACCGTTTCAGAAACCTGTCCGAGAAATAGCCAAGCTTCGATCCGGGGCGATAGTGAAACGCGGTCCAATCGAGGTTGATCTGGTAGTCGCCCAGCCGGCCGTTGGGACACACAATGCCGCGAAACGCGTCGTAGAATTCCGGCTCGCCGTACGGCGCGAGCCCCATGACCTTGTACTCGTCGCTCGCGCGTTGGAATCCGAGATAGTCCGTGATCGCCGAGTAGAACACGCCGAGCGAATGCGGGTAATCGATGCGGTGCAATTCGCGAATCCGCGTGCCCTCGCCGACACCCTGCCACGTCGAGGTGAATTCACCGATGTAGTCGAGGGTCAACAGCGCGGCGGAGTCGAACGGACTGACGAGGAACGCGCTCGCTGCGTGCGCGGG
The DNA here is from genome assembly GCA_964411925.1 of uncultured Nitrospirales bacterium. Lineage (GTDB taxonomy): Bacteria > Hydrogenedentota > Hydrogenedentia > Hydrogenedentales > VFKU01. Next base: position 4,857 of record CAYPNI010000101.1, read on the forward strand.
ATGATGCGCCATGTAGTGCACCCGCGAATTCCGTCCGCGCAGCCCGCGCATGTCGCGCACGTAGCGCGCGTTGTGGGCTAGTTCGTAGCCCGCGTACGCCGCCGCATAGACCGGCTGACGCGGCGCCTGGCGCAGGCGATAGGCCAGCCGCTTCGCGAGCCGCTCCCCGGGTTTCATGTACGCCGCGACGCAATCGACGTCGTTCCACGAGAGACCGGCCGATTCGAGGCAGTATTCCGCCGCGCGGCGCGGGGGCCCGCCCTGGTGTTTGACGCGCGTGAGCCGTTCTTCAGCGACCGCCGCGACGAGGTTGCCGTCGCACACGAGCGCCGCGGCGGAATCGTGCGAGTATCCCCCGATACCCAGAATGTTCATGTGCCCCCCGGCCCGCACATTATAGCGGCGCAAGCCGGACGAGTCACACGGTGCCTGCGCCGTCCTCGACGACTTTAGCCCGATCGACGCGCGTGGGAGGACGAGCATCCTCGCGAGCCAATGCTTCGTACGCGGGCCGTTTCACGAGGACCCTCATCCGCCCGATGGGTGTCAACGTTTCTCGCGGCGTTGGCGGGCGCACTCGGCCAGCGCAATCCCGGCGCTGACCGACGCGTTCAGACTCGGGATCGGCCCCGGCATCGGAATGCGCAAGGCGAAGTCGCACGATTCGCGCACGAGGCGGCGCAGCCCCGCGCCTTCGCTGCCGATGACGATTCCGATCCGTCCCGTAAGGTCGGCGTCCCACAGGTCGCGGTCGCCGTCCGGATCGAGCGCCGCCAGCCAGAACTCGTGTTCCTTCATGAGCGCCATCGTCCGGGCGAGGTTCGTTACGCAGACGAGATCGATGTGCTCCATCGCGCCCGAGGCCGCCTTGACGGCCGTCGACGTGATGGGCGCCGCGCGATCTTCCGTCAAAACCAGCGCGCGCGCGCCGAGCGCCACCGCGGATCGTGCTATCGCGCCAAGGTTGTGGGGATCGGTGATGCCGTCGAGTACGACGGCGACGACGTCCTTCGGGAGTTCCGAATCCAGCCATGCCCGCGCGTCAATCCGCGGCAGCGGTTCCGCTTCGAGCACCACGCCCTGATGAACGCCGCCCTTCGCGAGGCGATCCAGTTCACCGCGCGCGGCCTCCTCGATCTCGACGTCGGCCGCCGCCTCGCGAAATTCCTCGAGCGATTCGCCGCCGCTCAGCAGATAAAGCCGAGTCGCGCGCCGGCGTCCCGCGCGCAGGCACTCGAGCACGGCATTGCGCCCAAAGACCAGGTCCCGGCCCGCGGCCCGGTTGCGCGGTTTCACTGCCGTTTCGGGGAGAACGGATCCGGCAATTCGTGCACTTCGACGAGCTTCTGAATGCGCAACTGTAGCTCGTTGACGTTCGGCACTCGCCCGTCGTATTGGTGCGCGTCGATCTCCCAGAGGCTGTAGAGCAGGTCCGCCTCGTTCTGGAAATTACCGAGCTTGTCCTCGCACCGCGCGAGCTGGTAGCGGTTCCAGTAGGCGTTGTCGCCGCCGGGAAACCGGGTCACGGCTTCGTTATAAAACTTCTTCGCCTTGTCATAGCGGAATGTCGAGAGCAGAAAGCCGCCGTACCGCGACAAAGTCGCCTCGGATACCTTGTCCGCGTTGGCGTCTTCGCCCGGCGTGCCTGCCGTCGCCTTGTTGAACGCCCAGTTGACGCCGCCTTCCGTCGCGAGCCAGCCCACGCCCAGAACTACTGCGGCAATGAACACCCACTTGACCTTGCTGAGATCCATAACGCTCCCTCTCGAAAAGGGCCTAAGCCGAGGCCGCCCTTATAGGTATTGATTCAGGATATCGCTTAACCACGGCACCGTGACGCCGAAGAAATGCGCCGCAACGGCAAGGATGAGTGCAACGATCAGAAACACGAGTAGCTTGCGGATTCGAATCCACAACTTGCCGAAAAAGCTCGTGTCGCGCTGCATGTCGTCCAGCTTCGCCGCGCGCTGAACAAACACCTCATGCTTTTTCTGACAGGCTTCGGAACAGAAGCTGCCCGTCGGTCCGGGCACCTCGCAGGCCGAGCAGAACGGCTTCGAACACTGCTTGCACCGCCCGCACGACTCGACGGTGGGATGGTTGATGCAGGCGGACGCGATCCCGAGGGCCATGGATAGTATTCCCGTTCTGAACCGCTCATTATGGCGACCGGATCCGCGCCGGTCAACAGTATTCGCAGTTCGGAGTATTTACGTAACCTGAAAACCCGCCTCGAAATGCGTTCTACGGCTTCACCCACGCCTTTGAGCGTGAGACCGCGTCCTGCCACGCGGCGACGCGTTTTTGGCGCGCGTCCGGCGCCATCTTGGGCTTGTATTCCTTGTCGAGCGCCCAGTTCTTGGTTACGTCCGTCTGATTTTTCCAGAACCCGGTAGCGAGTCCGGCGAGATAGGCCGCGCCCAGTGCTGTCGTTTCGGCGACGACCGGCCGCTGGACTTTCGTTCCCAGGATGTCCGCCTGGAACTGCATCGCGAGGTCGCTCGCCGTCGCGCCGCCGTCGACGCGCAGCTCCTTGAGCTTCACGCCCGAGTCCTTCTCCATCGCCTCGACGACGTCGCGCGTCTGGAACGACATCGACTCCAGCGTCGCGCGCGCGATGTGGCCGCCCGTAGTGCCCCGCTCGATGCCGATGATGAGTCCACGCGCGTAGGGGTCCCAGTGCGGCGCGCCGAGCCCGACAAACGCGGGTACAAGATAAATGCCTCCGCTGTCCTTGACGGATTGGGCGAGCGCGTTCACATCGGGCGACTTCTTGATGATTTTGAGTCCGTCCCGCAGCCACTGCACGGCCGCGCCGCCGATGAATATCGACCCTTCGAGGCAATACGTGACCTTGCCGCCAATGCCCCAACCGATCGTCGTGAGCAGCCCGGACTTCGACGCGACGGCCTTGTTGCCGGTGTTGATCAGGATGAAGCAGCCCGTGCCGTAGGTGTTCTTCGCCATCCCCGGCTCGAAACACGCCTGGCCGAATGTCGCCGCCTGTTGATCGCCTGCGATGCCCGCAATCGGAATCGGCGCGCCGAATAGCTTCGGATCCGCCACGCCGAAGACGCCGCTCGAATCCTTCACCTCGGGCAACACGGCAGCCGGGACATCAAGAATGTCCAGCAGCTCGGAATCCCACTTGAGATCGTGGATGTTGTAAACCAGCGTCCGGCTCGCGTTGCTGTAGTCCGTCGCGTGCACCTTGCCCCCGGTGAGCCGCCAGAGCAGATACGTATCGATCGTCCCGGCGATGATGTCGCCGTTCTTGGCTTTCGCCCGCGCCCCCTTAGTCTTGTCCAGCAAGTACTTCATCTTCGTGCCGGAGAAGTAAGCATCGACCACGAGCCCCGTCTTGCGGCGAAACGTACCTTCCATCCCGTGCGCCTTCAGGTCGTCGCAGATCGGCGCCGTGATACGGCTCTGCCAGACGATTGCGTTGTGAATCGGTTTGCCGGTCTTGCGATCCCACATGACCGTCGTCTCGCGCTGGTTCGTGATGCCGATCGCCGCGATGTCCGACGGTTTCGCCTTTGCCTTCTTGATCGCCGCGCGCGCCGTCGCAAGCTGTGTCTTCCAGATCGCCTCGGGGTCGTGTTCGACGTGCCCCGGCGACGGGAATATCTGCGGGAACTCCTGTTGCGCGACAGCGGCGATCGTGCCGTTCTTTTTGAACAAGATGGATCGGCTGGACGTGGTGCCTTGGTCGAGCGCGAGGACGTATTTCGACATGGAATTCTCCTTCGTTAAACTCGCCCGGGGGCAAGGACTACATGGCGGTCCAGGTTAGGAACACATGTTTGAAGAACAGGGCGCCGCCGACACCGCCGAGGATCGGCCCGACGATGGGAATCCAGGCGTAGTCCCAGTCGGAGCCGCCCTTGCCGGGGATCGGCAGGATGGCGTGCGCAATGCGCGGACCGAGATCGCGCGCCGGGTTGATCGCGTATCCCGTCGGGCCGCCCAGCGAGAGGCCGATGCCCCAGACGAGGAAGCCGACCAGCAGCGGCGTGATTCCCGTGCCGAACACGACCGACAGATCCACGTCACCGCCGCTCTTGATCGCGCCGACGTTCTCGCCGATCGCGAGCACGCCGAACACGAGTACGGCGGTCCCGATGATTTCGCAGATGAGATTGGGCACGGTCGCGCGAATCGCGGGGCCGGTCGCGAAGACGCCGAGTTTCGAGGCGGGTTCGGCCGTGGCGCTCCAGTGTGGGAGATAGGCGAGGTAGACCACGACCGCGCCGAGGAACGCGCCGGCCATCTGTCCCGCGAGGTAGACCGGCACCTGGGCCCAATCGAGAGACTCGATGGACGCCAGGGCAAGCGTGACGGCGGGGTTGATGTGTGCCCCGCTGATGCGATTGACGCAGTAGACGGCGATTGCGACGGCGAGTCCCCATCCCGTGGCGATCACGATCCAGCCTGCGTTGTTTCCCTTGGTCTTGGTCAAGACGACGTTCGCGACGACGCCGTCGCCGAGAATGATCAGGATCATCGTCCCGATCAGTTCCGCCCAGAAGTTCTGCATGATTCCCTTCCTCCCGAATGCCCAGCCCTGGCGCGCTACAAGACCACGCCGGCCGCGGGCGTTTCAACTAAGAAGGCGGCCGTACCCTTCATTCAGGACTAAAGGCGCCGCTGCCATTGTTCGGTTGACCAGAACCCGTTTCGGAACGTTAAATGTGTCGAGGAGGCGCACAGGAATGGACAAGAAGAAACTCATCGAATTGCTCAACGAAGATCTGGCCGGCGAGTTCGGCGCGATCATCCAATATCTGACGTACGCGGCACAGGCCAATGGCCCGTATCGTCCGCAACTCGTCTCGTTCTTCATGGCCGAGGTGCCGGATGAGACCGCCCACGCGCAGTATCTCGCGAACAAGATTGTCGCGCTCGGCGGCACGCCGACAACGTCGGCCCGAAAAGTGGCCGCGGCCGCGCACAACAAGGACATGCTCGAACGTGTGCTCGAAGCGGAGAAACGCGCGATCGCGGATTACACCCAGCGCGCGGAGCAGGCGGGCGAGTACGGGGACAAGGGCATGCAGGTCCAACTCGAGGACATGGTCCGAGACGAAAGCGGGCATTACGAAGAAACGGAACGCATGCTGCGCGAGTGGCCGCTGTAGGCACGGTGACGCTGCGCTACGATCTGCCCGCCTTCGACGCCTCCGCGCCAACGGCCGCAGCCTTGGCGCCGTTCCGCCGTACGATGAGTTCCTGTGTCGGGTAGGCGAACGCGATTCCGCGCGATTCGAATTCCCGAAAGATAGCCAGATTGATGCGCTGCTGTATGTCCATGTATTCGTTGTACTCAGGCACCAACACGTAGTACACCACTTCAAAATTGAGCGAGAAATCGCCGAACTCCTTGAAGTGCGCGCGGTCGAAGCGCGTCCGCCCCTGCGTCTCGATGATCCCGCGCACGACGCCGGGAATCGCCTCCAGTTTTTCCCCGGGCGTCTCATACACCACGCCAAACCCGAACTGGACCCGCCGCTCGAACATCCGCTTGTAGTTCCGGATCCGGCTGCCGATAAGGTCCGCGTTGGAGAACACGATCTGTTCGCCGCCCAGGCTGCGGATGCGCGTCGTCTTGATGCCAATGCGCTCAACCGTGCCCATGAGGTCGCCGACGATGATGAAATCACCGACCACGAAGGGCTTGTCGAGCAGGATCGCGATCGAACAGAACACGTCGCCCAGGATGTTCTGAAGCGCAAAAGCGACGGCGATCCCGCCGACGCCCAACCCGGCGATCAGCGCGGTGATCTCGAAGCCCAAATTGTCCAGCACGATCAGCAGCGCAGCGGTCCACACGGCGATGCGGCCGAAGAACGCCATCAGGCCGAACGCCGTAGCGCTGGACGGATCGCCCGCCACGCGGCGCTGTTTCACGCGTTCAATGGCCCGCTGCACGGCGACGTTGGCCCATCGCGCGGCCTGGTAGACCCCCGCGATCACGAGTCCCGAGGTCAGCCAGTCGCGCAGCCGATCGGACAACGGCAGGCTGCTGAGTCCGAAGTACAGCGCGACGGCCACGATGGACACGGCGCTCGTCGCGCCCACGACGGCCAGAATGGTGTTGTCGATGTCCGTGCGGGTTTGGTCGGCGGATTTAGCCAGGCGGCGAAGCACCGTGCGCCGAAGCACGGCGCGCGCGCCATACGCGACGAGCAAGACCAGCGCAAAAACGATCGCCGCCCGCACCACTTGACTGACGTGAAACACGTGCTCGTCCAGCGTGAACAGTTCCCGGTTCCATACCGCATCCGAGGCGCCGATAACGCCGTCCAACACCTCTCCGACGATCGGAACGCTCGCGTCTCCCGCGTCGGACGGCTCCTGCGCGCAGATCGACGGTGCAAAGAAAGCGGTCAGAAGAAAAAAGAAAAAGGAATGTCGGAGCATCAGCACCTCCCGGGTTGGGTGAATCGTGATGGGGCCGGAAATCGGCGGAGGTATCGTGCTTCTAGGATAACGACTGAAACTCAGATGTCAAATGCGCACCAGAAGCAGATGCGGCGCGCCGCTGCGTCGGTTCTGCGACAGTCGTCCCGTCTCGAGTGTGCCAACGCCGCCGGAGCGCCGATGTCAAGGCGTGAACTTCATTCCGGGCTTGAGCGTGCAGATCCATTCCGCGATCAGTTGCGACGCGCGTTCAACGTCGTTGAGCGAGACCATCTCGACGGGCGAGTGCATGTAGCGGTTCGGAATGCCGACGAGCGCCGTCGCGACGCCGCCCCGGCTGAGTTGCATCGCGTTCGCGTCCGTGCCGGTGCCGCGGGGCGTGCCCATCATCTGATACGCCAGTTTCTTAGCCTTCGCGGTCTGCACGAGCTGCTTGGCGACCACGGGGTTCATATTCGGCCCGCGATGTAGGATCGGCCCCAGCCCCAGCTCGAAGCGGCCAAACTGGACGTTGTCGCAGTCGGGATGGTCCGTCGCGTGCGCGACGTCCACCGCCAGTCCCACGTGCGGCTCGACCGCGTAGGCGCTCGTCGTGGCACCGCGCAGGCCAATTTCCTCCTGGACCGTGGTCACGGCGTACACCGCGCACTTGATGCGCCGGTTCGCGAGCAACCGCATCGCCTCGAGCACGACGAACGCGCCGATGCGATCGTCCAGCGCGCGCGCGGCCACGCGGCCGTTCCTCAGTTCGAGATACCCCGCGTCGATCGTCGCCGGATCGCCGATCGATACCGACGCCTCGGCGTCTTTCTTGTTCGTCGCGCCGATGTCGATCCACAACTTGTGCATCGGCATCGCCTGGCCGCGCTCCTTCTCGTTCATCAGATGAATCGCGCGCCGCCCGATGACGCCCGGCACGTCGCCCTTTTCCGTGTGCACGACGACGCGCTGGCCGTCGAGCACGGACGGGTCCACGCCGCCTATAGGCACGAAACTGATGAACCCGTCCTTGTCGATGTAATGCACCATCAGCGCAATTTCATCGACATGACCGGCGAGCATCACGCGTAATTCACCCTTGGGATTGACCACGTGGTACTGGTTGCCGTGGACGTCCTTGAAGATTTTGTCGGCGTGCGGCCCCATGTACGCCGCGCACACTTTCTGGATGTCCGACTCGAAGCCCGACGGGCTGGGCGTGGAGAGAAGTTTCTTGAGGAACTGCAGCGATTCCTTGCGCATGGCGATCCCCCTGACGAGAACGTTGCGGAAAACGCCCCACGATACGCCTTCGAGTGTGCAAATTCACGCGTCCACTTGGAGTTACGCCGCGCGAACGGCATAATGATCCCGCGATGGCTTACGATTACTCCGGATACCTCAGCACCGTCCTGCGCCGGCCGGCTCCGGGATCGCTCGATCGCGTGGATTCGGTCGATTTCGACCGCGCCGACCTCGCGAAGTGGCGCACGGAAGACTCGGCACACTCGCTCGAGTGGCGGCATCTTCCGGTGCGGAAGATTCACACGGACGAGGGCATCAAGCTCGAGGGCGATTTCACCAGCGTCGTCAATATTGACAGCCTCAATGCCGACGACCCGCGCTACTGGGTGCCGCTTACCACGTTCGGGCTCACCGATGGACGGTTCCCCGTGGACGCGACGCGGTACCCAATCATCGAGGTGACGTACCGCTGCACCAGCGAACACGCGCACCCAACCTGGATGTGGACGTACGAGGGCGGTTCGCACTTCGGCGCACTGCCCAAGTCGAAGACCTGGCGCACGGTCGCCCGAAACGTGCAGCACTTTGGATTCCCGTCGCGCATCGACAACGTCGTGTTGCGCCTGTACTCGGCGAAACGCACGGTCGAATCGGTGGAGATAAAATCCGTCCGCTTTCGCGCGATGAGTCCCGAAGAAGCTGATGCGACCACACGAAGCCTCGAAGGCCTCGAGGAGTTCCGGCCCCCGCGCCGCTTCCCGATCCTGGATCAATTCCTGCCGCTGGGTGTCTACATGGACGCGGATTCCGCGACGCGTCTCGCCAAGATGCTGCAGATTTCCGAAAGCGAGTACTGGGCGTTGGTTGTCGAGGATATCGTCCGCCACGGTCACAACGCGATCGCATTGGCGAACTTCGATGACATGGACCGGCGCGAGCGCGACAGCTTGCTCAAGCGCTGCGAGGCGAACGGTCTGCGGATTGTGCCGCGCCACGAATATCCGCTCGCCGGCGACGCCGCGGCCCAGCAGCGCGTGATCGACGAACACGTCAAGCCCAACGCGAAGTCGAAGGCCATATTCGCCCGGACGCTGAGCGGCGAGCCGATCGAGAACGATTTCCACGAGGTGCTGGAGTCCAAGCGCCGCATCGAGGAGGCGGATCCGGATCATCCCGTCGCGATCATTGCGCGCTATCCAAACGCGTTGCCGCTGTTCGCGCCGTTCTTCGCCGCAAGCGGCATCGGCTATTTCACGTCCAAGCGCCCGTGGGACGCCGGCAAGAGCGTGCGTACGCACGTGCCGCTCGCCGGCGGTCAGCAATTCTGGCTGGCCGCGCCGGCCTTCATGTATCCCACCCAGACGCCGCAGTGGAGCACGAGTCCCGAGATGCGCCTCATGGCGAATCTCGCCTTTGCGAACGGCGCGCGCGGATGGTTCGCGTACTCGTATCACAACGAGCCCGTGTGGATGCGCGGCCGGCTCCAGCGCTCGCTAACCGGGCCATTCCTGACGTTCAGCGATCTCTGGTCCGAACTCATGCTGAGGATGCGGTGGATCGACGCGCTCTCGCCGCTGCTGCTGGCCGCCCGCATCGAAGACGAGATGGACGACTGGTTCTTGCGCGGCGTTTCGACGTCCTCGTCGGTCCGGCCGGCGCCGGGCATTCCGCCCATCAGCCAGTTCCACCTGCGCGGCAACGATTTCAGCCTCTACTTCACCGTGAGCAACAACACGCGCGAGATCGCGAGCATCGAGATCGATATCCCCAAACGCACGCACGACGGTCCGCAGATCTACGACCTGTCCGATTTCGTGTCCGGCCGCGAGTGGAAACCGATCGTGCGCCAGCGCCACGTCGAGATGTTCCCCGGCCAGGCGCACATCCTGCTCGTCGCGCCGCAGGCACGTTGCGACGAGTGGCGCGAACGTATCACCGCGCGAATGATCGACAGCGCGCACCGCACGCTCCGGTGTAACGTCGAACTCGCCCGCGCCTACGGTCTCGACATCGCCGACGTCGAGACGAGCCTGAAATCCCTGAACGGATCACCCGATCCGGCCCATCTCGAACTCGTCCATCTCGCCAAGGACCGGCTCACCGACCTGGTGTACGCGTCTGACGCGATCCGGGAGGCGCGCAGCAGCATCATCTCGTCCTGCGCGGCCGTGTGCGGCTGCGACGGCGCACTCTGCCGGCTGATGGAGCTGGGCCAGCGGCAAGTGGCCATGGAAATCGGTACCGAGGTCATTCCCCTGGCCGCCGAGTTCACGCGCCTCCGTCTCGAACTGCAACAGGGCAGGGGGGCGGAAATCGCCGGAGCGGCACGCGAGAACGCGGCACGCTGCCTGGCGCTGCTGCACCGGATCCGCTCGCACTACTAGTCGCCCGGCCAGTGCCCGCGCAGGGTGGGTGTGCCGGGCCGAAGTGCCTTCCACGAATTGATTTACGCCGAATACGATTGCTATACTTTGCCCGTTTTCGGAGCGCCGGGGTGGAGTGTCCGCCGTCCGGCCGCCTGTGCGCGTCGCAGGTGCGACGGAAGCCCCAGCGGGCTGCGACCGCGGTGGGGCGTCGCCAAGTGGTAAGGCACCGGGTTTTGGTCCCGGC
>CAYPNI010000102.1:0-14995 GCA_964411925.1 uncultured Nitrospirales bacterium
GACTTCGGCCAGGTCGAGGCCGATCCGGCGGTCGTGAACCTCACGGCGTTCGAGACGTTCTACTCCGAACGGCGGCCGTTCTTCGTCGAAGGCACCGGGCTCTACCAGTTCGCCCTCAACTGCTACATCGCGAGCGACTGCGGCACCGGCGAGGGCCTGTTCTATTCACGCCGGATCGGCCGGTCGCCGGTGCTTCGCGGACTGTACGGTGATGCCGGCACGGCCAGCGCCACGCCAATCGCGGCCGCCAGCAAGGTGACCGGCCGCACGGGGTCGGGGCTCTCATTTGGCCTCCTCGACGCGTACACCAACCGCGTGCCGGGACTGAATGACAAGACCGTCGAGCCCTCGACGAACTACGCGCTCTTTCGCGCCCAGCAGGATCTGCGCGGCGGCAACACCGGGTTCGGCGTCATCGCCACCGCGGTCAACCGGTCGCTCGATGCAATCACCGATCCGTACGTGCACAAGTCGGCGTACGCGGGCGGCGCGAGCTTCCGCAACCGGTTCCGGAACGGCGACTACGAACTCAACGGGCTGTTTACGGCGTCGCAGGTGACCGGCACCGGCGCCGCAATCGCCCGAACGCAGACCAACTCCGTGCACTACTACCAGCAGCCTGGCGACGACGTATCCGTCGACTCGTCGCGCACGTCGCTGAGCGGCCACATGGAGCAGCTCAAGTTCGGCAAGTACGGTGGCGGCATCACGCGGTTCGAGTCGAGCATCGTGCGCACGTCGGCGGGCTTCGACGTCAACGATCTCGGCTACCTGCAGCGCGCCGACAAGCTCGACTGGAGCAACTGGGCCGCGCTCACCTGGCGCGAGGCACGGTGGATCTACCTCTGGGCACAGGTCAACGCGAACTACTGGATGTACTGGAACACGTCGGGCGACAAGCTCAACCAGTCAGCCAACGTGAACGGCCATATGGGGCTCCGTAACAACTGGGATCTCCACCTTGGCGGCACGCTCTCGAATTTCACCAAGACGATGTGCGACCGATGCACGCGCGGCGGTCCGCTCGTTGCCCAGTCCACCGGGTTCTACCCGTGGGGCGGCGTCAACACCGACCGTCGCAAGCCCGTGTCCGGCGGCCTCTGGTTCAACCTCGGCTTCGGTGACGATGGCAACTCGCAGAGCACGTCGTTCAATCCGTACGTGAACTTCCGGTTCAGCACGCGCCTCGGCCTGAACCTCGGGATGAACTACTCGGACAACACGAACGACTCGCAGTGGTACGGCAACTTCACCGACGCCGGGGGCACGCATTACACATTCGCACGGCTCGAGCAGAACACCGTCGGGATGTCGGCGCGGCTCAACTACACCGCCACGCCCGACCTGACGTTCGAGTTCTACGGTGAGCCGTTCGTCTCGACCGGCACCTATTCGAACGTCCGCGAGATCAGCGCCACGCCGGATGCCGATGCATACGATGCCCGGTACAAGGCCTTCACCGCGCCGGCCGGCTCACCAACCGCGTTCACGTTCCGCCAATTGCGCACCAACGCCGTGGTGCGCTGGGAATACCGCCCGGGTTCGACACTGTTCGTGGTCTGGGCGCACGGCCGCGAGGGGTTCGCCGGCCAGAACGACAACCGGCCGTGGACAAGCGAGTACCGCGACCTCCTCGACCTGCATCCGGACAACACATTCCTGGTGAAGTTCGCGTATTGGCTCAGCCGGTAGCACCACTCCATTTTGAACGGCCGAGGGCGCCAGAAATGGCGCCCTTTGTCGTCTTGTGACGCTCGGCTAAGTGATTGGCGAGTAATCACTTACACAGAGCATCAGGCGCCGGGAGGCGGGGGCTTGAAAACCCAAAAAAGCGAAAATAGAAATTAATTCGGCGCCTCCGGAAAGCGCCGACTTCTTCACCATTTTCGCGGAGTTCAACCCATGCTGTTTCACTCTTTTCCCACCCGTCTTGGACGCGGGGCAGTTGCCGGAATGTTGTTCCTCACACTGGCCGCCGCGTCGAACTCACACGCGCAGTCGTCGAGGCTCACCGCGCGGTTGGTCGCGGGCGCCACGTCGCCCAGCGGTTCCCTGAAGGACGTGTATGGCGCCGGGGGACTGGGCGGTGTGCAGGCGGCAGTCACCATCAATAGCCGTCTCAGCGCGACAGTCTCGACCACCTGGGCGAACGCGCCGACGCGCCGCTCACAGACTCTTCCCGCATATGCATTCGCCTGGACCTACGACGGCGGCCTGGAGTTCCGCATCGCGGAAACATCGGGCGCCTGGACGCTGAGTCCGTTTGTCGGGGCGGGCGTGGGCAGCCGCTCGTACGTGCTTCCTGATCCGGTCACGATGTCGGTGACGGGGCTTGCGGGCTTCGGTTCCGTTGGCACTGATATCGGAAAGCCCAATGGTCGCTGGGGTTTCCGGGCCGAGGTTCGAGGCTATCAGGCCTCGTACAGTGACCTCGAGCGCCGCACCGCGCGCGCGAATGGCAACGACTTGAACTTGATGGTCGGCATCTCGCGCCGCTGAAGGCGCGCGGGCCCGGATCGCACGGCCGGCTGCCGCGCTGTCGCGGCGGCCGGCCGTGTGATCGACTACCGAATGGCCTGAGCCACCGGAATCCTCGACGCGCGGCGCGCCGGGAAGAACCCGCCCACGAATCCCATCACCACGGCGAAGATCAGCCCGGCCAGCAGCAGGCCTGGTGTGACGCGAAACGCAAACGCAAGCTCGCTGAAGCTCGCCCAATTCGTCGTACTCGCCACGATCCCGTTGGCCGGCAGCGCAATCAGGCAGCCGAGCAGTCCGCCGATCGTCGCAATGATCGTGGACTCCGCGAGGAAGCTTGCCATCACGCTGCGCGGATGGAACCCGAGGGTCAGCAGCACTGCGATCTCGTTGGTGCGGTCTGATACGGCGGTGTACATCGTGTTCACCGCGCCGAACACGGCGCCGACGGCCATGATCGCCGTGATGAGGATGGCCAGGATCTTCAGGATGTTGCCGAGGAGAGCCGACTGCTGGGTGTAGAACGTCGACTCGCGGTGCACGTCGACGGTGAGCCGCTTGTCGGCCTCGAGCGCCCGCTTGGCGTCCTCGAAGGCGGCGGGATCCTTGAGCCGGAATGTCACCGACTGGAACACCTGGCCGCGGAACACCGGCATGAACTGCTCGTTCTCGCCCCAGATTTCCGACTCGAACGCCGACCCGGCGGCGGTGAAATGACAGACGACGGTCCAGTCGCGGCCACTGAAGCGGATGGACTGCCCGATCGCGCCGCCGGGAATCGTGCCCGCCTTCTTGGCGCCGACGCAGATCTCCGGGCTGCCGCTTGCCGGCTTGCGGCCATCGATGATGCGCACGTTGTTGCGGACGTCCCACGCGCGGTCGCTGATCCCGCGGACGACGACGTTGGCCAGCGTGTTGGTGTCGCTGGCCGAGCGCGGCAACCCGATCAGCACGTAGATCTCGGGGCTCACGAGCGGACGGCCGTCGGCGCCGGTGGCCACGTGAGGATACGACCCGAGCAGGCTGGCCTGGTCGCGCGCAATACCGCTCGACAGCTCCGAGTCGGCTCCTCTCCGCAGCACGATCACGTTTTCGTCCGAGCCCGTGCTGGCCAGCGCGGTGATGAACCCGTTCGCGAGCGCGAGCATCGCGATGAAGACGGCCACCACGAGCGCGATGCCGAGCGCCGTGAACGCCGTGGACACCGGCCGCTGGACCACGCTCCGCACGTTGTAGATGAGCGGGATCTTCATTCGTCGTACCTCAGCGCCCGGATCACCGGAAGCCGCGCGGCCCGCAGCGCGGGCGCGAGCCCGCTCGCGATGCTCAGCGTGGCCGCGATCAGCCCACCGATCAGCAGCGTCCTCGGCGTGACATCGAAACCCGGGAGGAACCCCGCCGCGTTGAAGTTGGTGCCCTTGTAGAGCAGCTTCGCCCCGCCGAGCCCGAGCACCGCGCCGGTCACCACGACCACGGTGGACTCGAGCATGATCAGCCCGAACAGCGTTCCATCGCGGAATCCGATCGTTTTGAGCACGGCGATCTCGCGCACGCGCTCGCGCATCCCCATCATCATCGCATTCGCCGTCACGAGCAGGATCGCGAACACCACCGCCATCCCGATCGTCCCCATCAGGAGGGAGACGTTCCCCCACATCGTGGCGAAGCTGGCGTTGAACGCCTGCTCGGTGCCGGTCTTGGTGGACGACGTGGAGTTGCGGTACTGGTCGTCGATCGCCTTGGCGATGTTCGCGGCCTGGTCCGGCGAACTGATCCGCAGCACGTACCACCCCGCGATCGCGGCCCGCCCGATCCGCTCATCGAAGTAGTCGTGCCGGAAGATCATCATGTCATCGCTGATCGCCGACGCGGTTGGTGTGTACACGCCGGCGATCTTGAACGTCCAGTCGCCCGGGAAGATCGTGCCTTGCAGCGTCACGTCCTGGCCCACCCGCCAGCCGAAGATGTCCATCAGCCGCTTCCCAATCAGGGCGCCGGTCTTCTCACGCAAGAACGCCTGCCGGTGCTCCTCCGTGACCACCATTTCGGGGTACATCTCGAGGTACGACTCGGGATCCACGGCGAACTGGCCGAAAAAGCGCTTGCCGTCGCCATACTTGCCGCCGAACCAGTTGGCCCAGGTGATCGCCTCGACGCCGGGCACGGTGCGCAGCCGGTTGGCGTAGGCCATCGGCAGCGGGAAGACGATGCCAGTCGCGTTCGTCGTCACCAGCCGGTCGGCGCCGCCGAAGCTGGCCGTCGCGGCGATTGTGGTCGTCACGGTCTGCAGCGACGCAAAAAGGAAGAGCGCCAGCGCAACGCTGAACATCGTCAGGATCGTGCGCCGCTTGTGCCGACCGAGGTTGGCGAGGATCAGCGGAAGGAACTTCATGCGCGCGCCCCCACCGCCTCCACGAGCGTGCCCTTCTCGAGATGCAACGTCGTCCGGGCGCGCTCGGCGGCGTGCGCGTCGTGCGTCACGATCACGACCGTCTTGTTGAACTCGGTGTTCAGGCGCTGCAGGAGCGTGAGCACGTCGCCGGAACTCTTGGCGTCGAGCTGGCCCGTCGGCTCGTCGAGCAGGATCAGTGTCGGATCGGCCACGATTGCCCGGGCAATGGCCACGCGTTGCTCCTGGCCGCCGGACAGCTGGCGCGGATAGTGGTCCATCCGGTCGTCGAGCCCCACCACGCCCAGCGCGAGCTTCACCCGCTCGGCACGCTGCGACTTGCCCAGGCTCGTGAGCAGCAGGGGAAGCTCCACGTTCTGGAACGCCGTGAGCACGGGCAGCAGGTTGAGCTGCTGGAACACGAATCCGACGTGCCGCGACCGCCACGAGGCGAGCTGCGCCGGGGTCATTGCGCTCACCTCGGCGCCGCCGACCCGGACGACACCCGATGTCGGCTTGTCGAGTCCCGCCAGCAGGTTCAGCAGCGTGGACTTGCCCGAGCCCGATGGCCCCATGAGCGCAGTGAACGATCCCTGCTCGATGTCGAGCGTCAGGCCCGTGAAGATGTCGATGCGTTGCGTGTCACGCTGGAACGACTTGTGGACGTCGCGGAGTTCAACGAGTGCCATGGCGACCTTCGGTCGGGGGGTGAAACATCACGGGGTCGGGGGGAGCTTCACGCGCATGCCCGCCTCAGGGGCTTCGACGCCACCGGTGAGGAGGCGCTCGCCGCCGGAAAGGCCTGAACGAATCTCGCGGAAGCCGACGCTCACCGGGCCGGCGTCAACAGCGCGCGGCTCCAGCTTGCCGTCGCGCACCAGCCACACTTCACTCTGGCCATTCCGGTCGCGCACCGCGGCCGCCGGGACGCGAATGCGTGCCGGCGTTGCGGGCCCTCGCGCTGCGCTGGGACGCGGTGCCTCCTGGAAATCCACGCGGGCTGCCATTTCGGGCAGGATGCGCGGGTCGCGCTCGAGGATGCTCACCTTCACCTGCACCGTGGCCCGTTGCCGGTCCGCGGTCGGCACGACCTGCCGCACGCGCCCCTTGAACGAAGTGTCCGGATAGGCGTCGAGCGTGATGCGCGCCGGCTGGCCTCCGGTCACGCGCGCGATGTATGCCTCGTTCACGTCCACTTCCACTTCCAGCGTCGTCAGGTCCGCCATCGTCACGACCGCGCCGCGTGTCAGGCCGCCCCCCACCGATGGCGCCACCACCTCGCCCACCTCGGCCTCCTTCCGCAGCACGGTGCCGCTGAACGGCGCGCGAATGATCGTGTTGTCGAAGCTCGCTTGTGCGTAGCGTCGCGTGGCCTCCGCCGCTTCGACGCGCGCGCCCAGTGCACGCACCCGCGACGCCGCGGTCGCGGCGCGGAATTCGGCCGCGCTCAGCTCCTGCGCCGACACGAGCTGCGCGTTCTGCGCGCGAATGTCGCGCAAGCGCGCCGCCTCGCGCGCCTCGAACGCGCTGGTTTGCTCCGCCTCGGCCAGGTCGGCGCGCGCGCTCGCGAGGTTCGCGTCGGCCTGCGTGACCTGGGCCTGGAAATCGGCGCTCTCCAGCCTGGCAATCACGTCGCCTTCCTTGAGATACGACCCTTCACTCACCGAAAGCGTCGCCAGCCGGCCCGGCAGTTTCGCCGACACGGAGGCGCGTGTCCGCGCCACGATGTATCCGTTGGCGGTGACGCTCGTGCCCGCGGTCCCGGCAGCGCCCGATGCGTCCGGGAGGGCCACGATGATGGTCTGCGCAATTGGGGTGCCGCCGATCTTCGCGGCGAGCACGAACCCGGCTATCACGATGAGCGCCAGCACGGCGAGCCAGATCGTGCGGCGGACCGCCTTGCTCATCGCCGGCGACGGCTCGTCGCGCGGGATGTGCAGCTTGGAGAGATCCGGGGGATTTGACACGGCCGGAAGAATCTAGCGCATAGGGTTTCGGTTTTCCATCGGGTGTCCGCGGCGCGCGCAGCCGTCCCGGATCCAGTGAACCGGCCGGCCTGACCCGTTGCCCTCCTTCGGCCCGGGACGTCGTTACTGCGACCCCGCCGCAACTCCCGCCAAACAACTCGCACGATGGCCCTGCGTTACGACCTGCCGCCGCCGGATCCGGGAGCGTTCAAGAAGGCGGTTGCGGCCGTCGAACGCCATCGTCGGAACGTGCGAACGGCGATTGGCGTCGCGCTGCTCACCAAGCTGCTCCTCGAATTCAATCTCCTCTCGCTCGTCCGCGAGACGGACCGCCTGATTGCCGAGGTTCCGTACATCGGCCTGGCGATGCTCGCGTACCTCCTGGTCATCATGTGGATGGCCAAGAACGCCGGCGATCGTCTCGGGTTCGGGATGGCGCTCGGACTCGGCGTCATCCAGACGGCCTACCTGATTGTCGTCACTGCGATGGCGCGTCCATTCGCCCTTCAGGCGGAGTGGAAGCCGATCGTCGTGGCAATCGCACACCTTCCGGTCGCCGTGTTCGCACTCAGGTCGGCGCGTGCCTATCCGGCGCAGGACGACAAGGGACCCTGGATTCTCGGCTTCCTTCTCGCACTCGCGTTCCTCGCCGTTCCGTGGCTGGCACCGCCGATCGTCGAGATGATCAACTCGTAGCGGCGGCGGCGCGCTAGCGCGCCGCCGGTTCGAGTCGCACGACGGCCGTCTTGCCGCCGTTGCGATCCTCGAACGCCACATAGATGAATCCGTCGGGGCCCTGGCGAACGTCGCGGATGCGGCCCTGGCGACGGAGCATCGTTTCGACGTCGGTCACGGCGCGCCCGTTCAGCGTGAGCCGGACGAGCTGCTCACCGGAGAGTCCGCCGGCAAACAGGTTGCCGCGCCACTGGGGGAACTTGTCGCCGGTGTAGAACATGAGTCCGGATGTCCCGATCGACGGCACCCAGACGTGCACCGGCTGCTCCATTCCTTCCTTGTGCGTGCCGGAGTGGATGGCGCTGCCCGTGCGGTAGTTCACGCCAAAGCCGACGACCGGCCACCCGTAGTTCTTGCCGGGCTGCAGGACGTTCACCTCGTCGCCACCCTGCGGACCGTGTTCGGACGCGAACACGTCGCCTGTGGTCGGATGGATCGCGAGCCCCTGCACATTGCGATGGCCGTAGCTCCAGATCTGCGGCAGCGCGCCTTCGCGGCCCACGAACGGATTGTCGGCCGGAACGCGGCCGTCGTCGTGCAGCCGCACGACCGTCCCGAAATGATTCGCCAGGCTCTGGGCGGGGTGGGCGGCGAGGTCCCCTTCCGGCGGAACCTGTCGGTCGCCGAGGGTGATGAACAGGAATCCGTTGGCGTCGAACGCGAGCCGCGAGCCGTGATGGCCGCGGCCCGCGCTCCACACCTGCGCTTCGAATATCTCCTGCACGTTCGTGAGCCGGTCGTTCTCGAACCGGGCGCGCGCCACGGCGGTGGCGCCCTGCTGACCGTCGGCGCTCGGCTTGGCGTAACTGAAGTAGATCAGCCGGTTTGTGGCGAACGCCGGATGCGGCAGCACATCGAGCAGCCCGCCCTGGCCACCGGTTCGGATCGTCGGCAGCCCGGCCACGGGCGTCGGCAGCAGCGCGCCGTTGCGCACGATGCGCAGGCGACCCGGTCGTTCCGTGATGAGGATGTCGCCGCCCGGCACGAACGCCACGGACCACGGGTTCTCGAGTCCCTCGGCCACGGTGACCGCGCGAAAATCGTGGAGCGCGGTGCGCTGCACTGCCGGCTGGGCGCTGAGCGGCGAGGCGGCGGCAACGACGATGGTCGCACCGGCGACGGCGGCGAATGGGCGGAACATGCTCACATCCTCAGGAAAGTGGCTCCCGGAATATCGCCCACGACGCGCGCCGCGTGGAGTGACGCCCGGCGGGCCGGCAGTTCACGAATTCCTGGTCTCAGGCGTCCGCCGCGGCGGCAGCGGGCGCAGGCGCCACGCGTGGCACGAGCGATTCGTCCACGCGCTGCTTCCACGCTCGCGCCAGCAGCGTCACGCTGACCACCGCCTGAAGCGTGACCGTGGCCACGGAGAGATACCACAGGTGCCGAAGCTCGAAGTTCGCGCGGCGCGAGAGCAGGATCGCCGGGATCACGAAGCTCACCACCCGCGTCGCGCTGCTCAGCATCGCGGGCACGGTGTTGCCGAGTGCCTGGAACATGCCCGACGCGGTGAAGATCACGCCCTGGGCCACGAAGTTGAGCGAGATGATCCGCAGGAAGTCGGCGCCGAACGTCACCACGGCCGGCTCGTGCGTGAACGCGCGCACGAGCGTGTCGCCCTCGATCTGCGCGACCACGGTGAGCACCAGCATAACGACGCTCTCCATCATCACGCCGACCACGAAGGTGCGCCGCGCGCGATCGTACAGTCCCGCGCCGATGTTCTGCCCTGCGATGGGCGCGGCCGCGAAGGCGATGGCCATGCCGGGGATGAACAGCGACTGCATGACACGCGACCCGATGCCGAATCCGGCCTGGGCATCGGCGCCGACGCCGCGAATGAGCACGAAGATGATCCCGATGTACACGAACATCAGCGCAAACTCACCGCCGGCGGGCAGCCCGACGCGCGCCATGCGCTTCCAAGTGGCGACGTGCGGAGCGAGGAGCGCGCGGTCGAACTTCACGAACGACTCGAGCCGCAGGAAATACGCGCCCAGCATCACCACGCCGGCCGCAACGGCGATGGTGGACGCGAGCCCAGCGCCATGGACGCCGAGCGGCCGGCCCGTCCCCCAACCGGCGATCAGCACTGGCGCCAGGATCGCATTGATCACGACGGAGATCACCTGCACGATCATCGTCGGCTTGACGATGCCCATGCCCCGCAGCGCTGCGCCGGTAGTCACCATTGCGAACTGCAGCCCGAGCGCCGGTATGAACGTCGTCAGGTACTGGCGGGCGGCGGTCTGCGTCGCCGCGTTGGCACCGAGCGCGTTGGTGTAGGCGCCCGCGAAGGCGTACCCGCCCACGACGGCACCGGCGCAGCAGATTGCCGCGAGCGAGAGACTTTGGTGGAACACGCGATTGGCATCGGCGCGGTCCTTCCGGCCGGTCGCGTGCGAGATCAGGACGAGCGTGCCGACTGACAGCACCTGCGTCACCGCCATGACGATGAACTGCAGCGTGCCGGCCGCGCTGACGCCCGCCACGGCGTCGCCGCCAAGCTGCGCGACGAAATACAGGTCCACGAGGTAGTACAGCGTCTGGAACAGCATTCCGGCGAACACCGGAATGGCCGTGTGGACGATGTGTCGCGGAATCGAACCTTGCGTGTAGTCTTGCACGACCGGCGATTGACCTGGGGCTTGGCGAAGGCCGGTTCAGGGGGTGAGGTCGGCGCGATACGCGATCGCGAACTCGATGAATCGCGACACGTCGGTGATGGATTGTGCGCGGAACCGCACCGTGTGCGCATCAATCCGTTCAGTTCCGGGCAGGTACGCCATCAGCTCGGCCGGCGTGTAGCTCTTGTACGTGAGGTCGAGCCGGAACGGGCCGCGCGCCGGTACGGGCCGGAAGTCGCGCAGCCGCGCAATCGCCGCGCGCGCCTTTTCGCGGATGACGGCCTGCGACGCCTCCGGCGTCATCACCGCCGCCGCGTGGAAGCTGATCGCCCGTTTCACCACCGCGCCCTCGGCGCCGCCACCGGTGCTCCCCGCCGCAGCCGTCAGCCGCTGGAGCTCACCCACCGCCTGCTCGTCACCCGAAATCATCACCACCGGCACGCCGAACGAACCGGCGATCGTCGCATTGATGCCCGACTCGGCCATCGGCACGTCGTTGAGCTTCACCGCGGCGAACGTCGCGGAGGAGATCGTGTGGGCGCGCACTCCCTGGGGATTCGTCGTCGCGGAGTGGTAGCCGATGAACATCGCGGCGTGAAAGGTCGAGTCGATGCCCTCCATCATCATCAGGGGCCGCGGCGAACCGCGGATGATCGTCACGTCCCGCGGGAACCGCTCGATGAGCAGGTTCTGCATGTTGCCGTGCGCGTCGGCGACCACGAACTGCGTGGCACCGGCCTCGCGCGCGCCCTGGATGGCGGCGAGCGCCTCCGCCGTCATGAACTCACGGAAGCGCCCGTATTCGAAACCCGCCGGTCCGAGCTGCTCGGACGTCACCACCCCCCCGATGCCCTCCATGTCCACCGAGATGAACACCTTCAGTGGGCGTTGCGCCGCCAGCGGGGCGGCGAGCAGTGCGCCGCACGCCAGCGTGGCGAGGATGGACTTGACTGGACGCATCACCAGCTCCGGAGCGGGGGAAGAGCCCCGAATATACGGGTCAGGTTTCGACAACGCGCGCCTCGCGGCGCAGGATGCCGGCAGCGACCAGCGTCATCAGCAGGCCAACCGGCAGCGGCTCGAGGAACGTCAGCCCGATGTTCACGAGCGGGTTCTTGTACATCTCCTTGAACTTGGCGAGTTCCTCGGCCTTGGCTGCCAGTTCCTGCTCCGACTTGCCGGCCGCGCGGTCCTTCTCCAGCGCGTACGCGGCATACTTGTCCGTGAAGTCCGGCGCGAAGTTGTAGTACACGACCTGCCACGTCGCCACATAACAGACGGAAGCGATCGCCGTGATCGTGATCCCGATCCGGAACGCGCGGCCGAAGCTGACCGCCCCCTTGCCGACACCGTCGCGGTACGAGCGGATCCCGAAGAAGACCATCAGGAAAGCGACCACCATCGACGTGTAGCCAATGATGGCGCCCTTGTCGAACCCGATCTGGTCGGCGAACGGCGTGGTGATGGCCATCATCGCTGAAAGCACGCCCCCTGCGATGAGGCCGAACGTCAGTACGATCCGCTTCACGGGTCACTCCCTGGTTGAGGATGGCGCGGATGGTACGGGCCCGCGGGCGGTGTGCGCGTCACCCGTTCGGGTGATTTTCGCCCGAAATGAACAATTTCATCCGTTCGGGTGACGCCGGCGCGTGCCTGCCCTACGGAATCAGCCGGAATTCCTTGCCCCGCTGGACCGCCTGCGTCCGCCGCCGGGCGCCGAGCTTGTCGAATACGCGCGCCGAGTGCGTCTTCACCGTGTTCTCGCTCACGTGCACCCGTTCGGCGATTTCGCGGTTGCTGAGCCCCGCGGCGATGAGCTCGAGGATTTCGAGCTCGCGCGGCGTGATCCGCAGTTCGGCCAGCTTGGACTGGTCCAGCACGAACTCTGCCGGCGTGGCGATCTCGACCCGGACCGGCACCTCGCGAACCACGACGGTCTCCCGCCCGCGGGTCAGCTTCAGTCCCAGCCAGATGCCGATGGTTGCGAAGACCGCCGCGACGATTCCGCCGTAGATCTCGACGGAATGCTCGACGATGAGCCAGCGATACTCGATGGCCCTGAGCATCGCAATCAGCACGCCGCCCAGGAGCCCGAAGAGCAGGACGTTCTTGCGCACGATCGTATTCTGTCGCGGTGGCGCTGATTATGCGACCGCCGTGAGCACCGGCCTTGCTAGCGGCGCTCGTCTCCGCGGCGGACGGGGACCGGTTCGGCGCCCGCGCCAATGCCGCGAACATCGCCGCGTTGCGCCAGGGCCTGCGTA
The DNA here is from genome assembly GCA_964411925.1 of uncultured Nitrospirales bacterium. GTDB lineage: Bacteria > Hydrogenedentota > Hydrogenedentia > Hydrogenedentales > VFKU01. The sequence continues at coordinate 12,461 of CAYPNI010000102.1, forward strand.
ACGAAGCGCTGCCCCTCGCCGATGCGCTCGACTTCCAGGGCGATCGCTTCCACTCCCCGTTCGAGTGACTCCATGCGCTGCGCCATCTCCGGCGGCAGGACGACTTCGGCCCGTGCGGACCGGCGCCAGATGCGCCGCGCAAAGGCGATGCTCATCGGGAGCAGCACGACGAACATGAAGATGGCGCCGAGCACGAACACCTCTTCAGGCGGTCCGGAGCGCGGCGGTTGAGGCGGCCGCACCGTGGCACCAGGGACGGCAGCCGCGGCCGCGACCGCCGCATCGCTTGCCGCGATCGCCTTGTCCAGCTCCACGATGCGCGCGTCCGCGTTCGCGATGCGTGCTTCGAGCGACGCCTTGCTTGCCGGCGTCTGGTTCTGCGCCCCGAGCTGATCCACGAGGTTCGAACGCATGCGCTGCACATCGCTCAATTGGTCCCCGAGGATGTCGCGCTGCGAAACCAGGGCACGGTACATCTCGGCGGCCGTCGGGGCGGATCGTGCGCCCTGAACGGCAACCGGTGCGGTCGTGGCTTGGATGGGTTCGGTCATTGGAACTCGGTGTGCGGGCGTCGCCGGGCCACGACCCTACGGCCGATCGGGTCCCGAGGATTCGACGGCCCCGGCTGCTGCCAGCCAAATCTACCACGCGCGGGGGGGTTGCCACGATCGCTACTATATAGAAGTACGCTGTATCGATGGCCGGGGTGTTCGATCGTCTGGCGCCCCTGCGCACCAAGTCCGCGTCAATTCGCAGGAGCAGCAATGTCGATTCGTCCCGTCAGGAAAGTCATCGAGTCCACGCCGACCATGGAGGGTGCCGGCGTACGTCTGCGTCGGGCGTTCGGCTTCGGCGAGAAGAACGAATACGATCCGTTCCTCCTGTTCGACGACTTCCGGGGCGACCAGCCGAGCGACTACCTCGCCGGCTTTCCGTGGCACCCGCATCGCGGCATCGAGACCATCACCTACGTGCTTGCCGGAGACGTGTCCCACGCCGATTCGCTTGGCAACGAAGGCCGGCTTGGGGCGGGCGACGTGCAATGGATGACGGCCGGGAGCGGCATCATGCACCAGGAGATGCCACACGGCGACGCGCAGGGCAGGATGCACGGGTTTCAGCTGTGGGCGAACCTCCCGGCGGCGCAGAAGATGACCACGCCGCGCTACCAGGACGTGAAGTCCAAGGACGTCGCCGAGGTCATCGATGACGACGGCACGAAGGTGCGCGTGATCATCGGCGAGTTCTGGGGCAAGAAGGGGCCGGTGGATGGCATCGCCGCGGATCCGCGCTACCTCGACGTGTTCGTTCCGCCCGGCAAGAAGAAACACCTCAAGGTGGACACTCGTGCCAACGCGTTCGCGTACGTGTTCGAGGGCGAGGGGTCGTTTCGCGACGCATCGGAGCCGACCGGCGTGCTGACCGAGCGGCACGTCGAGGACGACAATCCCGTTCGCTCGATGACCGGCAACCGGTCGCTCGTCACGTTCGGAGGCGGCGACGAGGTCGTCGTGCAGGCGGGCGAGCAGGGAATACGGTTCCTGCTGGTTTCGGGGCGTCCGATCGAGGAGCCCGTGGCGTGGTACGGGCCGATCGTGATGAACACGAGGGACGAACTGGCCGTCGCGCTGAGCGACCTGCGCGCGGGCACGTTCATCAAGAGCGGGGCCGTGGGTCTCGAGAAGTGAGCCGCGTGGCGCGCCACGTTTTGCGTCGCGCGAGGGGCGGCATCGTGCCGATGCTCGCGGGTGCGTCCCTCATTGCGCTTTCCGGCGTGTGCGTTGCCGGCGCACAACAGGCTGCCGGGCCATCAGCCGGCCTGCTTGCCCCGGACACCGTGTCATTCGCGAGCGGGGCACTCACGTTGCGGGGGATCATCTACCGTCCCGCCGGGGCGGGACCGTTCGCGACGATCCTGTTCAATCACGGCAGCGGTCGCGACTACACCCGCGAGGTCGCCGCTGTCGGACCTGCGTATGCGAAGCTGGGGTTCGTGTTCTTTGCGCCGGCGCGCCGCGGACAGTGGCTGTCGCGGGAGACCGGTCAGTACATCCTCGACTCGCTCAACGCGATCGAGCAGCTCAAGGGCCGGGAGGCCCGCGACCCGCTGCTCGTGGAACTCATGAAGGGGCCGCAGCTCGACGACGTGCGCGCGGCGCTCGCCTTCATCAGGGCGAAGCCGTACGTCCGCGGCGACCGCGTCGTGGTGGCGGGCAATTCGTTCGGCGGAATCGTCACGATGTTTGCCGCGGCGCACGTTGAGGGCCTGCACGCCGGGCTGAACTTCGCCGGCGCCGCCCAGACGTGGGCGGGCTCGCCGAACCTGCAGCGTGCGCTCACCGACGCAGCGAAGGCGGCGCGCATGCCACTCTTTTTCGGCCAGGCGGAAAACGACTACGACCTCACGCCCAGTCGTGCGCTTTCGGCGGCGATGACCGCAGCCGCCCGCCCGAACACGATGCGGATATTCCCTCCGTTCGGGGCCACGACCGCCGAGGGGCACAGCTTCGGTTACTTCGGCGGCGACACGTGGGG
>CAYPNI010000103.1:0-14938 GCA_964411925.1 uncultured Nitrospirales bacterium
CCGGCAGATGGGACAGCAGCCGGCCGTAGGTCGTGCTGTCGACGATGGCCGGGAGCGTCGCGCCGGGATCGTTCACGCCTTTGATGAACCAATTGAGATTGAGGTCATCGCCGCGGATGTCGTCGCGCGATCCCTTGATTCCGTCGCCGCCGGCGTTGAGGTTGAAGGCGGCGGGCTCGTTCGAGTTCGAATTGCCGTTGCCGTCCGAGGCCTGGGTGTAGTCGCGGTCCGCCGCGGGCAACCCGGACTCGGTGGCGAGATTGCAGTGCGCGAGCCCCATGGCGTGTCCCATTTCGTGCAGCGCGACGGACTCGAAGTCCCACTGCGAGGAAGGCACGTTGGCCGCTTTGAGATTGCCGGTAGTGGGCTGGAGCGCGTTCATCGTGCGTATGATGTTCTGGACGGGCACGACCATTTGCGCGGCGTGGAGGCTCGACGGATCGATGCCGACGCGGATGACGAGGTTGGCGCCGAAGCCCATGTATCCCTTTGGGTGCGTGATGATGGAAACGCCGTTGCCTTCGCCCGCGAAGATGTAGCCCGCGGGATGCGCGGGAAGCGACGTGGCAAGCGTGAGCAGCGACGCGAGGACGCCCGCGGCGTGCCGGTTTCGCAGGGCCTTCATCGCGCGCCGGCCCCGGCGACACGGCGCAGGCGGCGATCGCCGACGTAGGACTTGAGCGACTCCTCTGCGCGCGCCATGCCTTGCAGCGCGGCGATGTCCGGGAATTCCTGCGCTTCGTTGCGCAGGTTCGGGCATCGTACCTCTTTGGAGAACTTCGTGGCCGCGGCGGCGGCGCGAGACGGACGATACGTTTCCAGTTCGACCCGGACGACGACGATCTCGACGTCCGAGTTGTTCGTGAGGACAACCTGGCCGGCGCGTGCCAGTGCACGGCGCTCCTCGCGGGCGGCTTTGCGCTGCTCGTCGACAGCCTTGGCATCGTACGTCATCACGCCGTTAACTTGCAGGTCCTCGAGCAGACCGGCCATCTCGTCGTCGGAAAGATTGAATTGGTAGTCGCCCGCGTCGGTGTTGTGCCAGGGTTTGTGGACGTGTACGCGGCCGTCGCCGTAGATACGCAGCAGCGGCTGCGGGTCGTCCGACTCGATCGCGTTTTCGACGTGATACGTGACGACCGGGACGTTTGCAGCGCCCGAGTACTCGATTTCGAAGTCGGGGTCGTCGGCCTGTTGCGCGTGAAGCGGCGTGGCGACGGCGCACGTCAGGGCGACCGACAGCGCGGCAGAAAACCCGCGATAGAAACTTCTCATCGCATCCCCCGTCCAACAAAGCTTACTGCGCAAATCAATAGAAACTAGCGATTGTTAGCTGATTCCGGTGGTATTCGTAACGGTAAAAGTCAGCCTTTCGTAGCCGAATTGCGATGTTCCGATGAATTTTACCCGAATTCGTGCCCGTTGGGGGCCGGATCGTGCGGGAACCCCTGCGGAACGGTGAAAGTCATCCGTGCGGTCTGATAGCGTCGAGCGCTGTTATCGGGACCGGGGTGGCATGCGATTCGTCTGCTGGATAGTGGTTTGCGCGGCGTTCGCGGGGTGTGGCGGGCCGGCGGAGGCGCCGACGCAGCCGGCCGGGCAAGCCGCGCCGGCGGACGTGCCCAAATACCGAGCGAATTCTCTGGCGGGCTACGACGTGGTCGTCGTGGTCATCGACAGTTTGCGTTCTGATTTCGTCGATGGGGAGACCGCACCGTTTCTGGCCGAGTTCGCTGGCGGGGGCCTGCGGTTTTCCGACGCCGCATCGAATTCGTCGCACGTGCTGCAATCGCTGGCCTCGTTTTTCACCGGGCGGTTGCCGACCGCCGGGGGCACGATCGGCGCGTTCGAAGCCGAGCCGCACGATCAGACCCGGACCCTTGCGCAGTATTTCGCGGAGGCGGGGTATTACACCGGCCTGCTGGCGAACCAGCCGGCGATCCAGGGCGCGGGGTTCACGAAGGGATTCGAAGAGATCGATATCGCGCGAGCCGGCCAGCCGCTCGACGATGCGCGGCTCGTGCAACGCGCGACGGAATTCCTCGAGGACGCGGGCGACGATCGCGTGTTTCTCTACGTCCACTTCGCCGGGCCGCTCGCGTCACGCCTGTATTTTGGCGAGGCGGCCGAGGGATCGGTGCAACCGCTCAATGTGGCCCAGTTCGCGGAGGATTACGCTGCTTCGTTCCCCCCGCCGCAGGATCGAGTTGACGCCACCCGGGACGAATATGCGGACGCGATTCGGAAGTCCGACGCGCAACTCGCGAAGCTCGTCGATGCGTTTGCGAGCGCGGGCCGCGCGGAGAAAACGCTGTTTGTCGTGACGTCGCTGAACGGTTTCGAAGTGCTCGAGCACGGCGCGCTGGGCAGCGGGTGGACGGTGTACGACGAAGCGACGCGCGTGCCGCTCGTGCTGCGGGCCGAGGGCGCGGTGCCGGCAGCGGCGATCGCGGACGTGGTGAGCCTCGTGGATGTCGCGCCGACGATACTGGCGCTGTTGGGCATCGAGGACGACGGGGCGGCGCGGGAGGGCACGGCGCTGTTCGGAGCGAACGGTGACGCGCTGGAGTTCGCGCCTCCGCCCGGAGGCCGAATCGCCGAGGTCGTGATACCGGAGCGCGTCATCGTGCGGTCGGTGACCGTTGACGGCATGAAGTATGTCGCGTCGAGCCTCTGGCCGGCGCCCGAGGCGCGGTTCGCGGCGGCGCGGGCGCACCAGGAGACGGCGAACGCTTTTCTGGACGGATCGAGACCGCTGCCGCCGCTGTGGGGCGCGGGGGCGCATGAGGCGCTTTTCGATCTGTCGAAAGACCCGCGCGAGACCAGCAACGTGCTTGCTTCGGACGGCGGGCGCGCGGCAGATCTCCGGGCGGCGCTGGAATCGTACCGCGCGTTGTGTACCGATCGCGGCATTGCGCCGCGGCTCGCGACGCAGTTTGAAATCGCTCCGGATCCGGAGACGTTGCAGAACCTTGAATCGCTCGGGTACTTGTGAAGCCCGGGACACAGAAGGAATAACGAGATGGCACGGTGGACGAGATTGAGCGCAGTTATCGTAACGGCAGCGTTGGCGTGCGTTTCGGCGCATGGGCTGACGATCGGCGATCCGAAGTTTCAGGCTGACCCGAGCGGTCACGCCCCGCTGACGGCGCTGCTGACGTTCACGACCGATGCGCCGGCCACCGCGACGATTTTCATTGACGGCCCGAAGGGGACCTCGCAACATACATTTAGCGAGGCGGCCGGCACGGAGCACCGGCTGATGGCGCTCGGGATGACGTCGAACGGGCTGCACAAGATTCACGCGGAAGTCGCCGATGCGAACGGCAACAAGGCGTCCACCGCGACGTTCGAAATGACCACGCCGCCGCTGCCCGGCGACTTCCCGCCGTTGTCGATTACGACGGCGCGTCCGCGGCGGATGGAGCCGGGGCTGAGCCTCATCCCGTTCTTCCGCTGGCCGGCGGGGGCCGACCCGCAGCGGGACTTCGGTCTGCTGATCGCGGTGGACGCACAGGGCGAGATTGTCTGGTACTACCGGACGGACCACACGGTGAACGATCCCGTGGTGATGTACAACGGAAACGTGGCGTATCAGACCGATCGCAACGGCCAGATGGTCGAGATCGACATGCTCGGCCATGTTGTTCAGCGATGGCACTCGACGGGCGTGCCCAAGGACGTGCCGGAGGGGAGCATTCCCATCGAGACGGACACCTTTCATCACAACTTCGACGTGAAGCCGGACGGGAACTTCATGATCCTCAGTACGGAAGTGCGCGACTTCGAGGCGTACCCGACGAGCGAATCGACCGTGCCCTCGCCGAACGCGCCTTCGCAGGTGATCGGCGACGTGATCCTCGAAGTTGAGCCAAATGGGAAAATCGTCCGCGAATTCAAGCTGTTCGATCTGATCGACCCGATGCGCATCGGGTACGACTCGCTGCAGACGTTTTTTTACGCGCAGGTGTACAAGGACGTGCTCAAGGCGCCGGCGAAAGACTGGAGCCATACGAACTCGGTGTTTTACGACGCGAAGACTGACTGCGCGATCCTGTCCGCGCGCCACCTCGACATCGTGTTCAAACTCGATTTGAAGACGGGAAAAATTCTCTGGATCCTGGGCAATCACGACGGGTGGAACGAGACGGACGCGAAGCTGCTCCTTGAGCCCGTGGGCGAGCCGTTCAAGTGGCAGTACCACCAGCACGCGGCCAAACTGACGCCTCAAGGGACGATTACGCTGTTCGACAACGGCAACTACCGGGCGAGTCCCGGCCAGGAACGCATGAAGCCGCAGGACTCGTATAGCCGGGTGGTCGAATTCGCGGTGGACGAGCAGGCGCGGACGGTCAAACAGGTGTGGACGTATGGCGACGAGGACGGCGCGGACCGTTTCTACTCCCCGTTTATCTGTGATGTGGACTGGCTGCCGGAGACGGGAAACATCCTCATTACCGACGGCGGCCGCCTCAAGGACAAGGACGGGAACCAGTCGGCGAACATTTTCGGCGACCGGCATTGGTCGCGGATCGTCGAAGTGACACACGAGTCGCCGCCAAGCAAGGTGTTCGAACTGGTGATCGACGATCCGAGCATTGGGTGGGCGGTTTTCCGCTCCGACCGGATACCGAGTTTGTACAAGTTGCGGTGATCCTTGGGAGGGCGAGCGTACTCGCGAGCCGTTGCGCGCTTCGAAACGCCGGCTCGCGAGTACGCTTGCCCTCCCAGTTTTGGCCTTGCGCGGCGTGCGCGGTAAAATGCGATAGATGAAGTGTTGCCGTCTACCGTTCACCCTCGCGACAGTTCTCGTCTGCGCCGCGGTCTCCGCTCGCGCCGAGGACCGCCCGATCGCGTTTGAGACGGACGTGCTCCCGATCGTCACCGCGTTCTGCACCGAATGCCACAACGCGTTCGACAAGAAGGGCGATCTCGATATCGAACGGTTCGAGACGATGGACATGGTCGTCGATTCGATGGCGTTGTGGCAGCGGATCGCGATGCGCGTCGAGAACCGGGAGATGCCGCCGAAGGACGAGCCGAAACCGTCCGACGAAGAACGCGCGCTGATCGCCGAGTGGGCGAAATCGCTCCAGCCCGGCGGCGGCTGCGACACCATCGCAAACGAGGAGTCGCAGGCGTGGTTCCCCGGGTTCGTCATGAGCCGGCGGCTGAACCGGTTCGAATACGAGAACACGCTGCGCGACCTGCTCGGCGTCGAGGTTTCCGTCGCGGAATCGTTCCCGGCGGACGGCGCGGGCGGGGAGGGCTTCGACAACAACGGCGACGCGCTGTTCCTGTCCGCGATTCAGATTGAGAAGTATCTCGACGCGGCTGACCTTGCGATCGAGCAGGCGTTGCCCGAACCGCGCTGGAAATGGACCGCGGGTCCGTCGAACCCGCGGCTGCTGCCGTTCATCCCTGAACGTTGGATCGAGGAAGAGGCCGATGCGCGCACGGCGCGGGCACGGCTCATTCCGGTCGATCCCGGCCACAAAGTCTCCGCGCGCGACGCGGCGCGATCCGTGATTGCCGAGTTCGCCGCGCGGGCGTGGCGCCGGCCGGTGACGGACGACGAGACGGATCGGTTGTTGAACGTATTTGATGCCGCGCGGGAGCACGGCGACAGTTACGACCAGTCGATCAAGCTCGCGTATAAGGCGGTGCTGCTTTCGCCGCATTTCGTGTTCCTGGCCGAGCCGGAGCCTGACGCGCCGGGCGAGTATGCGCTGGGGGATTTTCCGCTGGCGGCGCGCCTGTCGTATTTCCTGTGGGGCTCGATGCCCGACGGCGAATTGGCCGCGGCCGCGCGCGAGGGCCGGTTGCAGGAGGACGGCGTGCTGCGCGCGCAGGTCGCGCGAATGCTGAAAGACCCGAAGGCGCGGGCGCTGGGCGATCTGTTCGCGGGTCAGTGGCTCGGCATCACGCAATTGGGCGAGATCACAAAGCCCGACGCAGACCGGTTTCCCGAATTTGACGAGACGCTCGCGGCGGACATGCGCGAGGAGGCGTCGCGATACTTCACGCGGATCGTTCAGGAGGATCGCAGCCTGCTCGAGTTGATCGATTCGGATTACACCGTCGCGAACGAGCGGCTCGCGGCGATTTACGGGTTGCCGGACGTGGCGGGCGGCGAGATGCGCGTGGTGCCGCTGGCGGACGACGCGCGCGGGGGCGTGCTGGGCATGGCGGCCGTGCTGACGGCGACGTCGCATCCGCTGCGGACGAGCCCGGTGCTGCGCGGCAAATGGGTGCTGGAACAGTTGCTGGGCGACCGCGTGCCGCCGCCGCCGCCGGACGTGCCGGCGCTGCCCGAGGACGATCAGCCCGTGCACGGCCTGAGTTTTCGCGAGCAGCTCGAGGCCCATCGGACGAAACCCGAGTGCGCGTCGTGCCACGCGAAGATGGATCCGATCGGGTTTGGGCTGGAAAACTTCGACCCGATCGGGCGCTGGCGCGCGGAACTCGGCGGCGCGCCGGTGGACGCGCGAGGTGAGCTGCCCTCGGGCGAGACGTTCAGCGGCCCGGTCGAGCTCAAGGCGATTCTGATGAAGCGCAAAGACGACTTCGCGCGGCACCTTTCGCAGAAGATGCTGGGTTACGCGCTCGGGCGCCCGCTGACTGCGTACGACCAATGCGTCATCCGCGATTCGGTGGCCGCGTTGCAGCGGAACGACTACCGCGCGTCGGCGTTGTTCACCGAGATCGCGTTGAGCTATCCGTTCCGCCACCGGTATAGTGGCGGCGTAAAGGACACGGATTGAGCGCGAACTGGCAGATATCACGGCGGACGATGTTGCGCGGGATGGGCGCGGCGATCGCGCTGCCGATTCTCGATGCGATGGCGCCGGTGGGGCGCGCGTTCGCCGCGGCGGCGCCGGCTAAGCCGCCGGTCCGGATGGCGTGTCTGTATTTCCCGAACGGCGTGTGGACGAAGTCGTGGGTGCCCGAGGCGGCCGGCGCGGACTATGTGCTGCCGTATTCGCTCGAACCACTCGCGCCGTTCAAGCCGTCCATTAACATCCTCTCCGGCCTGGACAAAGCCGCGAGCCACCGCGGAGACGGGCACTACGCGAAGACGGCGAACTTCCTGACGGGCGAACCCGTCACGAAGACGACGGGCAAGGACATCAGCGCGGGCGGGATCTCGATGGACCAGCTCGCGGCGAGCCAGCGCGGCCACCTGACGCCGCTGCCGTCGCTCGAACTCGGCATTGACCCGGTCATTTCGGGCATCGACAGCAACGTTGGATTCACGCGGCTGTACGGGTCGTACATTTCGTGGCGGACGCCGACGGTGCCGGTCGCGAAGGAGATCAACCCGCGGTTCGTGTACGAGCGGCTGTTCGGCGCGAAAGACGCGGCCGGCGGCGAGGTGCGCAAACGGCGCGACGAGGACCGGCTGAACCTGCTCGACCTCGCGCTGGAGGACGCGAACCAGCTGCGGGCGCGTCTCGGGCGCGACGACCAGGTGAAGCTCGACGAGTACCTGGAGTCGGTGCGCGCGGTCGAGAAGCGGATCGAGTTCGCGATGAAACCCGACCCGCGCGACTGGAAACCGGAGACCGACCCCGAGTTGACGCCGCCGGGCGAGAAAGCGCCGCAGGATTTTCGCGAGCACGTGAAGCTGATGATGGATTTGATGGTGCTCGCGTTCCAGACGGACTCGACGCGCGTGCTCTCGTTCATGTTCGCGAACGACGTGAGCGGGCGGAATTTCTCGTTCCTGCCGGGCGTGTCCGGCGGGCACCACGACATGTCGCACCACGAACACAAGGACGAGAAGATCCAGGCGTACAAAGAAATCACGCGCTGGCACGTCGAGCAGTATGCGTACCTGCTCGGGCGGCTCAACGCGATTCCCGAGGGCGAGGGGACGCTGCTCGACAACTCGATGATCCTGTTCGGGTCGAGCATCTCCGACGGCAACAGCCACAATCCGAGCAACCTGCCGATCGTGATTGGCGGCGGCGCGGGCGGGCGGCTCAAGACGGGCCAGCACGTCGCCTGTCCCGAGAAGACGCCGCTGTGCAACGCGTACCTCAACATGCTGCACGCCTTCGGCGCCGAGGTGGACGAGTTCGGCGACAGCCAGGGGCCGATCACGGAACTGCTGCCGGCGTAGCGGCTTGTTACCAGTTGGATTAGATCATCGCCGGTCGAAGAGATTGCTTCGTCGCACACCCGCTCCTCGCAATGACGAGTTTGGGATAGTCTCCACGTGGTCACGCGGGCTGGAGTCACTTATGCGTTCCATGTGTTTTGCAGCTATCTTCATGATTGCCGGGATCTTTCCTTCCGCATCGACGGGGCTCACGCTGCACGTGTCGCCGGCGGGCGACGACTTGTGGTCGGGGTGGGCGGCGGAGCCGGCTGCGGACGGGAGCGACGGGCCGCTGCGGACGCTCGAAGCGGCGCGGGACCGGCTACGGTCGATTCGCGAGAGTGCGCGTCTCGCGGCGGGCGACCTGCGCGTGATCGTGCACGCGGGGGAGTACGCGCTTGATGGAACGCTCGAGTTCGGCGCGGAGGACGGCGGCAACGAGGAGTCGCCGGTCGAGTGGATCGCGCAGCCGGGCGACGAGGTGGTAATCACGGGAGGGCGGCGGATTCCGGCGTGGTCGAACGTCACCGACGCGACGCTCCTCGCGCGGTTGCCTGAAGCAGCGCGCGGGCACGTGGTGCAGGCGGACCTTCGCGCGCTGGGCGTGACCGACTTTGGGTCGCCCGAGGGCGGCGGGCTGATGCTGTACTGCGGCGGCAAGCCGATGACGATTGCGCGGTGGCCGAACGAGGGGTTCACCACGATTGCGGACCTCGCCGGTGGTGACCCGGTCGATATCCGCGGCACGAAGGGCGACCGCATCGGCAAGTGGGTGTACGAAGGCGATCGCCCTGCGACGTGGGCGGCGGAGCCGGATGCGTGGTTGCACGGGTACTGGTTCTGGGACTGGTCGGACCAGCGTCATCGAGTGAAGGCGATCGATACGGCGGCGCGCACGATTGAAGTCGAACCGGCGTACCACAGCTACGGCTACCGCAAGGGCCAGTGGTACTACGCGTACAACCTGTTCTGCGAGATCGACGCGCCGGGGGAGTGGTATCTGGACCGCGAGTCGGGCGTGATCTACTTCTGGCCGCCGGACGGGGACAGTTCGGACACCTTCGTGAGCGTGTTGCCGAATCTGCTGGCGCTCGAGGGCGTGTCCCACTTCCGGTTCGGCGGGTTCCGCATTGAAGGCGCGCGGAACCGGGCGATCGACGTCAGCGGCGGTATATTCGTCGAGATTACGAACTGCACCGTGCGTGACATCGGCGGCGACGCGATCGTCGTGGAGGACGGCCGGTATCACGTCGTGCGGGGTTGCACCCTGCACGACCTGGGCGGCGGCGCCATCTCGATGACCGGCGGTGACCGCGCGACGTTGAAGTCCGCGCACCACAAGGCGCTCAACAATCACATTCGCGACTACGGGCAGTGGTATCGTATGTATCACCCGGCGCTCAGCCTGAACGGCGTGGGCCATCTCGCGTCCGGCAATTACATCCACGACGCGCCGCACATGGCGATCTATTTCGGGGGTAACGACCACGTCATCGAGAACAACGAAATCCATGACGTGTGTCTGGAATCGAACGACGCGGGCGCGATTTACGCGGGACGCGACTGGACGATGCGCGGCACGATCATCAGGAACAACTACCTGCACAACATCACCGGGTTTCGCGGGGAGGGTTGCGTCGGCGTGTATCTCGACGACATGTATTGCGGCACGCGCATCGAACGCAACCTGTTTTTTCGCGTGACCCGCGCGGCGTTCATCGGCGGCGGACGCGACAACGTGGTGGGGGGAAACGTGTTCGTGGATTGCCGGCCGGCGCTGCACGTGGACGATCGCGCGCTGGGCTGGGCGGCAGACACCGTGCCGACGACGATGACCGAACGGCTAAACGCGATGCCGTACCGGAACGAAACGTGGCGCGAGCGGTATCCGGAGTTGACGGGGATACTTGAGGCCGACGCGGCGGCGCCGCAGGGAAACGTAGTCTCGCACAATCTCTCGGTCGGCGGCCGGTGGGACGAGGTTTCGACGGGGATCGAACTCGAATTGGACGACAATACGGTGTTGTCTGAGGCTGCGCTCGAGGAGTTCCCATTCAAGGCCGGGGACGCGCGGCCGCGTGCGACCGAGTTTGCGGGATGGTTGGCGACGATTGAGCAGCCGGGGGAAATCGGGAAGATCGATCTGGCGGCGATGGATCGGCGCGGGAGGTAGTCTCGACGGTTTTGGCCCGCCGGTGCGGGGAGGTCACTTCGTCGTCACGCCAACGGCGTGACTCCTCGCAACGACAAAATGGCGGGAATCTCTACCCGAGGTCGACGCTTCCGGTCTGAGAGATCCCCGCCTTCGCGGGGATGACAACTAGGGACATCCCAAATGAGGCGCCGGATTTCGCGAGCGGGCGGCAGTATGAGATGATTCGGGTGTGATGTCCGCGCGAGCGTTTCTGTATATCTTCATACTCTGCGGCGGCGCGTCGGTTGCTGCCGGTCAGGGCGTGCCGGCGCCGCAACTGAGCGCGGATCCGGCCGCGCTGGACTATTTCGAAGCCAAGATCCGTCCCGTTCTGGTTGAAGTGTGTTACGAGTGCCACGGGGAGAAGAAGCAGGAGGGCGGGCTTCGGCTGGACAGCCGCGCGGCGTTTGTCGCGGGGGCGACATCGGGGCCGATCGTCACGCCGGGGGACCCGGACGCGAGCCGCGTTGTCGAGGTGTTGCGGTACGCGGGCGAGATCAAGATGCCGCCGGACATGCGGTTGATGCCGGAGGAGATCGACGCGTTTTCGGAGTGGGTGCGCCAGGGCGCGGCGTGGCCCGAGGACGCGGCGCGGCCGGGGGACGCGGCGCGGCCGGAGGGCGCGGGGCCGGTGGCGCTGGCGGATCACTACGCCGACGACGGCCATCTCGATGTGGCGGCCGTGCGCGTGCGGCACTGGGCGTTCCGGCCGGTGCAATTGCCGCCGTATCCGCAGGTGTCGGATGAGGCGTGGGTGCGCAACCCGATCGACCGGTTCGTGCTGGCGCAACTCGAGGGGCGCGGCCTCGTGCCATCGCCCGAAGCCGATCGGCGCACGCTGATCCGGCGGCTGTCGCACGACCTGACGGGCCTGCCGCCGACGCGGGAGGACGTCGTTGCGTTCGAAGCGGACACCGCGCCCGACGCGTATGAACGGCTGGTGGAGCGATTGCTGGCGTCGCCGCACTACGGCGAGCGCTGGGCGCGGCACTGGCTCGATGTCGCGCGGTACTCGGACACGAAGGGGTACGTGTTCAACCAGGACCGATTCTTTCCGTTTTCGTACACGTATCGCGACTACGTTGTGGACGCGTTCAACGAAGACCTGCCGTACGACCGGTTCATCCTCGAGCAGATCGCCGCAGACCAGCTCGAACTGGGCGGGGACAATCGCGCGCTCGCCGCGCTCGGATTTCTGACGCTCGGCCGGCGGTTTCTGGACGTCGAGAGCGACATCATCGACGATCGGATCGACGTTGTGACACGCGGGTTTCTCGGGCTGACGGTGACATGCGCGCGGTGCCACGAACACAAATTCGATCCCGTGCCCGCGGAGGACTATTACTCGCTGTACGGCGTGTTCAAGAGTTCGCCCGAGCCCGCGGAGCTGCCGCTGATCGAGGAGCCCGACCCGGACGATCCGCTGTACCAGGACTACCTCAAGGTCCTCGCCGAGAAAGAAGGCGAGGTGGACCGGTACATCAAGGACGTGCACGTCGGTCTGGTGACCGAGTCGCACGAGCGCACGGGGGATTACCTGCTGGGCGCGCATCTTGCGCGCGGAATTGAAGACAACGAGGCGTTCCTGCGGCTGGCGAAAGATCGCGGACTCAATCACCAGTTGCTGCGTCGGTGGGTTGATTTCCTGAAGACCAAGGTGGACGCGCCGGACGCGGTGTTCGGACTGTGGATCGCGTATTCGAGCCTGGACGAAGAACATTTCGCCGAGCATGCGCCCGGCGTGATCGCGGCACAGGCCGTCGCGCCGAATCCGCTGCTCGCGGCCGCGTTTGAGACGGCGCCCGTTGACATGGCCAACGTTGCCGCGCGGTATGGTGGATTGTTCACACGGGCCGATCGAAATTGGACGCGGCTCGTGGCGGAGCGCGTGCAGCTCGCGATGGACACGGGCGCGCCGCCGGACCTGCCGACCGCATTGCCCGACGCGAACGAGGAAGCGCTACGCCTGGTAATGTATGCAGCGGGGAACCCGGCGTACATTTCTTACGACGACGCGTACGAATTGAGCGAGGTGCCGGTGCGCGAGCGCATCACGGCGATGCGCAATCGCGTCGCGAACCACAAGGCGACGCATCGCGGCCGGCCCGATCGCGCGCAGGTGCTCGCGGAGGCGGAGACGCCGTTCGACCCCTACGTGTTCCTGCGCGGCAAGCCGGAGAACGTTGGGCCGCACGTTCCGCGGCGGTTCCTCGCGGTGCTGAGCGGAGGCGAGCGCGTCCCCTTCGAACACGGCAGCGGACGACTCGACCTCGCGCACGCGATCGCATCGGAGGACAACCCGCTGACCGCGCGCGTGATGGTCAATCGGGTCTGGATGCACCATTTCGGCCGGCCGCTGGTCGGCACGCCGAGCGACTTCGGGTTGCGCAGCGATCCACCGACGCATCCGGAACTGCTCGATTTCCTCGCGCGCGCGTTCATGGACGGCGGCTGGTCGTTGAAGGATCTGCACCGGCTGATCGTGACGTCGAGTACGTATCGCCAGGCGAGCGTGGGCCGGCCCGAGGCGGCCGAGATCGATCCGGAGAACACGTGGCTGTGGCGCCAGAACCGGCGCCGGCTCGAATTTGAGGCGATGCGCGACACGATGGTGATTGCCGCGGGCGACTTCGACGCGACGCCGGGCGGGCCCGCGGTGGACATGTTCGAAGCGCCGTTTACGCGCCGGCGCGCGTTGTACGGGCTCATCGAGCGGCAGAACCTTCCGGGCGTGCTGCGGTCCTTCGACTTCGCCGGCCCGGACACGCACGCGCCCCGGCGATTCGAGACGACGGTGCCGCAGCAGGCGCTGTACCTGATGAACAGCCCTTTTGCGATCGAGCAGGCGCGGCGGCTCGCCGAACGCGCCGACGTGGCGGACGCGGCGGACACGGAGTCGCGCATTCGTCGGATGTTTGAAATCGTCTATCAGCGCGAGCCAGCGGCGGAAGAACTCGCGCTCGCGTTGGAATTCATCGCGCGGCCGTTCGACGACGGCCCGGAACCGCCGCCGCCGTCCGCGTGGCAGTACGGATATGGCGAATTCGACCGGGGGCTCTCGGCCGTGGTCGCGTTCAGACCTTTCGCGACGTACCGTGACAAGCAATGGCGCGTTGGCGAGAAGATGCCCGACGATGCGCTCGGCTTCGTCTCGCTCAGCGAGCGCGGCGGGCACCCCGGCCGGACGAAGGGCACCGCGGCGATCCGCCGCTGGGTCGCGCCGTTCGACGGCGCGGTGCGCGTGTCGGGCCGTTTGCGCCACCCGGACGAGAACGGCGACGGCGTCGTGGGCCAGGTGGTGTCGAGCGCGCACGGGCTGATCGGCGAGAAGCGCGTGCACCACGACTTCAAGGACATGGTGTTCGAGCCGGTGAGCGTGAGCGCGGGCGACACGATCGATTTTGTCGCGGCGCCCGGCGCGAACGACGGCTACGACTCGTTCGAGTGGTCCGCGAGCGTGCGCTACGTCGATATCGACGAGGCGGCGCCGTACCGCCTGCAGTGGGAGGCGCGTTCGGATTTCGCGGGGCCGCCGGCGCCGCCGCCGGCGCCGCTGACGGCGTGGGGGCAGCTTGCGCAGGTTTTGTTGGTCAGTAACGAGTTTATGTATGTTGACTGAGGCGGTCGGGTTGAGTTGAATCGATAACGATAACGATAACGATGACGATGACGATGACGACAACTGCGGCGATGATGGGTGCGGCGTAGAGTGAAATGTCCGAACATCATGCGATAACCGCGAACGACTTTGTCCTGAACCGGCGCGACTTTTTGCAGCGGGCAGGGATGGGGCTCGGGATGTGGGGGCTTGCCTCGGTTTTGGGCGCGGGGAGCGCGTCGGCGGACACGGCGGTGTCGCCGGTGTACGATTCGCTGGCGCCGCGCGCGCCTCATTTCCCCGCGAAGGCCCAGCGCGTGCTGCATATCTTCATGAACGGCGGCATGTCGCACGTGGACACCTTCGACCCGAAGCCCTCGCTGCAGACCTATGCCGGCCAGAAACTGCCGATGGAGATTCTCCGGACGGAGCGGCCGACGGGCGCGGCGTTCCCGTCGCCGTTTACGTTCCAGCAGTACGGGCAGAGCGGAATTCCGGTAAGCGAGTTGTTCGCGAAGACGGCGGAATGCGCGGACGATTTGTGCATTGTGCGGTCGATGTACGCCGACCTGCCCAACCACGAACCGTCGCTGCTGCTGATGAATTGCGGCGAGGCGCGGCTGATCCGGCCGAGTTTTGGATCGTGGGTCACGTATGGGCTGGGCACGGAGAACCAGAACCTGCCCGGGTTTGTCGCGCTGTGCCCGAACGGCTACCCGATCCAGGAATCGCAGAACTGGCAATCGGGGTTCCTGCCGGGGATTTATCAGGGGACGTACGTCGATACGAAAGAACTCGAGCCGGAAAAACTGATCGAGCACATCAGGAACCGGTATACCTCGCAGCGCGACCAGCGGGCGCAGCTCGATTTGCTGGACGAGCTCAATGCGCGCCACGAGGCAGCGCGCGGCCGGGACGCCGCGCTCGACGCGCGCGTGCACTCCTTCGAGCTCGCGTACCGGATGCAGATGGACGCGACGGACGCGTTCGACATCAACCGCGAGCCGCAAGAAACTCGCGAGATGTACGGCGATTCCGTGCA
>CAYPNI010000104.1:0-14334 GCA_964411925.1 uncultured Nitrospirales bacterium
ATCGGGCCGCTGCGCGCCGCGGGCCACCGCATCGAGGAGTCCGTCTACGGCGACAACACGTGGGTCGTGTACTTCCCGGTGAAGGAAGAACACTTCGACCGCGCCAAGGATGAGGTCTCGGTGTGGGAGCAGGTCGAGAATGTCGCGCAGATGCAGTACTACTGGGCGGACAACCAGGTCAGCGCGACGATCACGTTCCGGCCGGAGGAGGCGCGCGACATCCCGCGCATCCTCGAGCTCTACGAGACGCGCCTGAAGTCCATCAGCTTCCTGCCGCTCGTCGAGCATAACTACCCGCAGGCGCCCTACCAGACGATCACGAAGGAAGCGTTTGACGCCGCCTCGGCCAAGCTCAGGGAAGTCGACTTCCACGAGATGGCGACGGCCGAAGCGCAGGACCTCTACTGCGACGGCGACAAGTGCACGCTCGCCCCGCCGCACGAACAGCCGCAAACCGAGGAGTTGCCGCTGGTCGAGGCCGACGCCGAGGAAGCCGAGGCCGGGACGAAGAAGCGCCGCGAGCACGATCCCGTGCCCGCCAAATAACCCATTCCGGGAACATCCCGACTTGCAGTAAACCGGCCGGAACGCGAGGGGGCGTTCCGGCCGGTGCATTTTCGGTCAGACACGCGCCAATCAAGCGCCGAGAACTCGTTCCCTATTCGCGCACTGTCACCTTTCTCGTCGATCCCTTCGACCAATAACACGCGAATTGGCCAAATCCGGCGGCACGCGAAGTGCTGTTACCCGTGGGAGTCAATCACATAGGGTGTTCGCACAATGCGCAAAAAACTTCCGCCAGAAATAGGAACGGTCTACCTTGAGGGATCTCCTTCCATTCTCGATTATGAAACGGCTGTCGTCCTCGCCGTGCTCGACTGGGACGGCGAAGGAGGAACAGCCACGCCGCGAGGCGAGCTCGGACCGGTCGCTTCATTCGCCCACGGAAAGCAACGATTCATCGTGAGGGACGAAACCGGCGAGGAATTGGAATGGGAGATCTGGGATGAGGAACTCGACGCTCACGAGGGTGACGTGTTGAGCGCCGTCTACGCCGTCGATACCGGCGAAGTCTGGATGTTTTACAACCACGACAACGACACGTTCGCCGTCCACCCGGAACCCATCGGAAAACGGCGTCTCGTCGCCGCGACGATCATCCCCGCGCTGATCTCCGCGTTCGTTTTTTTTCTCACGGTGTTCATCGTGGCGACCAGCAACTTTTCCTGGGGCATCAAAGCCGCCATCGCCGCGTTCGGGTGCGTCGTCGGCGTGACATACATCGTCGGCTACCCCTTCAATAACATGCGCATGCGCAATCGTGAGATTGAACGCTACGAAACGGAGTACGCGCCGAGGATCGCGGACTACTTGAGAACGTACCGGCGCTCGATGAACGCCGTCGAGAGAGAAGTTGGCGTCCCGTAGGGGATTTGAACCCCTGTTGCCGCCGTGAAAGGGCGGTGTCCTAGACCAGGCTAGACGAACGGGACTGGAATGGTCCGCCGGCGCCGTCTGACCGCGCCGGGAACCGCAAACTCTAACAGAAATGGGCCGAACGTTCAATGAATCGGGCGTGTACGCGCACGTCCATCGAATTCGTCCTTCGCGATGCGGGCTTCTCGACGAAGTACTTTCCCGCGCACCAAGACGCCACCCGTTCGGAGCGCACATCGGGTCGCCGATCCGCCGCAGTCGCGATGTAATGTAGAGTGGCCCGCGAGGGCCCTGGGCGAATGACGACCACCGAATTCGCACGCACTTCGGCGAGACGCGACACCGCGGACGGTGAACCGACCGTGACGGCGCTCCGATGAACTCCGCCGGGAAACATGGCCGGGTAGCGCGTTGGTCGATCCTCGTCCTCGTGAACATCGCCGGCGCAACATTGCTGCTCGAAATCGGCGCGCGGCTCGTGTACCCGATCGCACGGCCCGATCCATTTACCTGGGCGGAGATACGTTCCGACTTGAGCTCGGAAAACCGCGATGAAGCGGTGGTCATCTCGGACCCTGTCGCCGCACCGCCCGGCACGCCCATCCGCGTAATCCATCCGTACCTCGGCTACGTGATGAAGCCGAGTCCGGGACAATCCCCGACAAGCAGCGGGACATTGCCGCTTTCTGACTTCGGTTTCTTTGGCGAAGCGCCGCTGTTGGATCCCACCGAGGGCGATTTCGTCGTGGCGATCGCCGGTGGCTCGGTCGCCGCGTCCTTCTGGCACCACGAGGCCGGGTACATTCGCGATCGGCTCTCCGCCGACCCGAGATTCCGCGGCAAGACGATCCACGTCCAGTCGTTCGCGCTGGGCGGCTTCAAGCAGCCGCAAATGCTCAATACCCTGGTCTACCTGCTGACGCTCGGCGCGCATGTTGACATCTGGATCGAACTGGACGGATTCAATGACCTCGTGCTGCCCGTCGCGGAAAATGTCCCCACCGGCATCGCCCTGGAGTTTCCGCGCCGGTGGGACAAACTCGCCGGGGCGCAGGTCAGTCCGCAGGAAGCCGTGACGCGGCTCGCGCTCAGCGAGGAACGCACCACGCGCGAATCCCGGCGCAAGCGTGTCGCCCATTCACCGTGGATGTACAGCGCATTCGCGCTTGCGTGGTGGGACACGCTTGACCGCGCGAGTGCGGCTCGAATCGAAGCGTTGGTTCGGTCACTCAACGCGGGAGCCGATCGGTTTGCCGTACCGTCCCCGGAGGACGAACTCGCGGCGCTGCGGACCGCGGCCGGCATCTGGAAGAATGCGTCGCTGCAACTCTCGCGTCTGTGCGAGGCCAACGGGATCGTCTACCTTCAATTCGTCCAGCCAAACCAGTATTTCCCCGATTCGAAACCGTTCAGCGAGGAAGAGCAGCGGACCGCGCTCGCACGGGGAGGCTATCGTCCGGCGGCCGAAAAAGGGTATACCTTTCTGATGGAGGCTGCGGACGGATTGCGGTCGCAGGGCGTCACGATTCAGGATCTGACGATGCTCTTCGCCGATGAGCCGCGCACCGTGTATCGGGACTCCTGTTGCCATGTCAACGAACTCGGAAACCGGCTGATGGCCGATAAGATCGTCGAGGCGATTCTCGCGGCGGGCGGCGGAAATCCATGACGAATCCGCACCGTCATCGCAAAGGATCATCCGGGCCGGCCCGGACACGATCAATCTACGCACCGCGTTTTGGGAGTCTTCCATGAAATTTTTTTGGTCAGCCCTCACCGTCTTTGCCGCGTTCGTCCTGGTCGCGCTCAACGCGTACGACGGTGCAGAGACGTGGATGCGCGGGATTTCCAAGCTTACCGCGTCCACGTCGTTCATCGCTGTCGCTGTCGTCGCGGGTGCCACGCGCTGGAATTACGGCCGCATCATGCTCGCGGGATTGTTCTTTTCGTGGTGGGGCGACGCGTTCCTGATTGGCAACTCCGACACGTTCTTCCTGCTTGGCCTCGTCAGCTTTCTCACGGCGCACGTGATGTATTGCGTCGCGTTCGGCCTGCGCGGTGTCCGGTGGACCGCGAGCGTTGCCGCGCTACCCGTGATCGCGGCCATGACGGCCGGCGTGCTCTGGTGGCTGGCACCGTACATCGGCCCGGAAATGGTCTGGCCGGTGCGCGCGTATACCGCCGTGATCAGCCTCATGGTGGCCCTTGCCGTCGGCACGAAAGCCGCCGGCGGGCCGTGGGCAATCCCCATCGGCGCGCTCCTCTTCTATTTCTCGGACATCTCTGTTGCCATCGGCCAATTCGTCCAGCCGGATTTCCCGAACTATGCGTGGGGGCTTCCCTTCTACTTCACCGGCCAGGTCTTCCTCGCGTGGAGCACGGCGCCCGCGGCCCACGCCGCGCCCCTCGGCGCGCCGGCCACTTCGCCCGCGGCCTGAGCCCGCCGTGTCGCGCATCGTCGTCGCGGGCGCAGGCGCCTGGGGAGGCTGGATCGCGCTGCGCCTCGCGCGCGCCGGCCACGCGGTCACGCTCGTGGATCCCTGGGGCCCGGGAAACGCGCGCGCGAGTTCCGGCGACGAATCGCGCATCGTGCGCGCCAACTACGGCGCGGCGGCGCATTACGTTGGGATGGGCGTGCGCGCGCTCGAACTCTGGCGCGAATTCGAGACCGCGCAGCGCATCGAGCTGATCCGGCGTTGCGGCGTGCTGTGGATGGAAGGCTCGCGCGACGCGGTGAACCGCGCATCGTTGCCGTTGATGCGCGAAGCGGGAGCGCGCTACGAGGAATTGTCGCCCGCGGACATCCGCAGACGATTCCCGCCGATCAATCCCGGCGGCATCGAGTACGGCATTTTCGAGCCGGACGCCGGCTACGCGTTCGCGCGGCGCGCGTGCCGCGCGGTGGTTGATGTGTTCACGCGCGAAGGCGGCACCTACGTTCGCGCGGCGGTGCGGCCGGTAACGACGCAAGAGCGCAGCCTGCGCGCGGTATCGCTGGATACGAACGCTCCGCTCGAAGCAGACGCGTTCGTGTTCGCCTGCGGACCCTGGCTGCCGCAGATTCTGCCGGATGTTCTCTCGGGACTCATTCGCCCGACGCGTCAGGAACTCTTCTATTTCGGCGATCCGGGCGGCGCGAATGCGTTTACCGATGACGCGATGCCGACGTGGATCGACCACAGCGACCGGCTTTGGTACGGCAATCCGGGGAACGAGTTCCGCGGATTCAAAATCGGCGATGATTCGCGCGGCCCCGAGATCGACCCGACGACACAGGACCGCATCCCGACGCCGGACATGGTCCGCAAAACGCGCGAGTACGCCGCGTTCCGCTTCCCCGGGCTTGCGAACGCGCCCATCACGGAGGCGCGCGTCTGCCAGTATGAAAACACGCCGGACAACGACTTCATCCTCGATCGCCATCCACGGCTCGAGAACGTGTGGATCGCGGGTGGGGGCTCGGGGCACGGGTTCAAGCACGGCCCGGCGATCGGTGAGTTCGTCGCGCGGCTCGTGGATGGAAAAGCAGCGATCCGCCCAGAGTTCGCGCTGGCGCGCTTCGCGACTTTCGCGGGCGACCGCTAATCCCGCATACTGGCCCGCCTGGGATCCATCCCAGCTTCATCGGGGCAAGGAGCGGACCGTGCGGCGAGCAACCCTATACAACGTCACAACCTTGTTGTCCTTGGTAATCGGCGGCGCGATCGGCGCGGAGGAAATACGTCCTGGGGTGCTGCGCACGCCGGATGCGCGGTTCGAGAACCTGACCGGCTTCGACTTCGCGCCGCATTACAAGGAGATTGCCGGATATCGCATGCACTATCTCGACGAAGGCCCGCGAGACGGCGATATCGTCCTGTTGTTGCATGGCGAACCCACCTGGAGCTACCTGTACCGCAAGATGATCCCGGGACTCGTCGCGGCGGGGCATCGCTGCATCGTGCCGGACCTCATCGGCTTTGGCCGTTCGGACAAGCCGACGGACATGGACGTTCACACCTTCAAGTTCCACGTGGACACTGTCACCGAACTCGTGAAGTCGCTCGATCTCAAGAATGTGACCTTCTTCGGCCAGGACTGGGGCGGGCTCATCGGTCTGCGCGTCGTCGCAGAGAGCGAGGACCGATTCGCACGCGTGGTGATCTCCAACACCGGACTTCCCACGGGCGACGCTCCCATCTCCGACGGGTTCATGCGATGGAAGCAGATGAACCAGGCGATGATCGACCGTGGCGATATGCCAGTGGGCACACTCGTCGCCAGCAGTTCGGGCGACACGTCGCTGGCCGCGGCGTACGATGCGCCGTTCCCCGAACCGCGGTTCAAGGCAGGGCCGCTGATCATGCCGCAACGCGTTCCGATGACGAAGGACGACCCCGCGCGCGACGCCAATCTTAAGGCGTGGGAGGTCTTTCGCCGGTGGGACAAGCCGTTCCTGACGGCATTCGGCGACTCGGACCCGATCACCGGTGGCGGCGACGTGGTCTGGCAGCAGCAAGTCCCCGGTGCGAAGGGGAAGCCGCACGTGACGGTCAAGGGCGGCGGACACTTCATCCAGGAAACGAACGGCGAAGAGTTGGCGAAGATCATCAACGACTTCATCGCCGCGAACTAGGCCGAAACGCTCCGCGGGCGGATGGGGAATATGCCGCGTCCCAACCAGATCCCGGTGCAACTGGCGCGGATCGCGTGTGTCCTGATGCCGCTGCTCTGCGGCTGCACACGACACCCCGAGGCAAACACGCCGGCGCAGCCATTCGATCGATTCCCGGCGACACGCATTGCGACGGACGACGAGTGGCGCGATGCGCGGCTGGTCGGAGGCGATAACGCGCCGGCCGCGATCGAATTCGGCGGGTCGTCCGCGGCGAGGGAACTGCGCTTTGGTTACCTTGACCGCGCGTGGACAGCGGGCCGCGAACGCGGCACGATTCGCGTGTATTCCGGCGCGCGCCGCGTGTACGAAGCGAAGCTCGATGGCGGCGGCGCATGGCGCGACGTGCGCATCGCGGTCGGCGGCGGGCTCGAAGGACCCTTCCGGATCGTGGTCGACTCGCAATTCGCCGTGCCGATTGCGCCGTGCGAGATGATCGCGACCGATTCGACGCGCCCGAACTTGCTCGTCTTTCTCATCGACACGTTGCGCCAGGATCACGTCAGCGTATACGGCTACTCGCGAAGGACCGCGCCGGCGCTCGAAGCACTCGCCGAAGACTCGACCGTGTTCACGCAACTCATGCCCGCGTCGTCGTGGACGCGGCCGTCGGTCGCATCGCTGCTGACATCGATGTATCCCAACTATCACGGCGCGCAGACGATCACGGACCGCCTGCGCGAGGGCCTGCCGAGCCTTGCGGGCGCGCTGGCCGGCGCAGGGTACGAGACGCAGGCGATCATGGGCAATGCGAACTGCGTGCCCACGTGGGGTTTCGGCGGCGACTTTGCGCGATTCGTGGACATCAGCACGCGCAACGAGGCCAACACGCCGCGCGATCCGCTGATCGCCGATCTCGCCGTCGAGGCCATCGCCCACCTCGGTGGCCGGCCATGGTTCCTCTACGTGCATGCGATGGGTCCGCACACGCCCTACGAGCCGCCCGAACCGTTCTCGTCGCGGTTCGCGACGGACCTCGGCGACCTTACCGGCAACGATCGCCGGCTCCGCTCGAGCATCGACCAGTACGACGCGGAAATCGCGCACACGGACCACCAGTTCTCGCGGATCGTCGAGGCGCTGAAATCGACGGGTCAATACGACAACACGCTGATTGTCGTGTTGTCCGATCACGGCGAGGAGTTTCTCGATCACGGCGGCTGGGACCACGGCCACACGCTTTACGAGGAAATGTTGCGCGTGCCGCTGATCGTGAAACCGCCGACCGACGCGTGGGCGACGCCCGCGCGCACCGATGCGCTCGTCGAGATGGTCGATATCGCGCCGACGATACTCGACATCGCGGGCGTGCCTGCGCCGGCGCGATTTCAGGGACGCTCGTTTCTTCCGCTGCTGCGCGGGGTATCGGAGCCCGCTCGGGCCGGTTACGCCTCGCTCACGCTGCACTGGCACAGCCTTCGCGCGGCGAAGTCGGGCCAGCATAAATACATCCGCAACGTTGGCGACGGTACCGAGGCATGGTACGACCTCGCGATCGACCCGCGCGAACGTGCGCCCGGGACCGCGCCCGACGCGCTCGGCGACGAGCTGCGACAGCTCGTGACGGCGAAGTCGTTCGGCGGCGCGGGCGGCTTGCACGTGCTTGTGCTTGCCGGCGACCGGCCGCGGAGCGGCGAAGTGTCAATCGTGGCGCCGGGCATCACTGGCGCGGCGGCGGAGCAGTTCGAGTGGGAGAACCGCACCGAGATTGAGCCGGATCGCGTGACCTGGTCGTTCACCGATCGGGCGTTCCGGCCGGCTCCCGCCGGGGACAGCCGCCCGGCGCAGGCGTCTCACCGCGTTCACGCGCGTCTACACGTGCACGTGCCGCCCGACGCGGAGATCCGGGTTCGCGCGCGGTTCGACGGCGATCCGCTCGGCGCGGAGCGGGTCTTTCTCGGCCGCGATCGGCGCCACGCCGCGCTCGATGAGACGGTGCTGTCGCCGGTCGATCTGCTCGCCCACCCGGACGACTTCGATCTCGCCTCGCTGCCCGAAGGCGCGGGCATTTTCGTCTGGTACGTCGCCGAAACCGACTCACTCACGGACGACGAAGTCCCGCAGCACATTCGCGAGGAACTCGAAGCGCTGGGCTACGTGCAATAGACCCATCGCGCGCCTCACGCGCGGCGTTCGCGCTGAAGCCGGCGCGGATCGTTCTTCCTTATCTATCGCCGGTTTGTTGCATCCTCCGGGGAAAGCGCCGTAAGTCGTTTCGCAAGACAAGGGGTTTCGAGGGGAATTGACAGAATTATCGAATTGTCGTCACGAGAATACTCGTGGTCGATCGGTTTCAATTTTTCGGGTTGAGGCGGCCCAGCGTATTGATGATGAGCCACTGGATCGGGGCGGGCGGACGCGTCAGCCGGAATTCTGCGCGAAAATTGCGCAAGAGCCGGGCGAGCGCGATGAAGCGTGAAAGTTTGCTCCGGCGGGTGCTTGCGGAGTCCGCCATGGCGAAGAACGTCTCGAGTAATTCCTGTGACCGGAGCGCCGGCCGCACTTGCCAGTTGAGCCGGCCCACCCCGTCGCTCACGTTATGCATCCAGTGCGGCACGCCTGCCGGAATCTCGAACACGTCCCCTGCTCGATACATCCGCTCGACGCCGCCGACGCATGCGCGAAACTCGCCCGCGAGCACCTCGAACCGCTCGTCCTGCTGCGGATGCAAATGTTCCGGAGGCCGCGGGGAGTGCGGCGCGTAGGATGCCTCGAGTTCGAGCAACTCGCCGCCGGTTTCGGCGGACGGTCGGACAATGCGGAGGTGGTTGTGGGATGAATTCGTCACCGGTGACGATGGTTCGGCCACAATATAGCCTCGGTTCATGGTTGTAAATGAATTGGTGAGCGGGGCGGGGATCGAACCCGCGACCACCGGATTAAAAGTCCGATGCTCTACCAACTGAGCTACCCGCTCGGGGAGGTTGGCATGAAGAATGGAGGCGGGCCGCGAAGGGCCCGCCACAGCGCTGGGTAGTGTAACGGCGCATGGCGCGGAGGGTCAACCGGGACGCGTGGTTACGCGGGGGCATGCGCACTGAGTGTCGATGTGCGAGCTTCGATCGGGAGCGAGGAATTGCCCATTTTGTCATCCCCGCGAAGGCGGGGATCTCTACGCGAGGGAAGCGTCGACCTGCCGAAGAGATCCCCGCCTTCGCGGGGATGACAATGGGGGCGGTATTGGTGGATGAGATTGCTTCGTCGTCACGCCACTGGCGTGTCTCCTCGCAATGACGATAGGGCGATTGCGAACTCTTGCCTGTGGTCATAACTGCCACGTGAGGTTCCGAATACGAGCGCGAAGGGGGCTGCATTGTTGCCGGTTCTTCTTTGTGTACTTCGTGGCTTCGTGGTGTGATCGCTTGGCGCTACGCCGCGCCGTGGGCGATGGCGTCGTAGATCGCGATGAGGTCGTGGTGTACTTCGAACGCGATTTCGGGGCGGCGGTCGCGGTGGAAGAATCCGAAGTCCATCGCGTCGGTGTCGGGCTTGACCTCGCCCTCCCAGTCGTCCACGCGGTAGCCGAGGACGATGATGCCGCCGGACATGCGGCTCGGGCGGGTGCTGACGCCGATGAGGCGCGGATTGCGCCCGATGAGCCCGGTCTCTTCCTGCAACTCGCGCAGCGCGGCCTGCTCGGTCGTCTCCCCCACTTCGACGAAGCCGCCGGGGAGCGTCCACATGCCGCGGCGGGGCTCGACGGCGCGCTGCACCATGAGCAGTTCGCCGGCGTCGTTGGTGAGAAAGCAGCACGCCGCCGGCACGGGGTTCGAGTAATAGAACCGGCGGCAATCCGGGCAGTGCGGGCGGATCGATTGGCCGTCGTCGGCCTGGACGAGCTTGCCGCCGCAGATGGCGCAGAAATTCCAGGAGAACAGGCCGAAGCTGCTGGTCATTCGGTGTGTCCGACGGCCTTATGGTAGTTCGGCTCGGCGTTCGATTCTGTCTCGCCGCGCGTCCACGCGATCGCGTCGGCGGTCATTTGAAGGAAGGTGGGATTCTCCCAGACGTCTTCGCGGTGGCCCATGGCGCTGTAGAAGATGCGGCCGCTGCCCTGCGCCTTGCACCACACGGCGGGATATGACGGGATGTTGTACTGCTCCTGGTTTGCGCGTTCGCCCGCGGGATCGAGCAGTGCGAGCACATGCATGTTCTTCGTGTCGAGGTGCGTGAAGACGTACCACTCGTCGTTGATGGTGAATCCGTCGGGCACGGACTTGATCGCCGGGTGTTCGGGGTCGACCACGCGGACGGTGCCGACGAACTGTTTGCCGTGGCTCTTGAACGCGCCGCCGATGATCGCGGTATAGGGCGTCGCCGGGGCATCCGCGCTGGTGGGCCGCGACGTGTCCGCCGCGCTGTGGAAGCCCATGAAACCGCCGCCGCCGGAAATCCAATCGCTCAATGCCTGCATGCCGTCCGGGCCCATCGGCGCGCCACCGTCGGTCCAGGGTTTGTCGAGGTCGCCCTGGGTGTAGAAGATGACGAGTTTGTAGTTCGCGAGGTTTGCGGCGTTGATCTTGCCGGCGTCTTTCGTGGCGTCGAGCGTGAGGCCCTGATGCGCGAGTATCGGACGCAGCACGTTTTCGACGAGGCTCGGTTGCCCGTCCTTCTCCGCGACGGTGCTGTGCTGGAATCCGCCGGATTTGGTGAGCAGGAGCGCCTTTCCGGCGTCTTCGGCGTACAAGGGGCCGGCGGCGCAGCACGCGCACGCGGCGGTCAGAGCGATCAGGATTCGGGTCATGAGAACACCTCCAGGTCCGGCCCGGATTCGGGCGGTTCTCCAGCGTATCCCTGCGGGGATGTCGAGTCAACCATTGACGCCGTCATTGGGGATGCGGACGACAGTGAAAACGGGACGGCACACATTGCCGGATGAACCTTCTCCCATCATGGAGCCAGATCTTTGAACTTCTCGTGTTGTGCCGCTCCGTCCAGCATGTCTGCGAACGGCAGGACGATGACGGCGGAGTAGGCATCTTCACCGGAGAAGAGGAAATACGTCTGGCTGCCGCCGGCCTTGATCTGGCGGAGCGTCAACAGGCCGACGCAGCCGCCCTCGAGATCGAACACGGGTTCGCCGAGACCGACGGTGACGTCGTTGCTGACGACGTAAAACCGGCGGGGCCGCTCGACGACCGCCTGGACGGGCAGCAGCGCGCCGGCGCAAACGCGGCCGGAGACGTCGCCCAGCCGGCGCAGCATGACGAGCGAATCGAAGGGTTTCGGCGAATTCGCAGCGGGGCGTACGGCCGCGCCGCCCGGAGGCGGGGACTTGAGCACGAAGTAGGCGAGATCGAGATCCGTGTCGCGCAGTCCCGGCTCGGCCTCGACCTCGGCGCCGCCCTCGAACCGCACGGTGACCTTGCTGATTTCGGTCGATAACGAATACTGCGTCGGGTCTTCTTCGTCCTCGAGATACGACTCGTAAAACTTTTGCGGGTCGGACGCATTCAGCGAAGTCACAACAAGCCCGCGGGGGTCGAGCAGGAATCCCGTGGCCTCGACGGCGAGATCGGTGTCTATTGAACCTGCATCGGCTGCGCTGATGCGCACTTTCGCGGCGATGCGAATGGTGACGACGTTGGCCGCGTAGGTATCCATCACGGCGCGGGCGGCGATCTGCGGGGTGGTATCTTCGGCGGAGGCGGGCGGCGCGGCGGAACCGATCGCAGCGAGCGCTGCGACGAGGACCGCGTAAGAATAGTGGAGATTCACGAGACGTACTCCGAGGTTCGACTCGCCGGGGCGACTCATCTCAGACCGACTCTATCAGAAGTCGGCGCGATGCCGCCCGATACAGTCCTCGATCGCAGGTAGACTGCGTCGATGACCAATCGGGCATCCCGCAGGATGAGCCAGAGAATGATCCCGAAGTGCGGGAGCGTGACGGCGACCTCGAGCGCGAAGAACGCACGGCTGTCGTGCACGAAGGGAATGAACGCCGCGGGCGGAACCGTGGCCGCGAGCAGCACATAGGGCACGAGGCGGCGCGGCATCGCCAGGAACGCGCGCGCAAGATTCACGGTGCGCGTGAGGTAAACGACGATGACGAAGTCGGCGAGCGTCCAGAGCGTGCCTTCGATGCGCGACCAGTAAAGGTATTGATCGGGCGTGAAGCGATCGCCGAGTTCGCGCAGGACATCCGGGATCATCGCGCGCCCTCCGCGAACCACCGCCTCAACAGGACGAACCCGCGAACCAGGTAGATCGCAGCGATCCACTCGACCACGATCCACACGATGCCGGCCGTGCGCAGGAAGAGGCCGACGAACTGGCGCGTAGAGCGGTGGTACAGCGCGGCGTCGTCGATCGCGAACGAGATTCGGTTCATGACGGGGTCATCGGCGGCGTGCGCGATTGCGCTGAACGCGAGCATCGCAGCGAGGCAGATGGTCATGGACACGAGCCGGAGGCGGTCGGTACGCGAGATTGCTTCGTCGCAAACGCCGCTCCTCGCAACGACAGTCTTGTCGTCATTCCCGCGAAGGCGGGGATCTCTCCGGGCAGCGGTATTCCCCTCGCGTAGAGATTCCCGCCTTCGCGGGAATGACAACAGGGGGCCGGTCTCGGTGGGTGCGGTGCACGAGGATGCCGCACCGCGAACGCGGATGTTCGCCATGACGGGCCGGGGGCGTTGCGCTGCGGGGCGGCCGCAGCGCGATCGCGAATCAGGCTGCACGGCGCGCCTCCCCGGCCAGGGCGCGCAGCCGGCCGAACGCGCGGACGCCTTGCGCGACGATGGCGATCTCGATGATGACCCACGCCGCGATGAACGCGCACCAGACGATCGCGTGAAGTTCGGCGCGGTCGAGGAAGGCCGCGCGGGAGAGCGACACGACGTTGTCGCCGGCGTTCGCGATGCGTTCGAGTGCGATCGGCAGCGGGGCAAGGTACGCGTGGCGGCCGAAGACGAGCAGCGCGAGCGTGGCGAGCAGCGCGCACCACAGCCAGAACTGGCGGCGCTCGGCGGGCGTGAGCACGAGGTGTTGTGGCGTGGGGCGCTCCCCGAATACGCGCGCGGCGACGCCCATGCAAAACAGGATCGCGATTTCGGCGGCGATCCAGAACAGGCCGAAGGTCTCGACAACGATCTCGCGGCGAAACTGGGCCCAGGTTCGGTCGATTACGGGGGACGCGGCGGCGATCGAACCCATCAAACAGGCGAGAACGAAGAGTACGAGGACTAACGGTGGCTCGGGCTTCCAGCCCGAGCACAAGGGGCGGCCACGGCGGGCCGCCCCTACAGAACGATTCGCGCTGTCATCACGCCTGGGCACGACGCCCACGCCACCATCAGCCGAGGCCGTGGTGGCTATTCTCCTTCACGATCTGGTCGTCGTTCGTTACGGGGAATTCGCCTGGATACCGGATGAACTGCACGTGGCCGTCCAGATACATCACGTTGCAGCCGCCGGGGACGTGGTTGAACACGCCGATGGGGTTGCCGACCGCGTCCGCATTGCCGGTGCCGCCAAAGGTGTCCCAGGACACGGAGATCGATGACTGCGCCTCGGCGGACGCGCCGGGGTTGTTGATGTCGGTAATCAGGAAACGCTCGATGCCTTCGCGCAGGCGGTACACCGTGTTGCCGCCACTGAGTCCGGTGGCGTAGTCATCGCCGGGCGCGGGCGGGTCGTCCGGATCGTACGGCGCGGGCGCCCAGGGCGGCCAGGGGGCGACGCTGAAGTTCGTCATGGAAAGATCGGCGTCGAAGCTCTTGTAACGGACTTCGATCGGGTCCGGCAGATCGTTGAACGTGAGCGAGAACTCGTCGAGGATCGGATTGATCGATGTCGTGCCCCAGATGCCGTAGTACTCGGGCGGGTTCGTCGCGAGGTAGCCCGTGTAGTGATACGAACGCGCGAGTTCCGCGCAGAGCACGTAGTCAAACTTGACGACGTCGTTCTCGTTCAGCGCCTCCTGCTTCAACGCTTCGAAGGAAACGCCCGTTGGCAGGCGAATGCCCGGCCCGAGTCCCTCGTACCCCCAACCGGGATCGCCGCCGTTGTCGGATGGACACCGCGCGACGTTCGTGTCGGGCAAATATTCCGGGTACACCACCGCGGCGTGAGGAGACGCCCAGAGCGGCGAAGACCGTTGATCGGGGCGCATGCTGGAGTAGGGCGATGCGGGCGGAAATCTTTCGCTGGAATTCTCGTTCGCGTACATCTTGAATGAGAGTCCCATTTGCTTGAGGTTGTTCTGGCAACTCGCGCGCCGGGCTGCCTCGCGCGCTCGGG
>CAYPNI010000105.1:0-2769 GCA_964411925.1 uncultured Nitrospirales bacterium
CGGCGAGTTTCGCCGCGATCTTCGCGATGGGGAACCCCGTCGCCTAGGACGCCAGCGCCGAACTGCGCGACACGCGCGGATTCAACTCGATCACAATCATGCGCCCGGTCTGCGGATGCACGGCGAACTGGATGTTCGACCCGCCGGTATCGACGCCAATCTCGCGGATGATCGCGATGGCGGCGTCGCGCATGATCTGGTATTCCTTGTCCGTGAGCGTCTGCGCGGGCGCCACCGTGATGCTGTCGCCGGTGTGCACGCCCATCGGGTCGAAATTCTCGATGCTGCACACGATGACCACGTTGTCGTTCTTGTCGCGCATCACCTCGAGCTCGTATTCCTTCCACCCGACGATCGATTCCTCGACCAGCACCTCGCGAACTGGGCTCGCCATCAGCCCATTGCGCACGGCGGATTCGAACTCGACCTTGTTGAACGCGAGCCCCGCGCCCGTGCCGCCCAGCGTGTATGCCGGCCGGATCACCGCGTGGTATCCCAGCGTCTCGCCGAATTGCATGGCTTCGGTGGGCACGCGCCCGCGCTCGGCCAGCGCCTCGTACTCCGCATCGTCGTCCACGCGCGCGATGTAGCTCTGGGGGACGTCCAGCCCGATCCGCTGCATCGCCTCGCGGAACTGGCCGCGATCCTCCGCCTTTTCGATTGCCGGCAGCCGCGCGCCGATGAGTTCAACGCCGAGGCGCGCGAGCACGCCCTGCTTCGCCAGCGCGACCGCGAGATTCAGCCCCGTCTGCCCGCCCACCGTCGGCAGCAGCGCGTCGGGCCGTTCACGTTCGAGAATCTGCGTCAGCACTTCGACCGTCAGCGGCTCGATGTACGTCCGGTCCGCAGTCTCCGGGTCGGTCATGATCGTCGCCGGGTTGCTGTTCACCAGGACGACTTCGTACCCCTCCTCTCGAAGCGCCTTGCACGCCTGCGTCCCGGAATAGTCGAATTCGCAGGCCTGACCAATCACGATCGGGCCGGACCCGATCAGCATGATGCGTTTGATGTCGGTACGTTTAGGCATTGCGCCCCTGTTTCAGCCGCGCCCGATCACACGGAGTCCGCCCCGGGCGGAAACTGTAATGAAAGGACGCCGCGCCAACCCGCTCAACCCGCCGTCGCGCCGCTCACCGCGCCGCAACACTCAGCCACCGTTCTAGCGGGAAATTGCCAATATCTCCAACTCGATCGCCCCGGCCGGCACCTTGGCCACGACCACCTCGCCCACCTCGTGACCCAGCAGCGCCTGACCCACCGGCGATTTCGTACTAATCTTGCCGGTGGCCATGTCCGCCTCGACGGCACTTACCAGCATATACGTCATTTCTTTCTTCGTCTTGCGGTTGAGCACCTTTACCGTCGCCCCCACCAGCGCCTTGGTGTGGTCCAATTCGCTGTGGTCGATGATGACGGACCGGGTGATCTTGTCCTCCAGGTCGCGAATCCGCGCGTGGAGGTGGGCCTGCGCCTCTTTGGCCGCGTGGTACTCCGCGTTCTCCTTCAGGTCCCCCAGACCGCGCGCATGTTCAATCGTCGCGGCAATCCGGACACGATCCTCGTTCATCACAACGAGGTCCGCCTTCAATTTCTGCAAGCCCTCGGGAGACACGTAAATCTTTTCGGTCATGTCACTTACACCCCGGCCTGCGGGTCATGGGTTCAAAAAAAGGGCCGCGCAGCAGTCCGCGGCCAAGACGATGCCGGGACTATAGCAGAAGGAAGTGAGCGAATTCATCGTAAATCAGGGAGTTCCGAGCTCGAAAGTGCTAAAAATGCGACATCGTAAACCATTTGCCTCTTTCCGCGATCTCGGTGGTACACTCCGTTTGAGGAACCCTTTCTGGAGAAGGGACATGAACGTCGAACCACTCATAGCGCACCTGCAGGAAAACGGCGTGGCCTATTTCCTGGGCGCCCTGGTTGGCATCCCGCTACTTGTCGTCTTCCGCAAGTACACAGTGCCGTTCTTTCTGCACACGGTCGAGTATCTGCTCTATTGCGCCTGCGCCCACGTGCTCATCGGCGGCCTGACCCGCGCATTCTCCTGGTTCCGGGCGGAAACCGCATTCAAGAGTTACTCCGGCGAAGTCTCCGCCGACTTTGTCCCCTTCTCGACTCCGATCGCAATGAACTTCTGGCAGCGAGAACTCTACTCGCCGGAGTGGCTGTTCTGGTTCGAATGCTGCATCGGTGTGTTGCTGCTCTACGTCGTGATTTTCATCCGGCCGGTCAAGTTCAAGCAGAAGCCCTACAAGAGCAAGCGGCCCGCGCCAGGTCAGCTCAGTTCGCACGGCAGCGGCCGCCCCAAGGAATACACGGTCGGCGCGAAGTCGCAGTAACGGTTCGCACGTTCTCGCGAAGCGTATCTTAACGTCCTGCGCCCGTCCACGCCTGCTCAACCCGCACCGCGATGACTTTGCCCTCGGCGCGCACCTTGCCCTCTGATTCGAGCGTGCACTCGACCGTCAGCCGCTTGCCGTCCGTCTTCGTGACGCGCGCGGTGAGTTCCGCCGGCTGATCGATGGGCGTGGGCCGTTTGTATTCCACTTGCAGCGACCCTGTCACGCACCAAATCCCCGGCTCGCTCCCGGGCGCGCGATTTTCCGCGTGATACAGGTACGCAATCGCCGTACTGATGCAATGGCAATCGACCAGCGTCGCCACGATCCCGCCGTTCACATACTGCGGCGGCCCCGCCATCATGTGCGGTTCCGGCTGAAACGTGCACCGCCCCACCTCGCCGTCCCAGTACGTCTTTATCCGCAA
>CAYPNI010000105.1:2869-14011 GCA_964411925.1 uncultured Nitrospirales bacterium
ATCGTCATCCTCATCGCCATCGAGATTCCTACCCCTGTTCCGGCTTGGCCTCGCGGCCCATCAACTCCGCGATCGCCCGCTTCGGATCCACGCCCTCGAACAACACGCGGTACACCTGCTCGCAGATCGGCATCTCCACGCCATTCCTGGCAGACAACGCGTGCACCGACTTCGCCGTGCGCACACCCTCGGCCACCATCGGCGACGCGGCCACCGCCTGCTCCGGCGTCATCCCCTGCGCAATACGCTCGCCGACGCTGTGGTTGCGCGAATGCGCGCTCGTGCACGTCGCGATGAGGTCGCCCATGCCGCTCAGCCCGGCAAACGTCAGCGCGTCCGCGCCCATCGCCGTGCCGAGTCTCGCCATCTCCGCGAGCCCGCGCGTGATCAATGCGGCACGCGCATTGTCGCCCAGCGCGAGTCCGTCGCACACGCCCGCCGCGATCGCGATCACGTTCTTGAGCGCGCCGCCCAGCTCCACGCCGACGACATCCGGCGTCGTGTACACGCGGAACGTCGGGCCCATGAACGCGCTCTGAACCCGCTCGGCCGCCGCTTCGTTCCCGGACGCAACGCACACGCTGCACGGCAGGTCCCGCCCGACTTCCTCGGCGTGGCTCGGCCCCGACAGCACCACGACCGGCGACTTCGGCGCCGCTTCGGACATCACCTCGGACATGCGCATCAGCGTGTCGTTTTCGATTCCCTTGGCCACGCTGACGAGAATCGTCGAATCCGAAAACCGGTGCGCCGCCATGGCGGCACGCATCACGTGCGACGGCACGGCAAGTACGGCGATTTCCGCGGCGCGATCGATCTCACGCACGATTTCGATCGACTCGGGCAGCCGCACGCCCGGCAGATACACCGGGCTCGTGCGCTCCTTCCGTAGCTGCTCGGGCCCGTCCTGTTCGCGGCACCAGACACTGACGCCGTGACCGTTCAGCGCGAGCAACCGGCTCAGCGCGAGGCCCCAACTTCCCGCGCCCACAATCTGAATCCGCACGAATTCTCCACCTCGTCATTGCGAGGAGCGCGGTCTGCGACGAAGCAATCTCTCTGCGTCGCAGCTACCCGCTCACTTCAAATACTTCTCCAACCGCGACAAGTAAAACTCCCACGTCCTGCGGATGCCGTCTTCCAACGGCGTCTGCGGGCGCCAGTCCACCAGGCCTTTCAGCCGCGCATTCGAGATCGACACGTCCCCCACGTCCATCGACACCCAATCCTCCGGCCATGGCACATGCTCCACCGTCCCGCGCCCGAGTATCTCCACCAGCCGCGCGGCAAACTCCGCGACCGAGTATTCCTCGTCCCCCGCCGCGAAGACCGCCTCCCCGAGCGTGGCGTCCGACGCCGCCGCGGCCAGTATCGCATCGATGCAGTCGTCGATATACAACACGTTGCGCCGCTGGCGGCCGTCTCCGTAAATCGTCAGATTCCTGCCCTTCAGCGCCAGTCCGACGAAATAATTCAGCA
Source organism: uncultured Nitrospirales bacterium (assembly GCA_964411925.1). Lineage (GTDB taxonomy): Bacteria > Hydrogenedentota > Hydrogenedentia > Hydrogenedentales > VFKU01. Next base: position 4,349 of record CAYPNI010000105.1, read on the forward strand.
CGCCGGCGTGGCTGCTCTTGATGTTCGCGCGCGGCCCATAGATATTAGCGAGCCGCACCACCGTCGTCCGCAATCCGTGCGCGCGGTGATAGATCAGGTGATACTTTTCCGCCGCGGTCTTGTTCGCCGAATAAATGTCCAGCGGAAACTCGGGGTGCCCCTCGTCGATCGGGTCGCGGAGCATCGGCCCGCACTGCGTACTTGTCCCGACGTACACAATCCGCGCCCGCGACCCCGCGCGCCGCGCCGACTCCAGAATGTTCATCGGCCCCTTGCAGTTGATCTCGATGTCCAGAAAGGGATCGCGCATCGAGTACGCGTGCGACGTATGCCCCGCGCAATTAAAGATGACGTCCTGCTCGACGACAACGGGCTCGAGCAGGTTGTAATCGCGAATGTCGTTGACGATTCGCCGGATCCGGTTCTCGAATCCGTCCAGGTTCGCGGGGTTTCCGCCGCCATGATGGAGCAGAGAATCGAGCACGGTCACGTCCGCGCCGAGTTGCGCGCAACGTATCGCGAGGTTGCTGCCGATGAACCCCAGGCCGCCCAGCACGAGCACGCGCCGGCCGGATACCAACTCTGAAGCCGTCGTGGTCAACGCGATCCCCCGCACACCCCACGCCGAGAATATCAGAGCGCCGGATCGCCCAAAAAAGAGGAGGAGGCCCGGCAACGTCGGGCGACGCCGCGCGGGCCTCCGTACTCCATCCCCAAGGGCTGTGTGATCCTTAAGGGCTGGGGGGACCAGCTGTCGGTCGCGTCTGACAAACCGAAAGGAACTGAGGGTTTCCCGCGTGTGGCTGGGGACCACGCCGCCAGTTCGCCTCGCGCAACCGACATCAACGACGCATCGCCCGTGCCAAGCCGCGCCCAACTCCTAAGCGTGCTGTTCTCAATGGGTTATGAGATCGACCGATTTCCCGGTTCGGCGACGATTCACGGCCCAAGTGACGCGATTCGTCCCCGGGGACGGCCCCGTGCCCGAATGCCAGCGCCAACCACCGCGGCCGCGCCAGTCCCGCGGGATCAGGGTGCGAAAAGTACTGTTTCCCGTACTTATTGGACGGATTTCTCAACAGTACGGTACCTTTCTGTTGAGGATGATTATTGACAGTGGTCCGGCCGGGGGGCCGGGTCAAACGCGTCTCGGGGGAAACGCACCGTGCACATCAGCAAAAGCATCATCGCCATCCTGGCGCTCTTCGCCGTCTTCTGCGTCTTCATCGCCGTTTACCTCGGCGGCGGCGCCGCCGGCGAACCGGAAATCCCGGCGGTTCGCGCCGAGTTCATCCTCTTCGCCACGACGCTCATCTGCGTCGCCATCTTTCACCATCACACGCTTTACGTCGCGCTCGCGGGCATGTTCTCGGTCGTGGCGCTCAAGCTCGCCTTCGTGCCGGATTTCGCGCTCCTGGAACACGTACAGCACGAATCGCGCACGCTCATCAACCTTCTCGGCCTGCTGGTCGGCTTCGCGATTCTCGCCAAGCATTTCGAAGAGTCCAAGATTCCGGAAATCCTCCCCCGCTACCTTCCCAACGGGTGGATGGGCGGCTTCGCGCTGCTCTCCCTGGTTTTCGCGATGTCGATTTTCCTCGACAACATCGCCGCCGCCATCATCGGCGGAACGATCGCGCTCACGGTGTTCAAGGGCCGTGTGGACATCGGGTATCTGGCCGCCATCGTCGCCGCCAGCAACGCGGGCGGCGCCGGTAGCGTATTGGGCGACACCACGACCACCATGATGTGGATCGACGGCGTCTCGCCGATCAAAGTGCTCCACGCGTTCGTCGCCTCGATCCCCGCGTTCATCATCTTTGGCGTCGCGTGTTCGCTCAAGCAGCACAAGTTCCAACCCATTCAGAAGGACGAGGTCGGCCATCACGACATCGAGTGGAACCGGATTGCCGTCGTCGGGCTTGTCCTCGTCGGCGCGATCGTGACCAACGTCTGGCTCGACTTTCCGGCCGTCGGCGTCTGGGCCGCCATTCTCATCGGCGCGTTCTTCGCCAAGCCGAATTGGGGCGAGGTTCCCGGCGCGCTCAAGGGCAGCGTGTTCCTGCTCGCGCTCGTCATGTGCGCCTCGATGATGCCCGTGGACAAGCTTCCCGAAGCGTCCTGGCAGAGCGCGTTCGCGCTCGGCTTCATCTCGTCCGTCTTCGTCTTCATCCCGCTCACCAAGCTCGCGCTCGATCAGGGCAACTACGACTGGGGCCTGCTCGCGTTCGCCGTCGGCTTCGGCGGCTCGATGGTATGGTTCGGCTCGTCTGCCGGCGTCGCCATCTCGAATATTTATCCGCAGGCGCGGTCCGTCGGCGCCTGGATCAAGCACGGCTGGACTATTCCGGTCGCCTACGTGGTCGGATTCGCCGTCCTCTTGCTGTCCATGGGTTGGCACCCGTACGACCACGGATCGTCTCCTGACACGCACCACGCGCCGGCGATCGAACAAAACTTTGAGCAGTCCAAACTGTCCGATCCGGCACACTGACGCGCGAGCGTTCGGAACCGATTCGGCGGGCCCGGGCCGCCATGCCCGGGATTGCATCGTGCAGGCCGCGATGTGTAGAATGCCTGCGTAGTTCTTCAGAGCGTTTGGGTCGGTCCGACGCAGTGGGGACACCGGGCTCGCGGCCGCCGCTCCCCGCCCCTTCCGGGCAGTCGTAATCACTGTTCAGCACCGCGGCGAACGGTCTTCGCCCCGGCCAGGAAACCAGTTAAATGTACGTCAGCAAGCGCATTCTTGCGAGTCTCGGCATCTTTTTCGTCTTTGTCGTCTTCGTCACCGTGCTGCTTGCCGGCACTTCCGAAGGCGTGCCCGAGGTGCCCGCACTACGCGCCGAGTTTTACCTCTTCGCGATCACGCTGCTCGGCGTCGCCCTGTTCCACGAACACACCATGTACGTCGCGCTGACCGGCCTCGGCGCCATCGTTACGCTGAAGCTGCTGTTCGTACAAGACTTTGATCTCGTGCATCACTTTCAGCACGAATCCACCATCCTGCTCAATCTGCTGGGTCTGCTGCTCGGCTTCGCCATCCTGGCCAAGCACTTCGAAAAATCGAACGTCCCGGACATTCTCCCCCGATTCCTGCCCAACAACTGGACGGGCGGATTCGTCCTGCTTGTCCTCGTTTTTGTCCTCTCGGCGTTCCTCGACAACATCGCCGCCGCCATGATCGGCGGCACGGTCGCGCTCGTGGTGTTCAAGGGACGAGTGGATATCGGCTATCTGGCGGCTATCGTCGCCGCGAGCAACGCGGGCGGTTCCGGCAGCGTCGTCGGCGACACGACGACCACGATGATGTGGATCGGGGGCGTCGCGCCGGTGGAAGTCCTCCACGCGTACGTCGCCGCGGTCCCGGCATTCCTCGTCTTCGGCATCGTCTGCTCGATCAATCAGCAGCGATACCAGCCCATACAGAAAGACGAGATCGGACATCACACGGTCGAATGGAGCCGAATCGCCATCGTCGGCGCGATTCTCGCCGGAGCCATTACAACGAATTTCTTGTACGGATTCCCGGCGCTCGGCGTGTGGATCGCCATCCTGGTCGGCGCGTTCGTCGTCAAGACGCCCTGGGAGGAAATTCCGCACTCGCTCAAGGGCACCGTCTTCCTGCTCGCCCTGGTGACCTGCGCCTCGATGATGCCCGTCGAAGAATTGCCCGATGCCTCGTGGGTTACCGCGTTTTTGCTCGGCGCCATCTCGGCCGTCTTCGACAACATCCCGCTCACGGCCCTCGCCATCAAGCAGGACGGCTACGACTGGGGCATGCTCGCCTACACGGTCGGCTTCGGCGGATCCATGATGTGGTTCGGATCGTCTGCGGGCGTCGCACTCACCAACACCTTCCCGCACGCCAAGTCCGTAGGCGCGTGGATTCGCCATGGCTGGCCCATCGCCATCGGCTACGTTCTGGGTTTCGCGGTCCTGCTCCTTACGATCGGATGGGACCCGCATTATCATGGCGCGCAGAATGCACCGCCCAACGCGACCACGGAAATCCACGCCCCCGGTCATTCCGCCCCGCCCGCCGACTATTGACGCAGTACAGCGTTTTGGCTTTTGTGCCGGATCGCGAAATGGATTTGGCGAACCGCTCCCGTCCTGATCCATTCAAAATTGGCCGAAAACCCGGCCCGAACCATCCAGAATTGATTCTTTCTTCCGGCGCGGTGATACGATCATGGCGCTCAGTTCATTCGGCTGGGGCGTAGCGGCCTCCTTCGGAGCCTCGCGAACTTCCGGCCGGTGAGCGCGAACCCGCGCCCGCGGCGAAAGCGCTCTGGGCACTTCCACTCTCTTCACTTTCCCTTGAAAGGACGCGGTGTATGTACATCAGCAAGAGCATCCTCGCGGCGCTCGGTGTCTTCTTCATTTTCGTCGTGTTCATCACCGTGTTGCTCTCTGGTACGGCGCAGGGCGTGCCGGAGGTCCCCGCGCTCCGTGCCGAGTTTTATCTCTTCGCCGTCACACTGCTCGGTGTCGCGCTCTTCCACGAACACACGATGTATGTCGCGCTGGCCGGGCTCGCATCGATTACGTCGCTCAAGCTGTTGTTCGTCGAGGACTTCAACGTTGTGCACCACTTCCAGCACGAATCCACGATTCTGCTCAATCTCCTCGGCTTGCTCCTCGGGTTCGCGATCCTCGCCAAGCATTTCGAGGAATCCAAGGTTCCCGACATTCTTCCCCGCTTCCTGCCGGACAGTTGGCTGGGCGGCTTCGTGCTCCTGATCCTCGTCTTCGTGTTGTCCACGTTCCTCGACAACATCGCCGCCGCCATGATCGGCGGCACGGTCGCGCTCGTCGTGTACAAGGGAAAAGTCGATATCGGCTATCTCGCCGCGATCGTCGCGGCGAGCAACGCCGGCGGTTCGGGCAGCGTGGTCGGCGATACGACGACGACCATGATGTGGATTGCCGGGGTGCCGCCGATTGATGTCCTGCACGCATTTGTTGCCGCCGTACCCGCGTTGCTCGTGTTCGGCGTGGTCTGTTCGATCAAGCAACAGCGGTATCAGCCCATCCAGAAGGACGAAATCGGGAATCACACGATCGATTGGGTCAAATTGGGCGTCGTCGCGGCAATCCTCGCAGGCGCGATCGCCGCGAACTTCCTGTGGGGATTTCCCGCCGCCGGCGTCTGGGCCGCGATTCTGCTCGGAGCGCTCGTCACCAGGACGCCGTGGCAAGAGATCCCGCACTCGATCAAGGGCACCATCTTCCTGCTCTCGCTCGTCTCGTGCGCGTCCATGATGCCCGTCGAGGAACTGCCCGACGCGTCTGCGCTCACCGCCTTTATGCTCGGCGCGATTTCGGCGGTCTTCGACAACATCCCCCTCACCGCCCTCGCCATCAAACAGGACGGCTACGACTGGGGCATGCTCGCCTATGCCGTCGGTTTCGGCGGCTCGATGATTTGGTTCGGCTCGTCGGCCGGCGTGGCGCTCACAAACGCGTTCCCGCACGCCAAGTCCGTCGGCGCGTGGATTCGCCACGGCTGGTCCATCGCGCTCGCCTACGTCGTCGGGTTCGCCGTGCTCATGCTCACGCTCGGCTGGGCCCCTGATCCGATCGCCGAGGGCGGGGCCGCGGAATCTCCTGCCGCAGCGACCTCCACCCACGGCGAACCCGCGAACGAAGCGCCCGAGTCACACTAGGACCTACCCCGACAACCTGACTGCGACGCGGGCCGTACCCGCGGCCCACCCATCGCGTCAAGAGATCGCGTGCGCGTGGGTGATGCGAGGAAGCCCGCGCGGCGAATCGGCGCCCGCGGCGATTACGCCACGGCGAATAACCGCCACTCGCCAGGAATGCCCTTGAGCGACCGCGTGCCCCGGTCCTCGAAATTGAGCCCTGAGCCTGCGACCAAATCGCGGACGGTGCCAGACACCCAGACCTCGCTCGGGCCGGCGCACGACAACACGCGCGCCCCGGTGTGCACCGCGATTCCCGCCAGCTTCTCGCCGACGCGTTCGCATTCGCCGGTGTGCACTCCCGCGCGAATCTCGATGCCGAGAGGCTTGACCGCATCGCGAATGGCCTGTGCGCAGCGCACGGCGCGCGCCGGTCCGTCGAAGGCCGCCAGAAAGCCGTCCCCCGCGGTGTCGATTTCCTTGCCGCGAAATCTCGATAGCTCTTTGCGCACAGCCGTATGGTGACGGGACAGCAGATGACGCCACGCGTGATCGCCAACTGCCACCGCGCGCTCGGTCGATCCGACAATGTCCGTGAACAACACCGTCGCCAAGACGCGATCGGCGTCGGCATGGCCGCGCTCGCCGGTGACGAACTCCAGGACGGCAGCCAATACGGTCAAGTCGCGATCGATCCACGGCGCGTGAAAGTCTCCCGGCAACTCGATGTAACGCGCGTCCTCGATGTGCTCCGCAAGCCAGCGACTCGAGCCCACGGGCACCAACTTGTCGTCCGTTCTGTGCAGGATCAGCGTGGGCAGCCGTAAACTCGCGGCAATCGGCCGCGCATCCAGATCCTGACACCAGCGCAATTGGCGGATGGCCGCCTGTGGACTCGCCGCGGCGCGCTCGTAGCGTCCGGAATAGTCCAAAACCGCAGGCGATACGGGAAGCGACGGCGCGATGTATCGCGTCATCACCCCGTCACCCCAGGAATTCTGGATCCCGTTCAACACTCCGTCCAGGACGCGGCGCTGCTCGCCGCCCGCAGGAAAATTCGGCGACTCAACCCCGGAGAGGAATGCTCCGAACAGAACCAGCCGCGTGACCCGGTCCGGATAACTGGCGGCGAACAGCATCGAGAGCGCGCCGCCCTCCGATAGGCCGAACACGGCGCACTGCCGCGACCCGGCCGCATCGAGTACCGCGCGCAGATCGTCCATGCGCTCCTCGAGCGTCGAGTCCCCGACATCGCGATCCGACAACCCAGTACCGCGCTTGTCGAGGAGAATGAGCCGGCAGAATCCGCTGAGTCGCGCCATCCACTCCGCATACAAAGGGTCTTCCCACGCGAGATCCAGATGCGACACGAAGCCCGGGACGAATAGCACGTCGATCGGCCCGTCGCCCAACACCTGGTACGCGACGTTGATTTCTCCGCTCTTCGCATATCGCGTCTTTGGAGTATTCGACATCTGGATGCCGTCCGGTGACCCGTCAGGTGATGGACGCTTCCGTCACGGCGTCGAAAAAGTGCGCGCGGCTCATGTCGATGTCAACCAGCCCGCGCGAATTCACCTTGGGCTGAATGTCCCCCGGCATCCGGCTGATCAGCGCCGCGCCGGCGATATCCAGGTGCACCAGCGTCTCCGCGCCCAGTGGCTCGACCAGCGTCACGGTCGCTTCGACGCTGCGGCCCGGGGTGGGGGTGCGCGATGCGTTGGGCAGGATGGACTCCGGCCGAATCCCGAGCGTCACCGCCGTCCCCGAATAGCGCCCAATCCCCGCTGATCGCGCGACATCGAGTTCCAGTTTCACGCTCCCGTCGCCCGCCGCGAAAAACAGCGTTCCGCCCCGGTCCTCGATGCGCCCGTTCAAAAAATTCATCGGCGGCGTCCCAATGAACCCGGCGACAAACTTGTTCTTCGGACGGCGATACAACTCGGACGGCGTCGCGATCTGCTGCACTTCGCCGTTCAGCATCACCACGATCCGGTCGCCCATCGTCATCGCCTCGACCTGGTCGTGTGTGACGTAAATCATCGTCGTCCCGAGCCGCGTGTGCAGTTTCTCGATTTCCCCGCGCATCTGCACGCGCAGCATCGCGTCCAGGTTCGACAGCGGCTCGTCGAACAGGAACACTTGCGGGTCGCGCACGATCGCGCGCCCCACCGCGACCCGCTGCCGCTGCCCGCCGGATAGCGCCTTGGGTTTGCGGTCCAGCAGGTCCTCGATGCCGAGAATCTTCGCGGCGTTCGCGACGCGTTCTTTGATTTCCTTGCGCTTGTACTTCCGCAGCTTCAACCCGAACGCCATGTTCTTATACACGGTCATGTGCGGGTACAGCGCGTAATTCTGGAAGACCATCGCGATATCGCGGTCCTTCGGCGCGACGTCGTTGACGATCTGCCCGCCAATGCTGATGTCGCCCGAGTCCGCGTCCTCGAGCCCCGCGATCATCCGCAGCGTGGTCGATTTCCCGCAGCCGGACGGCCCGACCAGCACGACAAATTCGCCGTCCTCGACCTCGATCGAGACGTCCTTGACGGCCGGCACGCCGCCGTCGTACGTCTTGAAAACGTTCCGAAGCTCAACCCGCGCCATGAATTTCCCCAACCGACCCCGCACGACCCCGCGGAACGACGCTTAATATATAGCAACCCCGGCCGCGAACAAACACGACAAACTCGCACGTCCACCGGCAAATCGCTTCGGAACGGCAGCGACATCGACCCGCAGTCGCCGGCATCTCGCGTTCGTCGTGAATTAAGAACTCACCACCAACACGACGTTCCCCCGCTTGTGCCCGCCATCGACGTACCGCGCCGCCTCAACGATCTGCTCGAGCGGATACCGGCGGTCGATCACGGATTTCAGTTTGCCCGCCTCGATCAACTCTTTCAGGAACACCAGATCCTTGGTTTTCTCCGGCACGGACCGCAGTCCCGTCGCCGAGAATTTCGCTTTCTTGTCACCGGCGACCGAACTTGTAAGCACGGACACCAGCAATCCCATCGAGAGCACGGGCGAAAGATACGCGCCGCCCTGCTTCAGCGATCTCTTGCAGCGCGAAAACGAACTCGTGCCCACCGTGTCGAATATGACGTCGTACTGCGCGTCACCCCGCGTGAAGTCGTCCTTCGTGTAATCGATGACCTCGTCCGCGCCCAGCGATCGCACAAGCTCCACGTTCTTTCCGCTGCAAACGCCCACCACCTCCGCGCCGATATGCTTCCCCAGTTGCACGGCAAACGTCCCGATCGCGCCCGACGCGCCGTTCACCAGCACGCGCTGCCCGGGCCGCACCTTCGCGATGTCGCGCAGAAACGGCAGCGCCGTCTTGCCGCCTTCGCACACCGACGCCGCCTCGTCGAACGTCATGTTGCGCGGCTTCGTCGCGATGCACCCGTCCTCGGGCACGCACACGTACTCCGCATACGCGCCGAAGTCCGTGTCCGTCGCCGCGAACACCTCGTCCCCCGGCTTGAACCGCGTCACCCCGCCACCCACCGCCTCCACCACCCCCGCGAGGTCCGTCCCCTGAATCGCGTGCTTGGGTTTGCTCAGCCCGACAAACAACCGCGCAAACCACGGCTCGCCCCGCCGCATGAACCCGCCCGAAGCCGTCACCGTAGTCGCAACCACTCGGACCAGAACGTCATTCACCTTCGGCGTCGGCCTCGCGACCTCCCGAACCTGATACACCTCCGGCCCGCCATACCGCTCACAAACAACCGCCCTCACACGCCCTCCCGAAAATCTCCCAACACGATGTCTACGCCCATCCTGATCCCCGTCCTTGTCCTTATTCTTGTCCCCATTCCCCGTTCCCGCCCTTGCCCTTGCCCTTGCCTTGCCCTTGTCCGTGTCCCTGCCCTTGACCTCGCCCTTCCCTGCACTTCGCCCTTGACCCTATCAGCATTCATCCCATCCATCGGTGGCTAACCCGCCCTTGACCCTGCCCTTCCCCGCACTTCGCCCTTGACCTTATCAGTGTCCATCCCATCCATCGGTG
>CAYPNI010000106.1:0-13996 GCA_964411925.1 uncultured Nitrospirales bacterium
TCCTGCACCTCATCCCCTGCGGCATCCTGCACCCAACCACCACCTGCGTCATCGGAAACGGCACCGTCATCGACCCTGCCGTGCTGCTGCAGGAACTCGGCCGCCTCAGGAACGCCGGCTGCAAGGTCAACGGCCGGCTTCACATTTCGGACGCCGCCCACGTCATCATGCCCTATCATCGCGTGCTCGACGGCGCCCAAGACCGTCACCGCGGCAAAAACCGTATCGACACGACAGGAAGAGGCATCGGACCGGTCTATGCCGACAAGGCCGCGCGCAGCGGTATCCGGTTCGGTGACCTGCTCGAACGCGAGACGTTCGAGGAAAAACTCAAGTTTACGCTTGAATTTCAGAACGCCTTGCTCACAAAGGTGTACAACGAACAACCGATCGATTTCGCGACCGTCCGCGATCAGTACCTCGACTTCGCGGACCAGCTCCGGCCCTACGCCACGGACACGATAGACTTACTCCACGCCGCGCTCGCCGCGGGCAAACGCGTGATTTACGAGGGTGCCCAAGGCGCGCTGCTCGACCTCGACCACGGCACGTTCCCCTATGTAACCAGCTCGACCACGATGTCCGGCGGGGTGTTTGCCGGCGCCGGCGTCGGGCCGGGCCACGTCCAGGGCGTCGTCGGAATTCTGAAGGCATACATGACGCGCGTCGGCGAAGGCCCGATGCCGTCCGAGCTCAAGGACGATACGGGCGAGCGGCTGCGCAAGATCGGAGCCGAGTTCGGAGCGACCACCGGCCGTCCGCGGCGATGCGGCTGGCTCGACGTCGTGCCGCTCAAGCGCGTCATCCGCATCTGCGGAATCACACACATCGTGCTGACAAAAGTTGACGTCCTCACCGGCTTCGACCCGATTCGAATCTGCACGGCATACGAACTCGATGGCAAACGCATCGAACGATTCCCCACGCGTACGGCGCAACTCGATCGCGCCAAGCCGATTTACGAGGAAATCCCCGGCTGGTCCGAAGACATTGGCAGATGCCGGACCTGGGACGAACTCCCGCGGGCCACGCGCGACTACATCGGGCGAATCGAGGCGCTGCTGGGAGCGTCCGTGAGCGTGGTCAGCCTCGGGCCTGACCGGGAACAGACCCTGGTGCGAACCGACCCATTTGGATAACAGCTACGCCGTAAAATGGGAAAAATGAAACTTTTATCCGTATTTTCGTGTCTAACTGGGTCATTGGCGGCGGTATCCGGGGCGTGCTGAGGAGGTAGCAATGCGGTGTTGGATGGCGGTGCTGATAGTGCTCGTAGCATTGGGCGCGAGTTCGCATACCTGGAGCCAGGAGCCGCCCGCGACCGTGGAGTCGGTCGAGCCCGCCCCGGAAAGCCCTGAGCAGAACATTTTCCAAAGTCTGCAAATCGAACTGCTCGACCTCGACCAGTTGCGCGAGGAAATCGCCGCCAAACTCGCCGGACAACCCGTCCAGCTCACGCTGGAAGAATGCGTCCAGCTCGCGCTGAAGAACAATCAAGACATTCTGATCATCGGATACGAGTCGGCCATCGCGGACGCCGCCTTGATGAACGCGCGCGGTCAGTTCGACCCGTCGCTGAATTTGAGCGCGCAGCACTCGGACTCGGAGCGGCCCGCGAGTTCCCAGATTCTCGCATTCACGGGCGGCACCGCGGCCACAATCGAGAGCCGCCAACAGGACTATCAGCTTACCATCGGCGGAATCTCGCCAATCGGCACGCAGTACGACGTGGGGTGGTCGGTCAACCGCGAGCGCGGCACGTTCACCACAGTCCGCGATGCCATGGGTAACCCGATCGGCACCGAGTCGGTGTACACGTCCGACCTCACGCTGACCTTGACCCAGCCGCTGTTGCGCGGATTCGGTCTGAACGCGAACCTCGTCCGGGTCCGAAGCGCGAAGAACCAGCAACAGATCGCTACCGAGCAAGTGCAGTTCCAGTTGCTCAACAGCATCGGCCAGGTGATCAAGGCGTACTGGGACCTCGTGGGCGCCATCGAGACGCTCACGGTGCAGCAGCAGTCGCTCGCGAATGCGAACCGGGTGCTGCGTATCAACGAACAGCGGTACGAACTCGGCACCGCGGCCGCGCTCGAAGTGCTCTCGGCCAAGGCGGGCGTCGCCGTGCGCCAGAGCGACCTCATCAGCGCGCGGACGGCCGTGTTCGCCGCGGAGGACTTGCTCAAGACGCTCATCGGCCTGTACGACGAGTCGGGCGAACTGCTTTCGATGGACAGCCTTGTACCCACTCAGCGGCCGCAGATCAAGGACGTCGAGTGGGATGTCGAATCGAGCATGCGCACCGCGCTCGAGCGCCGGCCGGACGTCAAAGCCGCGGAGTTGCAGGTCCGCAACGCCGAAATTCAGGAAAAGAGCGCGCGCAACGAGCTTCTTCCGCAATTCGATCTCAAAGGGTCCTACGGACGCAATACGGTCCGTCTCGACGGCCAGGAGATCTTCGAAGGGCTCGGCGAGCCGGACGGCCGTTCGTTCACGGTGGGCGGAGTCTTGTCGATCCCGCTGGGCAATCGTACCGCGCGCGGAAACTTCACGCAGTCCAAACTCATCACGCGCCAGCAGCAACAGCGCTTTCTAAAGGCCAAACAGGACGCCATGCTCGACGTCCGCCTCGCGATCCAGTCGCTCGCCAGCAACCGGATTCTCGTCGAGAGCACCAAGCAGTCGCGCGTGCTTGAGGAGGCCAATGTCGCCGCCGAGGAACGCCGCCTGCGCATCGGCGTTACGACCGCGCAAAACGTGCTCGACCGCCAGGAAGACCTCACTGCGGCGCAGGCACGCGAAGTCCGCGCGCAAGTGGACTTCGAGAAATCGCTGGTCGATCTTCAGGTCGCCGAAGGCACACTGCTCGAAAACATGGGGATCGTCTACGACACGCCCGACTACGGCGAGACGCTGACGTATTGGGAAAGCCTGGGTCCGGTTAACTGACTCTCGCGGCGATCCCGATTCCGTCATTGCGAGGAGCGGGGTGTGCGACGAAGCAATCTCGTCGGCCGGACACCTTTTTTTGCACCCGCTTGAAGCGGCCCGCGTTCGGTTCGCATACTGGAGCTGCTTGAGCTCGACCCGCTTGTCGTAGTGCGTTCCCCCAGGTGTTGCATGATGCCGCCCGTGTCGATCCCGCGCCTGAATTATCGCCGGTTCGCGCTGGCCGCCGTCGTCGCGCTGGCGCTGGCGTTCAACGGTCAAGCAGCTGCCCAGACGGCCGCCTCCCCAGAGGCTTCCCCGATCATGTCAATCTCGACCGAGAATTACGACGTGCTACTGCACAAATACGTCGATGATTCGGGGCTCGTTCGCTACGCCGCGCTAAAGGAGCACCGCGCGGATCTGGACGCGTTCATCGCCGACATGGACCGGCTCGACTCCGCCGCTGCCGCCGGCTGGAATCGGGCGGCGCAGCTCGCGTTCTGGATCAACGCGTACAACGCCATTACGCTTCAGCGAATCCTGGATCACTATCCGATCGACCGGGGTGGTCTTCTCAACGCCGCGCTCTACCCGGCGAGCAGCATCCGCCAGATCAACGGCGTCTGGACGAAGTTGACAACCGTCGTGCTCGGGCAATCCATGACGCTCGACCACATCGAACACGAGATCCTGCGCAAGCAGTTCGGTGATCCGCGAATTCATGCCGCCATCGTATGCGCCGCCCGGGGCTGCCCGCCGCTGCGCGCAGAGGCGTTTCGCGCGGAAATCATCGACGCGCAACTGGACGATCAATGCGCCAGATTCCTCGGCCCGCCACACCGATTCCAGATCGATCGCGCGCGGAACGTGGTCTACCTCTCCCCCATCCTGAAATGGTTCGCGGAGGATTTCGTTGCGGCCTACGGCGCGAGGGGGCCTGTCGGCGGCCATGACGCGAACGACAGTGCCGCGCTCCATTTCGCGCGACAACACATCAATCCGGCGGACGCGGACTTTATCGCAAACGCGACCTATCGCGTGCGGTACCTCGAGTACGATTGGTCGCTGAACGAACAGCCGTAGCCGCCCAACGTGACCTCCCCGCCCGCCCGCGATCCGAACAAGCCCGCGATTACTGTTGCGTCGGCACGGCCGCGCGTGATGCTCTTCACCCGCTATCCGCGATCCGGCGCGGCCAAGACGCGCCTCATCCCGGCGCTTGGCGAAGACGGCGCCGCGCAGTTGCACCGCGAATTGACCGAACGCGCGCTAATGCACGCGAAACGGTTCGACGCGGCTGAAACCGAAGTCTGGTACACCGGCGCGGACGAGGCCGCGATGTCGTCCTGGCTGGGCCCGGAACAACGGTTTCGGGCGCAGAACGAAGGGGATCTCGGCCGGCGCATGTCGGCCGCGTTTGAAACCGCCATGCGTGAAGGAGCCGCCCGCGCCGTGATCGCAGGCACGGACTGCCCGGACCTCGGCCCCGAGACGTACGCGGCGGCCTTTGACGCGCTCAGGTCGAACGATCTCGTACTCGGACCGGCCATTGACGGCGGTTACTACCTCATCGGGCTGCGCCGCGACGCCTGGCCGCGCGCCGCGGCACTGTTCGATGGCATCCCCTGGAGCACGGAGCACGTCCTGGCCCGGACGTTGGAGGAGAGTCAGCGGCTCGGGCTTTCGCATGCGCTCACCGCGCCGCTCGCGGACATCGACTCGCCCGACGACCTCGCGATCTGGCGCCGCATCAACAATCGCGGGGGCGCCGGGACGGCGAGTCTTTCGGTCGTGATCCCGACGTTTAATGCGGGAGCCGGGTTCGAGGCGACGCTGCGGAGCGCCACGGCGGAATCGGGCGCGGAGATCATCGTCGCCGACGCTGGAAGTACGGACGGAACGCGCGAACTCGCCAGGCAGTTCGGCGCGCGTGTCATCCAGGCGCCGCGGGGCCGCGCCCGGCAGATGAACGTCGCGTCGGCGCATGCGTCCGGCGAGACGCTCTTATTTCTACACTCCGATACCCTCTTGCCCGGTGGCTACGTTGATGAAGTCCACCGCACGCTTGCCCGGCCGGGCGTAGTTGCGGGAGCGTTCAGCTTCGCGACGGACTACGCCGCGAATTCGATGCGAGTCGTCGAAGCGTCGACGAACTTTCGGGCCCGCATCCTGCAGCTGCCATACGGGGATCAGGGCATTTTCATTCGCACGGCGGATTTTCGGCGGCTCGGCGGATTTCGCGACCTGCCCATCATGGACGACTTCGATTTTGTCATCCGCGCGAGAAAACTGGGCCGCGTCGCCTGCGCAGGATCCGCCGCCGTCACCAGCGGCCGCCGCTGGCGCGAGCTCGGCGTCTGGCGCACGATGATCCGCAACCAAACCGTCGTGGCGATGTACTACGCCGGCATCGACACCGAAAGGATCGCCCGCTACTATCGGCGCGGCGTGAAGACGTAGGCCCGTCCGGGAGCGAGCGATTCGTGCTCTTCGACCGAAATCGATGGGCGGCTCAGAGTGCGTCGTTCGAGCCGGGAGTCTCACTCGTCTCAGCCTCAGGAGCCGCCTCCTGGGGCGCCGCCTCCGCTGGGGCTGCGTCGCCCGGCACAGCCACGTGGCCGAGAATCACCGCCTGCTGGATGAAGTCGAGTTTTGGGAAATACTCCTTGAGATACGCGTTGCCCCGGGACTCGATCCTGCTTTGGTCCGGATCCTGGCCGTATTCGGAGTTGATCGCGTCCACGACCTCCATTCCCTTCACCACCTTGCCTATTGGCGCGAAACCGAGGTGGTCGAGGCGCTCCGTATTGTCCACGAGGTTAATGTAGACCTGTGTCGTTCGCGAGTCCATGTTTCCGGACAGCATCGCATAGGTGATCGTCCCGCGGACGTTTGACGTCTTGACGGGCTCGCCCTTGATCGTGCGGTTACCCCACGCGGCCGCCATCTCGGGATCGCCGGGGATACCCCATTGCACGACGAATCCCGGGACGACCCGGAAGAAACGGGCGTCGTTGTAAATCCCCGCCTCGATGATCTTGCGGAACTGTTCCGCGCCAATGGGGGCCCATTCGGGATGAATCTCCGCGACGAACGTGCCGTTCGAGCATGTGAATTCAACCTGGTACGGGTCCATCGACTCCGGCATGGCCGCGGACGGCCCGCTATCTCCGCCTCCAGACGCCAGGTTCACTTGAGACTTAATCGCGTGCTCCAACGTTGCCTCTTGCTTGCCCTCGGCGGCCTCGGCCTCGGCAATCTGCGCGGCCGCCTCCGCCGCCTCTTGCCTCTGGCGGTCGGACACACGGCTCGGCTCGATCGAGTTAATCCCGACGAGCAGCGCTACGAACGCCGCGACGATAATCAGCGTGACGACTTGGCTCTTGTTCACGTTTAACTCTCCACTTCCCCACGAGGGTACGACCCGAGCACCTTGAGCTCCGTGCACAACGGCGCAATGGCCTCGAGCGCCTTCTTGACCCGCGGCTCGTCCACGTGCCCCACCAGGTCAATGAAAAACACGTAGTCCCATGCCTTCTTGCGCGACGGCCTCGACTCTATTTTACTGAGATCGATGCCGCCTTCGGCAAATGGAATCAGCAGGTGGTGCAATGCGCCCGCCTTGTTGCTGATCGATATCAGCAGCGATGTCTTGTCGTGCCCCGACGGCCCGACAAGCTGCCTTCCGATGGCGAAAAACCGAGTGTAATTGTGCGGCGAATCCTCGATGCGCTCCGCCACCACCTCCAACCCGTAGGGTTCGGCCGCCAGCACGCTCCCTATCGCTGCCGCGCCGTCCTCCGCTGCCGCGATGCGCGCCGCCTCGGCCGTGCTGGACACGTTCACACGCTCGGCCTGCGGCAGGTTCGCCTGTAGCCAGTTGCGGCACTGTGGAAACGCCTGCTCCTTCGAATACACCGTCCGGATCTTGTCAATCGGGCTGCGCGAGAGCAGATTCTGCGAAACGTGCAACAACAACTCGTTCACGATCTTCAATTCGGACCCCAGGAAACGGTCGAGCGTATCGCTCACGCCCCCGCCCATCGAGCTCTCAGCGGGTACAACCCCGTAATCGATGCGCTTGCGCTCCACTTCGTTGAAGATGTCGTTCACGGTCGGCATCGGGTGCAGTTCCGCCGTGACGCCGAAGATACGCTGCGCGGCCAACTGGCTGAACGTGTGCAGCGGCCCGAGAAACGCGACCGTCGTGGGTTTTTCGAGCGCGCGGCTCGAACTGATGATCTCGCGGTAAATCGCGCGAATCGCGTCGTCCGAGAGCGGCCCCTGGTTGCGCGATCTCAGTTTTTCGTAGACCGCCTTTTCGCGCTCGGGCACGTAGTACGCCGAGTTCGTCGAGTGTTTGATGCGGCCAACTTCCTGCGCAATCCGAGCGCGCTCGTTGAGCAGTTCGAGCACCTGCGCGTCCAGTGCGTCGATTCGCGCGCGAAGCTCGTCCAGGCTCACCGTTGTTTGCCCTCGAGTATTTCGATCGGCGCCGCGCTCACCATGAACTGCCGCGCAATGCCCGTCTCAAACCGGATTTTGACTTTCAGCTTCGCGCCGGAACCCGCCGTGTACATCACCACGCCCCGGCCGAACTTCGCATGGCGCACGCGCGTGCCCACCGTGAGCCGCGACGAGTCCGCGCGCTGCGCGGAGGCCTCAACCGCGCCCGCCCGCTTCGCCGATCCCGCCGGCCGGTCGCCAATGCGAACCAAATGCCCGTCCGGGATTTCGTCGATGAACCGCGAAAGCGACTGCGTGCGACGCTCACCGTAGATCAGTCGCGACTCCGCCGCCGTCAGGACCAGGCTGCGCCGCGCGCGTGTCATCGCCACGTAGCACAGCCGCCGCTCTTCTTCGATGTCTTCCACCGCGTCGAGCGCCGCCGCGTGCGGCAGCAGGCCCTCTTCCAAACCTATCAAGTACACGTGATCGAACTCAAGACCCTTCGCGCTGTGGCACGTGAGCAGTTTCAGTTGCGGCGCGTCGGGATCGAGCCCGTCCGTATCGCTCATGAGGCTCAAGTCCTGCAGGAAATCGGCGAGTCCCCCCTCGGGCTTGCGCTCGTTGTACTGCGTGCAGGCCGAGAGAAACTCGTCTAGGACCTCCAGCCGAGTCCGGAAATCCTTCTCATCGCTCTGCTGGACGTAATCGCGATATCCCGTTTCTTCCAGCAGCTTGACGACGAGCGGTTCGACCCCGCTCGTCTCCGCGTCTTGCGTCAGCCGCGCCACGAGCGTGACGAACGCGGTGATCGCCTCCTGCGTCTTGCCAGTGAACGCGCCGATGCCCGCCATCTCCCGCAACGCAACCAGCAGCGGCCGGCCGTGCGCCGTCTGCACGATTTTTTCGAAGGTCACGTCGCCGACGCCGCGTGGCGGCACGTTGATCACACGCCGCAGCGCCTCGTCGTCCGCCGGGTTCACCAGCAGCCGCAGATAGCCCAGCAGGTCCTTGATCTCCTTGCGCGCGTAGAACCGGATACCGCCGACGACGGTGTACGCGAGCCGCTGTTGCAGACACGCTTCTTCGATCGCGCGCGCCTGGCCGTTCGTGCGGAACAGAATCGCCACATCGCCCAGCCGCACGTCGCGTTTCTTGATGTGGTTGAGCACGAACCGCGCCTCGTCGTCGCCGTCGGGCGCAAGGTAGAACTGCACCGCCTCGCCACCCGACTGCTCCGTCCACAGCGTCTTGCCGAGCCGGTTCTCGTTGCGCGAGACGACCGCATTCGCAGCCGCGAGAATCGGCGCGGTGCTGCGATAATTCTGTTCGAGCCGATACGTCCGCGCGCCCGGAAAGTCCTTGTCAAAGTCCAGAATGTTACCCACGTCCGCGCCGCGCCACGAGTAGATGCTCTGGTCTTCGTCGCCGACGACGAACAGGTTGCCCGTCTCCCCGGCCAGCGCGCGCGCGATGACGTACTGTGCGTGGTTCGTGTCCTGGTACTCGTCCACCAGCACGTACCGATAGCGTCGGCGATACCGTTCCCGCACTTCCTCGTGGTCCTGCAGCACGCGCGCCGTCAATACGAGCAGATCGTCGAAATCCACCGCGGACGCCCGCTCGAGCGCCGCGTGGTAACGCGCCCACAGTTCGCGGTACGTCGGCTCTTCGTCGTCCTCCGGATCCTCCGGCTCCGCGCCCGGCGACTCGAGATCCTGTTTGAGCCGGCTGATCCAGCCCAGCGCTTCGCGCGGCGTCACCGGCTCAAACCCGGTTCCCAACTCTTTGATCAGCCGCTTCATCAGCGCGAGCTGGTCGGAGTCGTCGAACACGGTGAATACCTTGGGCCGCCCCAGCTTGTCGATTTCGCGCCGCAACAGGAACAACCCGAAGGAATGGAACGTGCCCAGCCACGACGCCAGCCGGTCGGTGCCCAGCCGCGCCATCGCGCGCCGGCGCATTTCGTCCGCCGCGCGGTTCGTGAACGTCAATGCGAGTATCGATCGCGGATCGATGCCCCGCTCGTCGATGAGCCAAACGATGCGCTCCACGATCACGCGCGTCTTGCCGGAACCCGCGCCCGCGAGCACGAGCGCCGGGCCGTCCGGCGCCGTCACGGCGTCGCTCTGCGCTTGATTGAGTTTTACCTGCGATTCAGACATCCGTCGCCATCAACCTGCTGCGAGTCATTCTTTGATTGAACTGTACAACCGCGCGATTCAACAACTACAACATCCCCGACCTGTTAATGCGGGAAGTCCCGCCGTCGGCGGGACGACGAAGCAATCTCATCGAATGGAACGCTCCCCCCTCGTACGCCGGACCCGATACGCCGTTCTTCACACCAAAGCGAAACCGGCGAAAAGCGCCGATACTACGCACGAAACCCACGTCAATCAAGGGTCCGCCGTTGCCAGAACCCCTCCACTCTGATACACTGCCTGAACAGGAGACGTTCGTTTGGCTGGAGGTTTTCTCATGCGTCCCCGGCGCCCATCTCGCGGCTTCACGCTCGTCGAATTGCTCGTCGTCATCGCGATTATCGGCATCCTCGCCGCACTGATCGCCGCCGCGATCCCGCGTATCCTCGAACGCGCGAGAATTGCGAATGCCGAGAACAATTTCACGCAGATTCGCACCATCCTGACCGCGTATTTCACGGACCACGACTCCTATCCGCCGATGCACGGCTACTTGTCGTCCGAGTTCAGGGGCAACGGCTTTCTGGAGCCGGGCGTCATTCTGCAGAAAATCGGCGGTTCAAGCCCGGACTACAATTTCCCCAACGGCGAGGCGGACGCATTCTTCACGCGCCCGTGGGACGAGGCCCTCGAAATTCATACCACGCGCGACCTCTACGACTCGTTCTCGAACCTCGGGTATGACACCGACCAGGACGGCGTGATCAGCCGCCTCGAATACGCCCCCATCGGCCGGCCAATCAACAACGGGAAGAACTTCGATTTCACCGGCTACGACGAGATTTACCTCGGCGACAACGGATCCCTCAACGGCGACCCGACGCGAGCGGACGTCGAGGACGGTCAGATGGTGAGCCGGGATCACCGGCCCTATGTGTATATCGCCGTCAACCAGCGTCAGGCCCGAACGTTCGCGCGGATTCTAGAGGACGAAGCCGCGGCAGATGGCACGCCTGGTAACCCGCGTCCCTTCGACCTGTCGCCCGCGGCCATCGCTCGGATCGCGGAATTGCGTTTCCCGCCGCCGCGCTATGACGCCGCCGTGCTCATCAGCGTCGGTCCGGACGCCGCGCGCGGCACGGCCGGCATCCTGCCGGAGTACGGCGTGAACGGGTTCATGGAACTGAGTGACTTGCCGCCCGACTTGCTGCCGTACCAGTACCACATCCTCGGCCTCGCGGCATTCTTCATGGCGACGCGAGACGCACAGGGCGACGACCTGCTGGACTTCGACTTCAAGGCACGCACGAGGAGCGGCGGCGGCAGGGAGAACGCCAACAACCTGCCCAAGCCCGGGGCGGAACGCTCCGGCGGGCCGCTGATTTACGTGATCCAGTAAACCGCGCGCAGAGCGTCAGTATTGGTTCAGGTAACGTTCGGGCTCGTTCGGCTGGTCCTCCGGATCCTCCCAGTACGTCGGCGCGTCCGGTTTGAGTTCGCGCTTCAGCGGATCCTCGGAAAACACCGCGACCAGGCCGCGTATCGGCACAATCATCAGAAAAAACACCACCGTGAGCAACACGCGCGTGACGACCCAGTTGATCCCCAGCGCGAACTTCATCCACGCCCAGTAAACTTCCTGAAGCGAGCGCGGCGCGACCAGCCCGAGCACGCCAAACACCGCGCCAATCCCCAGCAGCCAGTACGAAGGCGGGCCCCACTCCCCCTGGAACCAGCGGTGGATGCCCCAGCGCACCAGCGTGAGCACGGCGAACGCCGCGGCCATCACCAGGCCGAACTTCCGCTGCTCGCCGCGATCTTTCGTATCTACTTCCATCCACCAGATCCAATCGTCTCTAGATCACTCGTCATCGCGAGGAGCCCGGTTTGCAACGAAGCAATTTCTTCCACCGGTTCACCCGCGCCTAGTCCAGCTCGTACTGCTCCATCCAGTTTTTCTCGGGCTCGACCCAGCCCTTCTGCTGCTTTTTGTCGAGCACGAACGATCCCAACACGAGGTAGTCCATGTTGGTCCGCATGAAACACGTGTACGCTTCCTGCGGCGTGCACACGATCGGTTCACCGCGCACGTTGAACGACGTATTGATCACGACCGGACAGCCCGTTTTCTCGTAAAACTTCTGAATGAGCCCGTGGTAACGCGGGTTGTCCACTTTGTCCACGGTCTGAATCCGTGCCGAATTGTCCACGTGCGTGATCGCCGGAATGTCCGACCGGATCACCTTGAGCTTGTCGAATCCCTGCGCCGATTTCTCGCCGTCCGCGAGCGCGCGCAGTTTCTCCTGCTTCACGTCCGCCACGAGCAGCATGTACGGGCTGTCGCTGTTCAGGTCGAAACACTCGGACACGCGTTCGCGCAACACCGACGGCGCGAACGGCCGGAACGACTCGCGAAACTTGATCTTGAGATTGAGCACGCTCTGCATTTCGCGCGATCGCGGGTCGCCCAGGATGCTGCGCGCGCCCAACGCCCGCGGGCCGAACTCCATCCGGCCCTGAAACCAGCCCACGACGTTTTCGGACGCCAGCACGCCCGCGACCTTGTCCAGCAAGGCCGCCTCGCTGTCGAAGTACTCGTATTCCGCCTTCTCCGCGTCGAGGAACCACTTGATCTCCGCGTCCGGGAACTCCGGCCCGAGGTACGTCGCCTTCTGTCGCCGCGGATCGGCCGTCCTCGCGTTGCCGAGCACCTGGTGCCACGCGAACAGCGCGCACCCGAGCGCGTTGCCCGCGTCGCCTGCCGCCGGCTGGATCCAGATGTTTTTGAACGGCGATTCGCGCAGCACGCGCCCGTTCGCCACGCAATTGAGCGCGACGCCCCCCGCGAGGCACAGGTCGTCCTCGCCGGTGACGTCGTGCGCGTGGATCGCCATCTTGAGCATGACCTCCTCGGTCACGACCTGGATGGATTTCGCAATGTCCATCTCACGCTGGGTCATCTTCGACTCCGGCGATCGCGGCGGCCCGCCGAACAGCGCGTCGAACTTCGCATTCGTCATGCGGTGCCCGGAACAGTACCCGAAGTAGTCCATGTTGAGCCGGTAGGACCCGTCGTCCTTGATGTCGATGAGATCCTTGCGGATAAGGTCGGCGTACTTCGCCTCGCCATACGGCGCTAGGCCCATCAACTTATACTCGCCGCTGTTCACCTTGAACCCGGTGAAGTACGTGAACGCGGAATACAGCAGCCCGAGCGAATGCGGGAAGTTGATCTCCTTGAGAATCTTGACCTTGTTGCCGCTGCCCGTGCCGAAGGTCGTCGTCGCCCACTCGCCCACGCCGTCGATCGTGATGAATGCCGCGTGGTCGAAGGGACTCGGGAAAAACGCGGACGCCGCGTGGGACTGGTGGTGGCTGCAAAAAATCACTTCGCCGTCGAATTCCAGCGCCTTGCGGATCGTCTTCCGCATGAAAATTTTTTCTTTGAGCCACGGCGGCATCTGGTCGTAGAACGACCGCACGCCCTTCGGCGCGACGCCCAGGTACGTCATCAGCAGCCGCTCGAACTTCAGGAAGGGTTTGTCGTAAAACGCGACGTAGTCGAGGTCGCCGACCGAGATCCCCGCCTCGCGCAGGCAGTATTTCGCCGCGTTCTCGGGAAACCGCAGGTCATGCTTCTTGCGCGTGAACCGCTCTTCCTGCGCCGCCGCGACAATCTCCCCGTCGCACACCAACGCCGCGGCGGAATCGTGATAAAAGGCCGAAATACCGAGGATTTTCATTCAGTGGCGCTCGTTACTGCCCAGCGTCGAATCATGAGCCCCGGAGTTAACCATACTGGCCATGTGGAGTCAAGAAATTACCCCGTTTCGAGCCGGACGGCATCAGCGTGACGCGGACCGCTTCAGCATCCCGCGGTCGCGCAGTTTCCCGAAGATCGCCTGCGCCAATACTTCGCACCCCGCCTCGGTCTGGTGTCGCGCGTCTCGGTACATCTCCGTCTTCCCTACGAACGCGTCCACCAAGTCCACGCTATACGGAAGCCGGTTCACGGTCTCGTTCGTCTCTTGATAGAACCCCCGCAGCAAGTCCACGTAGGTCACGCTGCCTCCGGGCTTCGATACGCTGCGTGTGTACGTCTCCAGCATCTCCACTTCCTTGGCCGATGGCTCATAGGCCCCGACACCCACCGCCGGTTGCCGAAACGTCAGGAACCCCACGCCCAACTCGTCGCACGCCGCATGCATCAACCGCATGTTGCGTTCCCATTGCCGGCCCGGCGTCGTGCGTACTTCCGGACCGAACGACACCCCCACCGTCGCGCGCCCGGCCTCGCCTTGAAATGACCGGACAAGCGCGACGGTGTTCGGGAAGAAACGAAACGGCTCCCGCTCGCCCATCAACGCGTTGAACACCTTGGTCTGGTATGGATGCACCATCGGGTGTTGCTTGTTCGAATGCGCGAGCCCCTGATCGTTGATGGGCTTCACGTCGGGCAGCGCCGGCGAGGGCTG
>CAYPNI010000107.1:0-7879 GCA_964411925.1 uncultured Nitrospirales bacterium
ATCGGGAAATAGGGCAGGTTCGGACAGCAGACGGCGACCTTGTCGCCCTTCTTCACGCCCGCCGCGACGAGCCCATTCGCGACCTGGTTCGCCATCGCGTTGAGCTGCGCGTACGTCAGCCGTACCGGCCCCGTTACTACGGCTTCCTTGGCCGGATACCGCTTGGCGCTGTCGGAGAGCCCGACCGCGAGATTCATCATGAATACAGCCCTCGATTTCGCGTTGGTTCGTGTGGTTCTACCGCGTTTACGCAACAGCGAATTTTGGCATTCGGCCCGATGACAGTCAAGTGAAATCGGCCGATTCCGTATGTATCGCGGGAGCAGTCTCGGCGACGGCGCAGAAATCTTTCCGACGGGGTTCAGTAGTGGCGCAGGCATCTTGCCAGCGGGGTGCAGTGGTGGCGCAGGCATCCTGCCCGCGGGGTTCAGTGGTGGCGCACAGGCATCTTACCAGCGGGGTGCAGTGGTGGCGCAGGCATCTTGCCTGCGGGGGTTCAGCCGATCGCGCGACAACCGCCGGCACTCGCAGCGCCGCTCGCCGCAGCAGATGGGACCGCCTGCTTGCGCGGCTCCCGCTACGCGCCCAGCAACCGCGACACGAGGTCGCGCGACAGGTTCGATTGCGCCAGCGCCGCAATACCGGCCTGCTGGAGAAACTGGTTGCGCGTCCGATCGATGAAGGCCTGCGCGACGTCCAGGTCGCGGATGCGTGACTCCGCATCGGTCAAATTGACGGCGGTCAGCGCGCGTTCGTCCGCGGCGCGTTGCAGGCCGTTTTCCTGCGCGCCGAGCGACGCGCGGTTTTGGTTAATGGCAGTGGCCGCGCTCTCGAGCTGGCCGAGCGCCGAATTCGCGCCCGCCTGAGTAGACAGGTCCAACCCGTTGAGCCCCAGCGACGCCACCGTCGATTCCGTAAACTCGACATTGAGCGCGCCGGAGCCGTCGATGCTGACGCCGGATGCCGAACCATCCAGCGGTGCAATGCCGTTGAAGGCGGTGTTCTGCGCGGTCGCATCGATTTCCTGGAGCAGCTCTTGCGCCTCGGTGTTGATCGCCGCGCGCTGTTCGGCCGAGAGCGTCCCATTCGCCGCCTGGGTCGCGAGTTCGCGCAGGCGTCCGACCACGTCCGACTGGGCGGAGAGCGCGCCTTCCGTCGTCTGCGTGAGGCTGATGCCGTTTTGGATCCCGGCGACTTCCGCGTTGAGCTGGCGGACTTGCGAACTGAACCGCTCGGCGATCGCGAGGCCGGCCGCATCGTCCGCCGCGCGGTTGATGCGCAGGAGCGAGGCGAGCTGTCGCTGCGTGGCGTTGACGCCCGCGGTCGAACGCTGTATCTGTTGCAGCGCGAACAGCGATGACCCGGAACCGTTAATGCTCAAACCCATGAAACGCAGCCTTCCAAAAACCGAAAAACATCGGTCTATTTATACCATAGATCCGACGCGATGCGTCTGAGATACGGACCGGTTGGACGAGCGAAGCCTGATCGATCGTTCCCAGACCCAGCCGCCCACACCTTCGTGCGCGTACTCGCAGTCGTACTCGGAATCGAACCGCTTCAGCCCCCGTCCGAGCGCCATCACGAAAACAGGGGTTGTCACCGGGTCACGAAATTCAACTGCGACGGAGAGATCATCCAGAGCAAGTGCCAACGACTGCGGCCATTGCGTTCGATGCACGCCGCGGACGCCGTATCGAACAAGACAAACGGTGCGGCGTGCGGCCCAACAAGCAACGCCGCAGCGACGTATGACAAATGCGGGAGGTGGCCGACGATACACAGGTCTGCCGACTCCGCTTCAATCGCGGAAGTAACTTCGTCCGGATTATCTTCCGGCAGCAGGCCGTGGTGCTCGATCAAGCCGCAGTCCAGCTTGGCATAGTGTTTCAGGGTTTCAGCCGTCTCTCGCGCGCGGACTTTCGGGCTGTGCCAGATCGCGCCTGGCACGGCGCCCGAACGCTGCAGGAACTGCGCGAGCGCCGCCGCCTGCGCTCGGCCCGAGGGCGTCAGCGGCCGTGCCGAGTCCGTTTGGGCGGCGGCAGCTTCGCCGTGGCGGATGAGATAGACGCGCATCGGCCTCCATTGGGATGGCGAAACGGAGATGGTAGCCTATTTCAACCGGAAATGGATCCCCAGCCCGATCATGCATGAGCCTTCGCCTGAAACTACGCCGCCCGGAAGATCGTTGCCGCGCTGGGCGCGGTGGGGATTGCTCGCGTTCGTCTTCGGCGGCACCGCGCTGGCGTTCTATTTCAATTTCGGGCGCGTGTTCGAACGGATCTTCCCGGATTAGACGGCCGCCCCGGGACCCAGTCGGCTAGACCCGCCGCGCCCGCGTAATTGGCCACCAGACGCGCGTCAGCGTACCGATGATCCGGCCCCGCGGGATCCACCCGAGCGATCGACTGTCCGGCGCCGCGCCGTCGCTGGCCGCAAGAAGATAGACGTGCCCCGCGGGAACTACCGAGAACTCCTTGCCGCGGTTGATCCCATATTTGCCCGCAAACTCATTAGGCGTGAATATCGGACGCCCAAGGACGCCGTCTTCGATCCACTTGCCGTTGACCTCGACCTGGCCGTCCTGAATCGCGACCTTCTCATCCGGCAAACCCGCTACGAACCCGAGTAGCAGTTCGGGCGCATTGCTGCCGTTCGGCGGTTTGTACAATACAACGTCGCCATGCCGGAGTGGGCGGCCCCGGCCCAGTCGGATTCCCGTAAACGGCAGCGGCACTCCCAACGAATATCTGACGAGCGCCTTCTCGCCCGGGGCCACCACGCCGCTGAGGCCTTCGGAATACACCGTGACGCTCCGCCCGACGAACAGGCGCAGGAGCGCGTAGACGCCAAGCAGCGTCCACCCGCCCCGCCACCACCAGGATTCGGTGTATCCCGTGAAATCGCGCCACCGCGAAAACGGAAACCAGATGCTCGTCACGCGCCCCAGCAGATGGTGATGCGGGACAAATCCGAACCAGCGTCCGTCGCGGCTTTCGGAGCTGTTATCGCCCAGCAAGAACACGTGACCCTCGGGCACGATGCAGTACTCCGGCGATTCACGCAGTCCGAAGCCATTGCTCGCCGGCGCTTGCGTATAAAAAACGTCCGGCATGTCCGGCGGCAACTCAAGCGGCTCCCCGTTGACGAAAATCTTGCCGTCGCGAATCAGCACCTTCTCGCCGGGCAGCCCGACGACGCGCTTCACCAGCGTATCGTGCACCGCCCGGTGCTCGACCGACTTGAACACCACGATGTCCCAGCGCTTGGGCATCGGCCCCTTCCAGAGCCAGCCGTCTGAATACCAAATCGTGTGCAGCGTGAAGTAGATCCGGAACCCATTGAACGGCCATCGGATTCCGTACGCGTGCTTGTTCACGAACAGCCGATCGTTCACCTTCAGCGTCGGAAACATCGAACTCGACGGGATCTTGAACGGCTCGGCCACCGGCCAGCGAATCAGCAACGCAATCCCGATGGCGATCGCGATGCTTTTCGTCCATTCGAACGCGGTGCGCCAGCGCGATGCGGTTCCCGCCGGTTCGGACTGTTTGGTCCCCACTTCACCCCCCACGTTCGCTGCGGCGCCCGGCCATGAGCGCGCTAGTCTAAGTCAACGGTGGACGGAGATTCGACCCGCGCCGCGGTCGTCGGGATTCTGCGGCGGCGGCGTCTGGGCGCCCAAACAAAGCGAGCCCGCCCCAGTATGTCGCTCGCGCGCAGGGAGTACCGGGGCGGCTCGCCGCCGTCCCGGCGCGGCCCCGTGACAATGACGCGCATGGGTCGCTCCTCAATGGCGAGTACCTGGCCGATGAACGCGTCGCGCGCGCCCGTCGTCGACATGCGATAGCAGACCGCCTCGCCTTCGCGCGGACGCCGCCACCAGAAGAAACGGCGCGTCGAGAACGGAATCCGCGGCCCGAAACAGATTCGGTCGACAAGCACGCGATCGCCGCGCTTGAGTCCGAGCGCGGGACTCGGCCCTCGCAGACGCATCGAGAAAAACAGGAACCCCGGCACGAGTTCCCACGCCAGGATGATCGCGGCCGATCCGAACAAGATCAGCCGGCCGCGCGGCGTTGAGGTGAATCCCGAAAGATCGCGCGCGCGACCCGGCGGGGTGACAATCGCGAACGCACGGCCGATGAGCCGGTCGTGTGACACCCACCCAAACATGCGGCTGTCGAAACTCTCCGGCCCGTTGTCACCCAGACAGTAATAGTGGCCCTCAGGCACGACGGCGAATTCCGGTCCGGTAAGCACACCGAAACGCGCCGGCCCGAGCCGGTGCAGCCGTCCCTCCCACCAGCGCCGGACCAAATCTTTCGCCCCGGGGCTGATGTCCGCGACCAAATCGATGACCCGGAACCTGCCGATGTTGCTGAGATCCAGCCGCCGGACCTCGTCCTCCATTTTCTCGAGCCCGGCACGCAGCGCCCGCCAGTCGCCCTCCGGTTTAGTCGGAAGGTCATACGGCAACGCCTGCATCTTCGCGAAGTGCACGAGCATCCGCGCGATCGTCTCTTCGGACGCCTCGAGCCCGTCGGAGTAGCCAATCACGTGAAGCAGGTCCGGCGGGGGATCCATCTCTTCCCCGTTGATGTGGAACCGGCCGTGATCGAGGTGAACCCGCTCGCCGGGAAGCCCAACGACGCGTTTGATCAGCACGTCCCCTTCGTCCGAACGGCCAGGCGCGTCAAACACGACAATGTCCCAGCGTTTCGGCTCACCCATACTTACAATGCGTTTTTGGGTGAATGGGTAGCGCGGCCCGAACGCGAGCTTGTTGACCGCGACGCGGTCGCGCGCGACCCAAGATTGATGCCCCGCGAGCGTCGGTTCCATCGACGACGTGGGGATGCTGTAGACCGTGACAAATCCCCAGCGCAGAATCAGAAACAACACGAGCAGCCGCATCCAGCTCAGGCCGTTCGAACTCGTCCACGGCCCCGTAAACCCGCGCGCGAATGTGCCCAGTGCGCCGCCCGGCACGAACCGCGCCCACTGGTATCGGCGATCGAGAAGTGCGCGGCGGCGGTCGCGTGTCGCGCGGCGCCGATCGCGCTGGGCCGGTTCGATCGGCGCGTCCACGGCTAGTCGCTGTCCTCGTCCACCCGCAGCAGGGCCATGAACGCCTCCTGCGGCACTTCGACCGACCCGACCTGCTTCATGCGCTTCTTGCCTTCCTTCTGTTTCTCGAGCAGCTTGCGTTTGCGCGTGATGTCGCCGCCGTAACATTTCGCCGTCACGTTCTTGCGCAATGCCTTGACCGACTCGCGCACGATGATTTTACCCGCGATCGCCGCCTGAATCGCGATCTCGAACTGGTGCCGCGGAATCAGCTTTTGCAGCCGCGCCGCGAGCTGCCGGCCCACCACCACCGCGCGCTCCCGGTGAACAACGCACGACAGCGCGTCGACGCGCTCGCCGTTGAGCATGATGTCGAGTTTCACCAGGTCGCCCGGGCGATACCCGATGATCCGGTACTCGAGGGAACCGTAGCCCCGCGTCAGCGTCTTGAGCTTGTCGTAGAAATCGAGCACGATTTCCGCCAGCGGCATCTGGTAGATCGCCATGCAGCGGTTCGCGTCGATATAGTCCACGCGGACGTGTATCCCGCGCTTTTTCTTGCACAGATCGATCACCGCGCTGAGGTACTGCGTCGGTACCATGATGTCGGCCTCGATGTACGGCTCTTCGGTCGATTCGATGCTGCTCGGCGCCGGCATTTTCGACGCGTTGTTCACCTCGATGACCTCGCCTGTCGCCATCGTCACGCGATACGACACGTTGGGCACCGTCGTCACCAGCGTGAGGTCGAACTCGCGCTCGAGGCGCTCCTGGATGATCTCCATGTGCAACAGGCCCAGGAACCCCAGCCGATACCCGAGCCCCAGCGCGTCTGAACTGTCCGCCTGGTAGCTGAAGCTGCAGTCGTTGAGGCGGAGCCGCTCGAGCGCGTCGCGCAACTCCATGTAATCGGTCGTCCCCGCCGGATACATCCCACAAAACACGACCGGTTTCACTTCCTCGTAGCCCGGCAACGGTTCGGCGGCAGGCCGCAGCGCCTCGGTGACCGTGTCGCCGATCTTCGTGCGGTCGAGCGAACGGATATTGCAGATGATGTACCCGACCTCGCCCGCTTCGAGCGCGTCGCGCGGGCGGAGCTCCGGCGCAAGCACGCCGACCTCGCTCACTTCGTACTTCTCCCCGTTGGACATCATCATGACTTTCATGTCGTTGACGATGCGCCCCTCCATCACGCGGACGTATACGATCACGCCGCGGTAATCGTTGTAGACCGCGTCGAAAATCAGCGCCCTGAGCCGATCGTCGCGCTTGCCCATCGGCGCGGGGATACGGCGCACAATGGCCTCGAGAATATCGCCCACACCGATGCCGGTCTTGCCGCTGGCCTCGATCGCCTCCGTCGCGTCGAGGCCGACGACGTCTTCGATCTGCCGCCGCGCCGACTCGACGTCGGAACTCGGCAGATCGACCTTGTTAATGATCGGGATGATCTCGAGGTCCTGGTCGATCGCCTTGTAAGCGTTCGCCAGCGTTTGCGCCTCGACGCCCTGCGTCGCATCCACCAGCAGCAGCGCCCCTTCGCACGCCGCCAGGCTGCGCGACACTTCGTAGCCGAAATCGACATGGCCCGGCGTATCGATGAGGTTCAAGATGTAAGTCTGGCCGTCTCTTGCCGCGTAATTCATGCGGACGGCCACGGACTTGATCGTGATCCCGCGCTCGCGCTCGATGTCCATCGTGTCGAGCGCCTGTTCCTTCATCAGCCGCTTGTCGATCGTGTTCGTCACTTCGAGCAGGCGGTCCGCCAGCGTCGATTTTCCGTGATCGATGTGCGCGATGATGCAGAAATTTCTAATATGATCGATCGGTGTGCTCAAGTCGGGTCGTTGATCCTGTTTCGCGCCGGCTCAGTTTGTCCGCACGCGCTGCGCACGGTCTCGCAACTGATCGAGCACACGCGCGCTGCGCAGCGCGACATCGAGTTGGCGTTCCGTGTACGCACACAAAAGTTTCATGAGTTCGATTCCGTCCGCCGCGGCCGGCAGCGCACCGGCCCCCGCCACCTGCTGCAACGCGCGCACCTGTTCCGCGCTCAGTTGCCGGTCCGAACGCGCGCTCGGCACGGTCACCCCGCCTTCGAACGAGAACCCCGCCCGTCCAGCGATCGGCCTGCCCGTGTGGCAGCACACGTCCACCGTCGGCGCGAAGCCCGCCGCGGCCAGCAGCCGCAACACCACGCGGCACGCGGCAAGATCGACCGGTGGCGCCGCCGCGCCGATCGCGGCCAACCCCTCGACCAGCGCCGCATAGAGCCCTTCGCTGGGCTCGTTGTCGTGCGCGACACGCAACGCGATTTCCAGAGCGACCGACGCGTTCGCCGACCGGTCGAGGTCGGACTTGATCGACGCGAACCCATCGACCACGTTTGATTCCGTCAACGTCTGGACCTTGCGCGAGTCCTTCCAGACGAATCCGATCTCAACGCGGTTGAACGTGTCCAGGACCGCCGCCTGGCCCGAGTTCGGCCGGCGCGCGCCCTTGGCAATGCACGCAAGACGGCCCCGGCGCGGCGTGAGAAAAGTGACGATGCGGCTGGTCTGGCTGTAGTCCACCCCGCGCAGCACCACCGCTTCAGAATGCTCGACCGACACGCTCCCACCTCTCCATCGGAATGTAACCGCACCGCGTCGCGCAGCCGGGCTGCGTGGCACCGGGGAAGGCATCGCCGGACGGGAAACCCCATTCTACCAGTGCTGATCCAATGGTGGCAAAAGATCCGGCGACCACAGCCCCGTTCGATTCCCCCCAATGAAGTCACGCCCTCTGCGCTCGCGCTCGTAGTTGTATG
>CAYPNI010000107.1:7979-13956 GCA_964411925.1 uncultured Nitrospirales bacterium
CCACCGCACGAAAATTGACTCACCGCACGCGCGATCTATACGATCCCCCTTCGTCTCAGCGAGACCCTGTGCCCGAGTGGTGGAATTGGCAGACACGCATGATTCAGGGTCATGTGCGGGCAACCGCGTGGAGGTTCAAGTCCTCTCTCGGGCACCATCCCACCTCCCGCCGGTAGCTGCGGGCAGTTCCACTGCCGGAGTCTTCCGACGCTCGATCGACAACCCGGCGACACCGTCCCACGTATACTGGTGTACATGCGTCTGAAGCATATCCGCCACTACATCCGGCTTCGCAGAATCGCATCGAATCCGGTGGAAGTCCTGCGATTCCGCACCCGCCAACGCCCGGGCATTTCAATCGAAGTGCGGATGCTCGAGGGTCCGCCCATCGTCCTTCGTGGGGGCACGTCAGACACAGGCCTCTTCCGCAGCATCTTCGTGAGGAACGAGTACCGATTACCCATCGCGGCAGATTGGACGTGTGTCGTCGATCTCGGAGGAAACGTCGGATTGTTCACGCTTCGCGCGGCGAAGCTAGCCTCGCGTGTCATCAGCGTGGAGCCTTCGACGTCGAATTTCGAAGCGCTTCGGCGCAACACGGCGCATCTGCCCGGAGTGATACCCGTGCATGCGGCCGTCGCCGGGCGGAGCGGCACGCTGCGGTTGTACTCTCCCGCAACATCCACGCACACAGGTTCGTTCTCCACCTTCGAAACGAGCCAGGAAGGGATAGAGTTCTCCGGTTTTGAGGAGGTAACGGCAATCACGTTGGACCAAATCTTTGAGCGCCACGGTATTACGCATTGCGATCTGCTCAAAATCGACGTTGAAGGACAGGAATACGAAGTTCTCCATGCCGCAAGCGATGAAACGTTTCGCCGTATCGATCGCATCTATGGCGAATACCACAACGTCGCCCCGGAGGACCCGCGAACGCGGATCGATGACTTCATCGGGTTCCTGCGATCAAAGGGCTATCAAGTAAAGCTCAAGCGGAATCGGAGCAAGCTAAACCATGGAAACTTCTTCGCCACGCGTTCGGGTCTATAGTGAGCGTATGACGGTCCCAACGCGCGGCGCGCCGGCCCCTCCGCAGCGTTAAATTCGCGCGGCGCAACCAGATAGTCGCCGCGCACTTCGTCGGACCATTTTCCCATTGTCAGTTGAATCGTGTTTGCTGTAGTCTGCTTGCCATGTCTGTCGCCGATACAACCGCGCCTGTCCGCAGTGGTGAACGCGTCGACGTCGCCAAGCTCGCGAAGTTTTTGCGGGGCAAACTCCCCGGACTGATGGACCTGATCGAGATCCGGCAGTTCCCCGGAGGCCACTCCAACCTGACGTATCTGGTGAAAGCGGGCACGCACGAGTGGGTGATGCGGCGGCCGCCGCTCGGCAGCACAGTAAAATCCGCGCACGACATGGGCCGCGAGTATCGCGTGCTCTCGCGCCTGCACGAACGCTTCCCCAAGGCGCCCGAACCGCTCCTCTACTGCGAAGACGCGTCCGTCATCGGCGCGCCCTTCTATCTCATGAAACGCGTTGACGGAGTCGTATACCGCGCGCAACGGCCGGCGGACTTTGCGTTGACCGCGCACCGCGTTCGGGACGCGTGCTACGACTTCGTCGAGACGCTCGCCGCGCTGCACGGGATCAATTACCGCGCCGCGGGCCTCGAGGACATGTACAAAGGCCCGGGCTATCTCGACCGCCAGCTGCGCGGCTGGGAAAAGCGATGGGCCGACGCGCGCACCGAACCCATCGCGGACATGGAACGCGCACTGCCCTGGCTCAAGGAGCACATGCCGGCCGCGGACTACGGCGCCGCGCTGATCCACAATGACTACAAGTTCGATAACGTCGTCTACGACGCCGAAACCGGAAAAAAAGTCGTCGGCGTACTGGATTGGGAAATGGCGACAGTGGGCGACCCGCTCTCGGATTTCGCCGTGACGCTGACGACCTGGATCGAGCGCAGCGACGGGCCCGAATCGAGCGTTTCGGCCTCGTTTATGTGCCGCGAGACCGGCGCGCTCACGCGCGAAGAGCTCATCCGGATTTACGAACGCCGGACGGGCTTCGACCTGAGCGACCTGCTCTGGTACTACGTCCTCGCGCTCTACAAGGGCGCCGTCATCATCCAGCAGATTTACTACCGATACCACCACGGCCTGACGAAGGACGAACGCTTCGCGAGAATGGGCGACATCACCAAGGGCCTGGCACGCCGCGCCGTCGCCGCGATCGACTCCGGGAAGATCTGATCGATCCTGGGAGGGCGCAAAAAAATGGGCGGCCGCGAAGGACCGCCCCGTTAACGCCTGGGCCTGAAGATCAGGAATCGCTGACTTTCACCTCGAAGCCGCAGCGAATCTTTTCCCAGTGCAGATCAACCTGTACCGAATTGTCGGTCAGCCCGTTGAATTCGTAGACCATCCACTCTTGGTGTTCGGCAGCCTGGGGCTTCGCAGTCACGCGCAGCGCGTCGTCCTTCTCGTCGTACTCTTCGCTCCCGTGCGACGTGAAGTTCTTGCTGAAGATGAAGGTCCATTCGTCTTTGCTCGCCAGAATCAGCAAACCATACGTCCCCGCCTTGAGCGGCTCGCCATTGACCGTCACGTCGGAGTCAAACGTGATCGACGTGCGCTCGTTCGCGCCCGCGCGCCAGATGCGGCCATCCAGCGGAACAAGGTCGGTGCCGTAGACCTGCCGGCCGCGCACGCCGGGACGGCTGAACTCCATCTCGATGAACGTGTTCCCGACCTGCTGCTCAATGTGCTGCCACGGACTCTTCTGCGAGCGTTCAGGACGCTCCGCCGCTACGTTCAAAGTCAGCGCAAGCGCGACCAACGTTCCGCCGACGACACTGCGAATTACCTTGTTCATTCCACTTCCTCCCGGTAAATTGGTGGCTAGATAGGGGATCGCTACGATGGCTCATTCCGGGGAACAAAACAAGATTCGGAAGCTCGGTTAATCCATCGTCGAACTGGCGAATCCCGCGCCGATTTGGCCGAAAACACCATCGGCCCCGCGCGGGCCCGCGTTCAACGATCCGCGTAAGTCGATTATTGTCAGCTACTTGAGTCTGCCAAGTCGATTGGTACAGCCGTTGCGCTTCATACGCGCGTTTGGGCATGGAAGGAGCGCGTCAATGAACAAACAAGACCACATAAGACTGCTCGGCTGGCTGTACGTCGCCTACGGCGCGCTCATCCTGATCGGCGCCGCCATCGGGTTGTTGTCCACGGTCGTCTCTGGCCTCTTCTCGTTCGACATCGTCGAATTGCTCGTCGGTTCGATTGTCGGCGCGATCGTCATGGGGTTCCTCGTCGTACTCTCGCTGCCAAGTTTGTACGCGGGCAAAGGGTTGCTTGAAGGAAAGAGCTGGGCGCGCGTACTCGCCATGATCCTCGGCGCGCTCAGTTTCTTCAGCTTCCCCATCGGCACCGCGCTCTGCGTCTACACGTTCTGGGTGCTATGGGGCAAGGACGCCGACCCGTACTTCGAAGGCCGCTACCCCAGCTACCACGAGCGCCGCCTCTGACGCGTTCGTTTACTCCAGCCGCGCCGCCGGAATCTCAATATCGCGTCGCGCAAGAACGCCGTAGGTGTACCCCTTCAGACACCACCGTTCCTTCACCTTCGCCGATACTCCGCGAACGTCGATGATCGATCCGCGCTCCGGCACGCTCTTGCCCATGTACAGCATGTACGCAAGCTCGTAACCCGCGTCAAGATACTGCTCGCGCGGTAAGAAGATCTGCGCGTTCAGTTCGCTGTCAAGGTTGCACGTCACCAAATCAGGCCGGCGGCCCAGCACGTATTCGGGATTGGTCTTGCTGTGGCCGGGCACGAAACCCTGAGCGTCCGTTTCCGCCACCCGGCGATCGTTCAGGCCGTACATGTCTATCGCGTACAGGCCGGAGAAGTACGCGATTTTTCCCGCCGCATCGACCGCGATGACGGTGTCGCGCGGAACAGTGCTCAGCGCCTGCCCGAGCGCGATCCAGGGATCGGTGCGGCGATCGATGACGACCGCCCGCGTGGGCAAATCAAGGTGAAGGCCCGCCAACAACAACAGCGGCATCACGGCCGTCATCGCGCCGGTGCGCAGCGCACCCTCGGGAATGCGCGCGAACAGCAGGAACAGGCGGTACAGCCCAAGCGGCACGAGGATCAGCAGGAAACGCATCCCGAAGATGTCGCCGCCGACGTAAAACCAGTATCCGAGCCAGCCCGCTGCAAAGAATGGCTCGAACTCAATCGCGACGCGACGCGGCCGCGCGCGAAACGTCCGGATCGCGCCGAGCGCGACGCCGAGCACCAAGACGACGAGATACGGCACTAGCGATCGAAAGTGACGGATCTCGCGGAACGCGTACGCGATCCGCCGATCGAGCGCGCCGGTTACTTTGACGTAAAACGTGTTCGGAAGCGGCAGGTCGTAGTACGCAAGGCGCCACGCCGTGATCGCGCCGAGGCTGATCACGAGCGCCGCGCCCCCCCAGATCAGTTCCCGGCGACGCCCCGTGATCGCTGCCCAGAACACGATGAGCAGCACGGCGACGAAGCCGTCCGCGCGCGCAATCACGAGCAGCGCGCACGCGGCCGCCAGCGCGGCCAGATCGCGACGTTGCCCGCGTACGGAATACTGCTCCAGCGCACTCCACGCAAGCACGAAACACAAAATCACGAGCGACGTTTCCATGCCGGACCAGATCGCCCACCAGAACGGCGTGAACGCCGCGAACAACGCCGACGCGGCGACTACGTGCAGCCTCGGCAGACGGAGCGCCAGCGTGCGGGCGAACAGCGCCAGCGCAGTGACCAGGGCCACCGTATTGATCGCGATCGAGAAGGGATAGACATTCTCGGGGCCGAATACGGCGATCCCCGCGGCCGCGATTAACGTATACAGCGGGTTCGTGTAGCCCTCGACGCGTTCACCGGGATTAAAGACGAGTCCGCGCCCCTCGACCAGATTTTGCGCGTAGCGAAATGAAATGAATGCGTCGTCGTACCCGCGCTCCACCCAGCGGATCTGCATGTACGCCGAGCCCGCAAGCAAAACCAGCACGGGGAACGCCAGGAGCCACAGGGGGAACGAGTCGCGCGCGGGGCGGGCCTCGCCGGTGATGTCCTCGCCCGTCACGCGACGCCGCCCGTTGTGCATCGAACTCGCAACGCCGGTCTGGTTCCTAGCCCAATACCGTCATTGCGAGGAGCGCGGTCTGCGACGAAGCAATCTCGCCAACCAGAATGTAGGGTTTGCTGCCGCGGGACATTCACAAGACTCTTTCTCGATGCGGTTCTGCGATCGGAATTAGTTCCTGTAGTCCGGCAGGGTGCCTTTCGACGCAACGATCGCCCCGGCGACGAACGTGCGCAGGTCGATCCGCTTCTGCGCGAGAGGCAGCCACGCGCGAAGCAGCGACAGTTGTGAGCGCAACTCGTCGCCCGACCACAACGACGCCGCGATCTCGGTCGATTCCTGGCGCACTCGATCGGACGCGTACTCGAAGTAAAGCCGCGCCAGCGCCGCGGGCAGCTCTGTCGACTTCTCCCCGTGCCGGCGCTGGAGTTTAATCACGCGCAGCACGGTACTCTCCATCGCGAGGATTTCGATCGCGATGTCCGCCAGGCTGCCGAGGTACTGCTGGTTCGCGTTGTCGAGCAGCGGCTCATAGCCGACCGTATCGAGCACCTTGCCGCACAGGTACCGGAATATCCGTTTCAGGTCCTCGACCTGATCGCGCATGGCGTCGAGCGAATCGTCGCGGCCTTCGTTGCTGTCTGCGCGCCGGGCCGGCTCGAGCGCGGCAATCGCGTCGCGCAGGGGCAACTGGCCCTGGGACGCTTTGCGCAGCATCGCCTTCATCGCGCTCAGCCGGCAGATCTCGCTCGTGCCCTCGTAGATCCGCGTGATGCGCCAGTCGCGGTACATGCGCGCGGGCGCATACTCCTCGCTGTAGCCGTA
>CAYPNI010000108.1:0-10819 GCA_964411925.1 uncultured Nitrospirales bacterium
ATCTGGCGGTACAAGGAGCTGCTGCCGATCGAGGGCGAGCCGACCGTCGGGATGCAGGTCGGGTTCACGCCGCTGGTGCGGGCAAAGCGGCTCGCGGAGCGCCTCGGCGTCAAGGGCGAACTCTGGGTCAAGAACGACACCGTGTGTTACCCCACGCTCTCGTTCAAGGACCGCGTAGTCAGCGTGGCGCTGTCGCGGTCGAAGGAGTTCGGGTACAAGACCGTCGCCTGCGCGAGCACGGGCAACCTCGCGAACTCCGTCGCGGCGAATGCGGCGTCGGCCGGGCTGGAGTGCTTCGTGTTCATCCCGTGCGACCTCGAGCCGGGGAAGATCCTCGGATCGCAAATCTTCGGCGCGAACGTGATCCCCATCGACGGGCCCTACGACAAGGTCAATCGCCTCTGCAGCGAGGTCGCCGACAAATACAAGTGGGCGTTTGCCAACGTGAACATGCGCCCGTACTACGCCGAAGGCAGCAAGACCATGGGCTTCGAAATTGCCGAGCAACTCGGCTGGCGGCTGCCGGATAACGTCGTCGTGCCGATGGCCAGCGGCTCGCTGATGTGCAAGATCGAAAAGGCGTTCGGTGAGTTCAAGAAACTCGGCTTCGTCGAGGACACGCCCGTGCGCGTGTACGGCGGGCAGGCCGAGGGGTGTTCGCCCATCGCCGAGGCCGTCAAGAAGGGCACAGACCTGATTCGCCCCGTCGAGAAGCCGGACACGATCGTGAAGTCGCTCGCGATCGGCAACCCGGCGGACGGATTCTACGCGACGCATTGCATCCAGAATTCGGGCGGGTTTGCCGAAAACCCGACCGATGCCGAGACGATCGAGGGCATTCGCATGCTGGCCGAGTGCGAGGGCATTTTCGCGGAAACGGCGGGCGGCGTGACGGTGGCGGCGGCGAAGCGCCTGATCGACACCGGCAAACTCGATACCGCCGGGTGCACCGTGTTGTGTATCACGGGCAACGGTCTCAAGACGAAGGAATGCCTCGAAGGACAGTTCACGACGCACTCGGCGATCGCGCCGAGTTTGTCCGCGTTCGACGGGTTGTACGATGAAATCAGCGGGAAGGCCGGCAAACCGTCGAAGGCAAAGCCGGCGCTCGCGCGGGCCTGAGCGCGGCGGTCCGCGCAGGCGCGTCCGGGACGAAACGAGTTCAGAAAACCTGCCCGAACAGGCAATGGGAGAGGATGGGAGACGCATGGCCATCAAGGTGTTGATTCCGACGCCGTTGCGCGGTTTGACGAAGGACCAGGATTCCGTGGAGGCCGTCGGCCAGACGATCGGTGACGTGATCGCCGACCTCGAGAAGCGCCATCCCGGCCTCAAGGAACGCCTCTGCGACGACAAAGGCGAGATTCGCCGGTTCGTCAACGTCTACCTGAACCAGGAGGACATCCGGTTCAAGGAAGGGAGGCGCACGGCCGTCAAGGACGGCGACGAGGTGTCCATCGTCCCCGCGATCGCCGGCGGCTCGGCGAACTGAAACGTCACCAGAAAACGTGCCGTCGAAGTGTGGGAGGGTCGCGCTGCTGCGCGACCGGTGAGCATCGGCCGCGAGGAGATTGCTTCGACGCACACCCCGCTCCTCGCAATGACGATTCGGGGGATCGCGTTTACAGATACCCCAGCGCTTTCATCCGTTGGATTTCCTCGGGTACCGCGTCCAGCGCGCTCTCGTCGCGCGGCGGATGCGGCCAAGGCTCGATACGCTGAATTTCGATGCGCCGCAACGCGGGTTCGGAAACCGTGGCGCGCGTGCCCGGCTCGGCCGACACGATCAGCGTGAGCGACTCGCCCGTCGGCACGATCACGACGCCGAAACCGGCGTACTCGCCCGGCCGCGCGAAATGGTGCTCCCATACGTCGCTCGTGCGCGCCTTGCCCGGCCATCGAAACTCCGCCGGCCACGCCTTGATGGATAGCCGGCCCGACTCCAGCGTGAACGGCATTTCGAGATACAGCGGCTGCCAGGGAGTCAATCCAGCGGCCGTATACGCGAGGCTGGTCACCGGCGCGTTGACGGTCCACGTGCCGTTTTCCACCGCCGCCGCTTCCTCCGTACGGTTCGGCGCCTCGACAGGAGCCAGCAAGTTGCTTCCGAGCGGCGCGTGCGCGTCGTCACCGCGCATGGCCTCGCGCGTGTAGGCCGACCAACGCGGATTGAACTCGCGCAGACGCGCGTTAAGCCGCGCGGCCGCGTCCGATTCAGAATCGATCAGGTTCTCGCGCCCCTGCGGATCGGCCGCGTAGCGGTACAGGTACTCCTCGTAGGGCCACGGGTGCCACGGCGCGGCCCACGTCCGGTTGCCGGACAGGTAGTACCAGTAGTCCCCGTCCACCATCGCCGCACTCGCGCCTTGCGTCACAGCCGTCTCCGAGTAAACGCCGTGCGGCTCGATCGCGCCGCCGTTCAGCGCGGGCAAAAGGCTTCGGCCCTTGAGACCCTCCGGGTGCGGCAGTCCAAACAGATCGAGGATCGTCGGGTAGAGATCCATCAGTCCGACCGGCGCATCGACGCGAGCAGTATCGAAACCGGCATAGTTCACGATGAGCGGCACGTGGATCTCGGTCGGCGCGAGCGTCCCGAAATGCCCCCACCAGCCGTGTTCATAGAGCGCCTCGCCGTGATCCGCGCTGAGAATGAGCACGTCGTGCGCCGGGTCCCACCCCAGTTCGTCGAGCAGCGCGGGCAGGCGCGCATCGGTGTAGCGAATCGCGCCGTCATACAGCCCGACAAGAAAGTCGATGTCTTCCTGCGTCACGTCGTGCCAGTCGCTCCAGAAAGGGTGCACGCTGTTCGCGAGATTCATGCGGTCCGCGGTATACGCGTTGCCCTCGACGACCACGTCGCGCGAATAGGGCGGGGCGAACATCGCGCCGTAGGGATGCGGCGGGCGATACGGGCTATGCACGTCCATCGTGTGCAGATAGATGAATTCGCGGCCTCCCGTGGGCCGGTAGTGCTCGCGGACCTCGGCGATCATCTCTTCCATGGTTGAATACGCCCGCGCGGGCGTCGCGATCACGCGGTAGTCGTCGAATCCCTGGGCGTAACCGCGCGCGGGCGAAATCACGATGTTCGTCGTGAACGCCGAACAACGGAAACCCGCCGACGCGAGTGACTCCGCAAGCGTCTGAACATCGTCCGGCACGCGGTTCTCGATCCCGTCGCCCAGTTGGGAGAAAGGTTTGCCGGAAAAATAGCCCGCGACGGACTTGAGCGTGCCGTTCGCCGGTGAGACGGCCCATGAAAACGTCACGGATGTACCGGCGAGATCGTCCATCCACGGCGAGGTCTCGCGTTCGTATCCCCACGCGCCCAGGTGATCGGCGCGCATCGAGTCCACAGCGACCCAGATCACGCGCTTGGGTGAATCGCCATCGAACGCATCGGGTGATTTCGATTCCGAACAGCCGGGCGATAGCGCGATCGTCAGGAGGAACGCCGCGGGGAGGCGCAATCGCCGCAACAGAATCGTTGGACTCCGGCGTGAGAGATTGCTTCGTCGCAAACCCCGCTCCTCGCAACTACGGGTAGGCAACACGCTCTCCTCGTGATGACACGGGTCAGCCTAGCAAATGCTCCAGCTCGCCCACGAGTGCGCCGAACCGTTTCATCGCGGCCTGGACCGGCGCGGGACGCGAGAGATCGACGCCCGCGTCGCGCAGCAGGTCGAGGGGATACTTCGAGCAGCCGCCCTTGAGGAAGTTGAGATAGCGGTCGCGCTCGGCCGTGCCGCCGTTCAGCACCGCCTGGCTCAGCGCGATCGCGGCGCTCAGGCCCGTGGCGTACTTGTACACGTAGAACGCGTGGTAGAAGTGCGGGATGCGGACGCACTCCAGCTCGAGCGCCTCATCGACGACGAACCTGGGTCCGAAATACGCCTCGAGCAGCGTGCGGTATTCCTTGCGGAGCCGATCCAGCGTGAGCGGCTCGCCGCGCTCGGCAATGGCGTGAATGACCGTCTCGAATTCGGCGAACATCGTCTGGCGCACGATCGTTCCGCGGATCTCGTCGATCTCGCGACAGATGAGCTGCGCGCGCGTCTTGGCATCCTTCGCGCGGTCCTGCAAATACCGGGAGAGCAATTGCTCGTTAAACGTCGAGGCCACTTCGGCTACGAAAATCGTGTAGTTGTAGTATTGGAACGGCTGGTTCCGCGCGCTGTAGTACGTGTGCATCGAGTGGCCCGCTTCGTGCGCGAGTGTGAACATGCTGTCGAGCATCTGCGGCTTGTAATTCATCAGGATGTACGGCGGGCCGGAGAACCCGCCCGCCGAGAACGCGCCCGATCGCTTGCCTTTGTTCTCGTAGCGGTCCACCCAGCGCGCGTTGACGAGCCCCTCGCGCAGCGTCGCGGCATAGTCCTCGCCCAGCGGCAACACCGCCTCGCTGACCTGCGCGGACGCCTTCTCGTACGTAATGTTTGTCTTCGGCAGGTCGACGAGCGGGCAGTACGTGTCGTAGTGGTGAATTTCCTTCAGCTTGAGTACGCGCTTGCGTAACGCGAGATAGCGGTGCACGGTCTCGATGTTCGCGCGCACGGTCTTGATGAGGTTGGTGTACACGTCGACGGGCACGTTGTCCGGGAAGAGCGCGGCTTCCAGCGCGCTCGGGTAATTCCGCGCGCGCGCGACGTATACGTCCTGCAGCACGGACGCGCCCAGCGACGTCGCCAGCGTGTTCTTGTGATCGTCCAGTTCCGCGTAAAATTTCGTGAACGCTTCCTCGCGTACAGACCGCTTGCGGGATTCCAGGAACACGCGGAACGACCCCTGGGAAAGCTCGACCTCCGTGCCGGTCTCATCCTTGACAGTGCCGAACTTGAGGTCCGCATCGCTCAATTGCGAAAAGATGCGGCTGGCCGAACCGGCCACCTGCCCCTGCATCGCCAGCAGCCGTTCCTCCCGCTCCGAGAGCACATGCGGCTTGAAACGCACCAGGCGTTCCAGCGAGAGCCGGTAGGGTTTGAGTTCCGGCGCGCGCAGGTAGGCGTCCAGCTTCTTCTTCGGCAGTGCCTGCAGCTCCGGCGCGATGTAGCTGGCTTCCTCGCTCGCGCGGGTCGAGAGAAACGTGAATTGCTGGACCATGCCCGAATACGTGCTGTTCGAGACGTCCTCGGACTGTTTGAGGAACGCATACGAACCGATGACTTCGCCGAGCTTCTCGAATTCTACGTCGAAATCGAAGCACGCGCGCACCATCTTCGCCGATTGGCCCAGCTTTCCGCGGAATTTGCGATAGCCGGGGACCATCTTCTCCAGTTTCTTGTACGCCGCATGCCAGCGGGCGTCACCCGAAAACAGCGGCGAGAGGTCCCACGTGTCCGCCGGCTTCACTTTCGTCCGCGGCGGCAACGTTTTGGTTTTTGCCATGGGTAAGACTCCTGTGGATTGGGAAGAAGAAAGTATACCGAATGCACCAAGCGGCCGTTGAATCGTGACGCGATGGGATCGTCGCGATTACGGCTCCTGCTCCGGCAGACGCGACCTCCAAACCTTTGGAGATCGATGCATGTGCATCACGGCCAGAATTACAAGCTCCTCACGCCTGACTTGATAGATGACCGAGTACGGGAAGCGGTGAGTCAGACAACGGCGCGTCAGCGGCGCAATCAGGGGCCACGCGTCGGGATGTTCGATGATTCGCCCAATAGTCTGGCGCACTTCGTCGAAGAACTCAAGGCCCAGCTCAAGCCGCTCGGCGCAGTAGAAGTCGACCGCATCATCGAATTCCTGCTGTGCCGCAATCGTAAAGCGGACCTTCATTTCCTCCAGCGGTCCCGGTATCTATCGTACACGTCCTCGGCGGGCAGCGTGGGCATTTCGCCCTTGTCGAGCGCGGCGATCCTGTCCTCGATCTCGATGGCCCACTCCGCTTCGATTCGCTCGCGGTAGTCGGAGTCCAGGCTCGCCAGAATCTGATCGAGAAGTTCCACGCGCTCGGCCGGTGACAACTGGAGCGCCTCTTTGAGGAGTTGGTGGGCGTGATTGGTCATCGAAATTAGCCCTCGCTCGCGGACAAGAGTCTCAGTCTCACCTACAAGCATACGCGATTCCTCGATCCCAGTAGAAAGGAGTTGAACCGAACACGATCCGCTCGTAATTCGTTATACTGACCCTTCGATTGTCACCTGTTTTTGGTCTCTTGGCGCTCGAACTTCCCGATGGGTGTAGTTGCTCGAGCAGGAGAGGGGCGATGCCAAGCTCAGGAATTTTCGCGGAGCAGTCCGATGGTTAGATTCAAACCCATCCTGTTCGGGCTCGTTACGTTAGGCGTCGCGTTGCAGTCGGGCAGCGCGCGGGCCGAATCCGCATCGGATCGGTTCCACGCACTATTGAACGAAGACTGGTCGTACCGTCTGAACGAGTTT
Source organism: uncultured Nitrospirales bacterium (assembly GCA_964411925.1). GTDB lineage: Bacteria > Hydrogenedentota > Hydrogenedentia > Hydrogenedentales > VFKU01. The sequence goes on from CAYPNI010000108.1 coordinate 6,384, forward strand.
CCCGAATTCGGCACGTATGTCGGACATCCGGGCTCGAACGATCGGTGGACTGACGTATCGCGCGAGGCGATCGAACGGCGCAAGGCCCACGCTCGCGAACTGCTCGACCGCGTCCGCGCGATCGATCGCGCGAAGCTGGACCCGGCCGACCGTCTGGACTACGACCTGTTCCGGCGCGACGCCGAGCTGTCGGTCGAGGGGCAGCGCTTCCCGGACGAATTGCTGCCTGTGAACCAAATGGGCGGCGCGCAACAGGATCTGGCGCAAACGCTAAGCAACGCGCCGGTGCGCACCGTCAAGGACTACGAAGACCTCGTCGCGCGAATCGAGAAAGCCGGCGAGCGCATCGATCAGGAAGTCGCGCTCATGCAGTGGGGCGAGGAAATGCAACTGACGCCGCCCGCGATCACGCTGCGCGACGTCCCCGATCAGATCCTGAGCCAGATTACGGACGACCCGATGCAGAGCCCGCTGCTGGTCCCTTTCACGGAGCTCCCGGATTCGATTCCGCAGGCCGAACGCGACCGCCTCGTCGCCGCGGCATCGCGGGCATACACCGAGTCGGCGCGGCCCGCGCTCAAGCGGATGCATGCCTACGTCGTGAACGAATACCTTCCAAGCGCGCGCGACACGATCGCGCTGACCGAATTGCCGGACGGCGAGGCGTGGTACGCGTTTAATGTGCGCGTCGAGACCACGACGGACATGACGCCCGCGGATATCCACGCGCTGGGCCTGTCCGAGGTGAAGCGTATCCGCGCCGAGATGGATAAGGTCATCGAATCGACCGGCTTCGACGGAACATTTCAGGAATTCTGCGAGTTTTTGCGCACCGATCCGCGGTTCTATTTCAAGGACAAGGAGTCGCTGCTGGTCGCGTACCGCGACGTGGCGAAGCGAATCGATCCGGAGTTGCCCAAACTGTTCGCGACGCTGCCGCGCCTGCCCTACGGCGTGGTGCCGGTGCCCGAGTATGCGGAGAAGTCGCAGACCACGGCGTATTACATGCCCGGATCCCCCGCGGCCGGCCGGCCGGGAAATTTCTACGCGAACACCTACGCGCTCGATACGCGGCCGAAGTGGGAGATGGAGTCGTTGACCGCGCACGAGGCCGTGCCGGGTCATCACCTGCAGATCGCGATCGCGCAGGAACTGGAGAACGTGCCGGAGTTCCGGCGTTGGGACGGCCCGACCGCCTTCGTCGAGGGGTGGGGACTCTACGCGGAGAGTCTCGGCGGCGAGATTGGCCTGTACGCGGACCCGTATTCGAAGTTCGGGCGACTGACCTACGAAATCTGGCGCGCGATTCGTCTCGTCGTCGATACCGGCATGCACTCGATGGGCTGGTCGCGCCAGCAGGCGATCGACTACTTCACGGAGAACACCGGTCGCCAATTGCACGACATCACCGTCGAGGTGGACCGGTACATCGTCTGGCCCGGGCAGGCGCTCGCGTATAAGATTGGCGAGCTGAAGTTCAAGGAATTGCGGGCCCGCGCGACCGCGGCGCTGGGCGACCGGTTCGACGTGCGCACGTTTCACGACGCGTGCCTCGAGAACGGTGCGATTCCGCTCGATGTGCTCGATCGGCACATCGACGAATGGATTGCGGTACAGAAGAACGCGGGCGCAACCGGGTCGCGCTGACCCGGACACCCGATGGCATAGCGTGTTGAATCGTCAACAGACGAAGGAGAGGCGAGTATGAGCAAGCGTGGAATTCGGTGGGGCATCGCGGGCGCGGCCGCCGCGATGCTGGTGACGGTCGGGTTGCAGGCAGTATTCGCGCAGGAGACGAAGCGGCGGATCGATGTGAGCCCGCGCGCGGTCACGGCGCAGCGCATCGGGTTGTACGACGTCACCGTGACGTATTACCGGCCGGGCGTGAAGGGCCGCCAGATCTGGAACACGAACATCGTGCCGTACGGCGGCAAACCCATGCCGTGGCGCGCCGGCGCGAACGAGAACACGACGTTCGAGTTCGAGTCCGATGTGAAGATTGAGGGTCAGCCGCTGCCCGCGGGCAAGTACGGGTTCCATGTGATCCCGACCGACACCACCTGGACGCTGGTCTTCAGCAAGGACACGGCCGGCTGGGGCAGCTTCCGCTACAAGGCGGAGAACGACGCGCTGCGCGTCGACGTGACGCCGGCCGAGGGCCCGCACGAGGAATGGCTGCGCTACGGCTTCGACGACCTCACGGCCACTTCCGCGTCGGCCTACCTCGCGTGGGAGAAGAAGCGCGCGTCGTTCAAGATCGAGCTCGACGCCAAGGAATAGTTCATCGGACTGAATGTGACCGGGACCGGTCTCCGCAAGGGCGCGGGGCCGGTCCCGGCGTATTACTGGCATGCCCCGCCCGTCGGCTATAATCCACACCGGCGCCCGCGCTGCTTCGTCCAAACTCCCAATAGAAAGGTCTGTTCCATGCCCGTCGTGAACTTTGAAAAATACACCGAAATGCTCGACCGCGCGCACAAGGGGAAGTTCGCCTACCCCGCGATCAACGTCTCCAGCCTGGAAACGGCCAACGCAGCGCTCGAGGGCTTCGCCGCGGCGAAGAGCGACGGGATTATCCAGATTTCGACGGGCGCGGCGGAGTTCGCGTCCGGCAGCATCAAGAACATGAAGGTCGGCGGGATTACGCTGGCGGACCACATGCACCGCGCGGCGGAGTTTTATGACATCAACGTCGCGCTGCACACGGACCATTGCGTTCCCGGAAAAATCGACTCGTTCCTGATGCCGCTGATCGAGGAAACCGAGCGCCGCGTTGCGGACGGAAAGCCGCCGCTGTACAACAGCCACATGTTTGACGGCAGCGAACTGCCCCTCGGCGAAAACATGAAGACGGCGGTCGGGCTGATGAAACGCCTGCAGAAGAACCGGCAAATGCTCGAGATCGAGGCCGGCGTCGTCGGCGGTGAGGAAGACGGCATCGACAACACCGGCGCGCCCAAGGAAAAGCTCTACACGACACCCGAGGACATGCTGGCCGTGTGCGAGGCGATGTCGCAGGTCAAGGGCGGCAAATACATGTTCGCGGCGACATTCGGGAACGTACACGGCGTCTACAAGCCCGGCAACGTCAAGCTGCGTCCCGAGATCCTGAAGAAGGGCCAGGACGCCGTCGAGAAAAAATACGGCAAGGACGCGCGGTTCTGGCTCGTGTTCCACGGCGGATCCGGATCGTCGCAGGCGGAAATCCACGAGACACTCGAATACGGCGTCATCAAGATGAATGTCGATACGGATTGCCAGTACGCGTTCACGCGGCCGATCGCGGATCACATGCTGAAGAACTACGATGGCGTACTCAAAATCGACGGCGAAGTCGGCAGCAAAAAACACTACGACCCGCGCGCGTACCTCAAACCCGCGCGCTCGAGCATGGCCGAGCGCGTCAAGCAGGCCTGCATCGATCTCCGGTCCGACGGCAAGACAATGGGCCGGTAATCGCGCAGTGAAACGACAGGGAGGCGGCGCCAGATGAAGATCCTCCTCGCCAAACCGCGCGGGTTCTGCGCGGGCGTCGAGCGCGCGATCGTCTGCGTCGAAAAGGCGCTCGAACGCTACGGCCCGCCCGTGTACGTGCTGAACGACATCGTGCACAACAAGGCCGTCGTGGATGAACTGCGCGAGAAGGGCGCCGTGTTCGTCAAGAACATGGACGACGTGCCCGAGGGCGCGCACCTGCTCTTCAGCGCGCACGGCGTCGGCCCGGATCGCTGGTCGCACGCCAAGCGGCTCAATCTCGAAGTTATCGACGCGACTTGCCCGCTCGTCGAGAAAGTGCACTACGAAGCGCGGCGGTTCGCCTCGAAAGATTTCACGATCGTCCTCGTGGGCGAGCAGGGCCACGACGAGACCGTCGGCACGATGGGCTGGGCGCCCGAGCACATCCGGCTCGTGATGACGCCGGACGACGTCGCACAGCTCGACGTCCCCGACGAGAGCAAGATCGCCTACATCACGCAGACCACGCTGAGCGTGGACGAGTGCGAAGTGGTCATCCAGGCGTTGCGCAAGCGGTTCCCGAAGATCCAGGGCCCGCCGAAGGCCGACATCTGCTATGCGACCTCCAACCGCCAGGCCGCCGTGCGCGCGCTCGCGCCGGAGGTGGACGTCGTGCTCGTCGTCGGTGATCGCGAGAGCGCGAACAGCACCCGGCTGTCCGAGATCGCGGCCGAGTACCGCAAACCGAGCTACCTCATCAGCAACGCGCGGGCGATTCGCCCCGAATGGGTGCGCGACGCGGCGACTGTGCTGATCACTTCGGGCGCGTCCGTCCCGGAGCGCCTCGTGCAGGACGTCATTCATTATCTCGAACAGTTCGGGCCGTGCGACGTCGAAGAGACCGAACTCGTTCACGAGGACGTGCACTTCCGCCTGCCCGCGTCGATCGGTTGACGCGATCCTCCCAGGATTCTGCGCTA
>CAYPNI010000108.1:10919-13777 GCA_964411925.1 uncultured Nitrospirales bacterium
CCTCCCAGGATTCTGCGCTATACTCGAAGTCCCATGGCGCTCTCTTCGCTGCGCGATCTCGGCCTCACGCTCGACGTTCGGTTCGATCGGTTGACGCGCCAGCTCTTCGCCACCGACGCCTCCATCTACCAGGTCGAGCCCGAGGCCGTCGCGTTCCCGAAATCGCCCGGCGAGGCGGCGAAACTCGTGCTGGCCGCGGCGGCAGACGGCCTCTGCGTCGTTCCGCGCGGCGCGGGCACGGGGCTGGCCGGCGGCGCGGTGGGTGCGGGCCTCGTCATCGACTACAGCCGCTACAACCGCGCGATCTCCCGATTCGACAAGACCCATCGCACCGTTCACGTCCAGGCGGGCGTCGTGCTCGACCAGTTGAACGCGTTTCTCCGGCCGCACGGGCTTCGATTCGGCCCGGACGTCGCCACGAGTTCGCGCGCGACGATCGGCGGGATGATTGCCAACAACTCGTCCGGGTCGCACGTCCCGGTGTACGGTACGACCATCGATCACGTCCGGTCGATCGACCTGGTGCTGGCCGACGGCCGCGAGGCAACGATCGGCGGCGACGGCATGCCGCTGGCCGAAATCCACGCCGCTGCCGCCGCGCTCATCGACGCGCACCACAACGAGATCGACACGCGCATGCCGCCGGGGCTCGCCAAACGCTGGCCCGGGTATGGCGTCGAGGACTGGGTTCGCGGCCGGCCGGGCCTCGTCGGCCTGCTGGGCGGCAGCGAAGGCACGCTGGCCGTCATCACCGGCGCGGAGCTGTCGTTGTCGCCGCTGCCCACACAGAAGGGGCTCGGCGCGATCTGTTTCGCCACGGTCGGCGAGGCGATGCAGGCGGCTGTCGATCTGCTCGACCTGCGTCCCGCCGCGATCGAGCACATCGACCGCGTGTTGTTCGATCAGACCCGCGGACAGCTCGCGTTTCAGCGCGCGCGGGCGCTGCTCGAACTGGACGACAAACCCTGCGAATCGATCCTGCTCGTAGAGTTTTTCGACGATGTGGACGGCCCGCTCGCGGCGCTCGAAGCGCGCAGGCTCGGGCTGCGCACGCGCACGTTTGCCGCCGCGGCGGACATGGACGCGATCTGGGGCCTGCGCAAGGCGGGGCTGACGTTATTGACCGGTTGTGTCGGTGCGGCGAAACCGACCGCGGGAATCGAGGACGCGTGCGTGCGCACGGCGGACCTGCCCGCGTATGTGGCGGAGCTGCAGCGGCTGATGGCGTCGCTGGGGCTGCGCGGATCGTTCTACGGCCACGCGTCCACGGGGTTGTTGCACGTCCGGCCGGTGGTCGATCTCCATTCGGCGGACGATCTTCTGAAATTCCGGAAAATTGCCGATGAAGTCTCCGCGCTCGTCAAGCAATTCAAGGGATCGATCGCCGGCGAGCACGGCGTCGGCATTGCGCGCACCGAGTTCCTCGCCGATCATCTCGGGCCCCGTTTGACGGGCCTGATGCGCCAGATCAAGGCCGTGTTCGATCCAAACGGCGTGCTCAACCCTGGAAAAATCGTCGCAGACGGGCGGTTCAAGTTCGACACAAACCTGCGCTGGGGCGCGGGCTATGCGATCGAGCTGCCGTTCGAGCCGCAGCTCGCGTACGCGTTCAAGGATGGCGCGTTCTCGGGCAACCTCGAGCAGTGCAACGGCTGCGGCGGGTGCCGCAAGGACGCGCCGACGATGTGCCCGACGTTTATGGTGACCGGCGAGGAGATCATGTCCACGCGCGGCCGCGCGAACACTATCCGCGCCGTCTTGGACGGCCGCCTGCGCGATGGTGACGGATTCTGGGCGCCCGAGCTGGATGACGCGCTCGATTACTGTCTGTCGTGCAAGGCGTGCACGACCGAATGCCCGAGCAATGTCAATCTCGCGTTGCTCAAGGCGGACCTGCTCAACGCGAAACATGCGGTCAAGGGCCTGTCACTCCGCGATCGACTGCTCAGCCGGGTCGATCTCATCGGCGCGCTGGGTGGAGTCGCGCCCGCGCTGGCGAACGCCGTCACGCGCGCCGGCCCCGTGCGACGGCTCATGGAGTCGGCGCTCGGCCTCGCGGCGGAGCGGCCGCTGCCGGCGTTCGCGCGCGGCCGGTTCGATCACGCCTTTGCAAAGCGCCGGGCTCGCACGGGCACGCGCGGCCGCGTCGTGCTGTGGGACGATTGCTTCGTGCGCCACTACGAACCGGGCATCGGCCACGCCGCGGTCGACGTGCTCGAAACGGCGGGCTTCGAGGTGACGCTGCCGCGCGGCCGTGCGTGCTGCGGCCGGCCGGCGTTCAGCCTCGGGCGCCTCGATCTCGCGCGCGAATGGGCCTCGCACAACGCGCGCTTGCTCGCGGACCTGGGCGACGCGCCAATCGTGTTCCTCGAGCCGTCGTGCTTCTCGATGGTGTACGACGACTACCGCGAGTTGTCGGTCGAAGGAGCGGCAGACCTGCGCAAGCGGTCCTGCATGTTCGAATCGTTCATCGCGGAGACCTTGCGTGAAGCTCCCCGCGCGCTAAAACTGCGCCCGGCGACCGGCACGGTCGCCGTGCACGCGCACTGTCACGCGAAGGCGCTCGTGAATTCGTCGGTCCATGCCGAAGTGCTCTCGCACATCCCCGGATGCGACGCGCGGGTGCTGGATACCGCCTGCTGCGGCATGGCCGGAGCATTCGGCGCGGTCGCGTCGAAGTACGAATTGTCGATGCAACTCGGCCGCCTGTTCGCGGAGAAACTCGCGCCGCTTCCCGGCGACGCCCGCGTTGTCGCTTCGGGCACAAGCTGCCGCCACCAGATCGGCCACGTCTCCGATCGCAAGCCGCTGCACATGGCCGAGCTGCTCGCGAGCGCGCTGGAGCCCGCGTAGTGACG
>CAYPNI010000109.1:0-3844 GCA_964411925.1 uncultured Nitrospirales bacterium
GTGGTGGGCGAGGAGGGACTTGAACCCTCAAGCCCTTGCGGGCAACGGATTTTAAGTCCGTCGTGTATGCCGTTCCACCACTCGCCCGGTCATGGCGACGAGGGTACGCGTGAGATTGGAGGCGGCACCCGGACTTGAACCGGGAATACACAGCTTTGCAGGCTGCTGCCTTACCATTTGGCTATGCCGCCGGCGAGGAGCCATCCATCGTATCTCACGCCGCCAAGATCGTTCAATGCCTCCTGCCCTCCACCCGTGCTGCGTCCTGCCGCCGGATCGCTCCGGCGATCACTGCAATGATGAGTGCTGTCGCACATTCTACAGTATCCACGACCATGCGCAACCGGACTCGATGCGCGGCCCGCAGATACCGTAAAATGCCCGGTTTCCCGTCCGTCCGCGATGAAGCGAGACGGATTCCAACGTTTGATACCTCCGCACGCGGGAAGTATTCAGTCGAGGCGCGTCCATGTCCCAGGATTACGACATCATCGTGGTCGGCGCCGGCCATGCCGGAGTCGAGGCTGCCCTCGCGTCAGCCCGGCTCGGCAAGCGCACGCTGCTCGCGACGATGCAGCTCGACGCGCTGGCGAAAATGCCCTGCAATCCGGCCATCGGCGGCATTGCCAAGGGCCAGCTCGTCCGCGAGATCGACGCGCTCGGCGGAGAAATGGGCCGCTGCACCGACCGCACGGGCATTCAGTTCAAAATGCTCAACCGCTCGAAAGGCCCCGCCGTGCATTCGCCCCGCGCCCAGGCCGACCGGCACGCCTATGCGCAGGATCTGAAATTCGTCTGCGACATGCAGCCGAACCTGGACCTCAAACAGGTCATGGTGGACGATCTCATCGTGCGCGGCGGTGCCGTCCGCGGCATCCGGACAGCGATTGATCAGGAGATTTCGGCCCGCGCCATCATCGTCTGCTCCGGCACATTCCTCGGCGGCAAGCTGCACTTCGGCATGACGCAGGTGGAAGGCGGCCGCAACGGTGAAATGTCGTCCAAACGGCTGCCGGACACCTACCGCGCTCTCGGGTTCCAGGTCGGCCGAATGAAGACCGGCACGGTCCCGCGGATTCACCGCCGCAGCATCGACACGGGCCGGATGATGGACCAGCCCGGCGACGACCAGCCGCGGCCGTTTTCGTTCTCGACGCCGATCGAGACGTTCCGTCCTCGAAATGAAATGTGCTGGCTCACGTACACCAACGAGAAGACACACGACGTCATCCGCCGCAATCTCGACAAGTCGCCGCTGTACGCCGGCGTCATCGTCGGCATCGGCCCGCGCTATTGCCCGAGCATCGAGGACAAGGTGAACCGCTTCGCCGACCGCGACGCGCACCGAGTATTCCTCGAGCCGGAAGGGCTCACGACCGCGGAGGTCTATGTCAACGGCCTGTCCACGAGCCTGCCGGAGGAGGTACAGCTCGAATATCTGCAGACGATTCCCGGCCTCGAGCACGCCGAAATCATCCGCCCCGGCTATGCCGTCGAGTACGACTTCATCCCGCCGACGCAGCTCAAGCCGACGCTCGAGACGAAGCTCGTCGAGGGCCTCTACCACGCCGGCCAGGTGAACGGCACGTCGGGCTATGAAGAGGCCGCCGCGCAAGGGCTGTTCGCGGCAATGAACGCGGTCCGCAAACTCGACGGCGAGCCGCCGCTGTATATTTCGCGCAGCGAGGGGTACCTCGGCGTCCTCGTGGACGATCTCGTCACTCGGGGCGTCATCGAACCCTATCGGCTCTTTACCTCGCGTGCGGAGTATCGGCTGCTGCTTCGCCACGACAACGCCGACCTGCGCCTGGCGAAGTACGGGTTCGCTGGCCAGCCGTTCATGCAGCGCGTGCGCGCGAAAGAGATCGCCGTCGAAGCCGAGGTACGCCGGCTCGAAGGCGTCACGCTCGCGCCGTCGGACGAAGTAAACGCCGCATTCGCGGCGCGCAACCTGGAACCGCTGGCCGAGCCGCAACCCGCCGCGCGCATCCTCCGCCGGCCCGACGTGTCGCTCGCCGACATCTGGCGCTTCGCGCCGCCGCCGCGCGCGCTCTCGTTCGAAGAGGCCGAGCAGGTCGAGATCCAGATCAAGTACCGCGGCTACATCGAACGACAGCGCCGCGACCAGGAACGATTCGAACGCGCTGAGAAGGTCCCCCTGCCCCACGATCTCGACTACGCGCGCATCCCCGGCTTGCCCGCCGAGAGCAAGCAGCGCCTCGGCGAAATCCGCCCGGTCAACTTCGGTCAGGCCGCCCGCGTCTCCGGCGTCCGCGCCGCGGACATCGCAATCCTGCACATCTACGTCGAAAAACTCCGCCGCGAACGCGCGGTCTGATCGACAGCGTAGCGCCGCCGTCCCGGCGGCTAACCGGTCGCCATCCCTTCGTCGCGCTCGACATACGCCAGGCGTCACGCCCCCAGGTTGCGATATTCCAATCCTCCACGTCTTCGCAAGGAGTCACGCAGTCACTCTATCCACGCCGATGTCTTTCGCCCTCCCCGTTTGACAACGTTTCCGGCCCTTTGTTGCAATGGTTCTCCGCCGTTTCGCGGTCCTGCAGGCCGTTTGCGACGCGCGCAGGGAGAGTCCGCTTGGGCGAGTCACGACGCGACGTTTGGGACCTGCTGACGCTCGGCGCGTGGTTCATTTTCTTCGCGGTCGGGCTTGCGCCGGAGTTCGCGTTTTACGCCGTGCGTGACGCTGCGCAGGTCCGCACGTCCACCGCGCTGGTTAATTCATCTGCGATCATCACGCTCGGCTTCGCGGCGTACGTCGCGTTTTTCGCGTTCCGCCGCTGCCGCGACACGGGACTGAGCCGCTACCTCTCGCAGGGCAAGGCGCTCGAAGTCGGCCTCATCGCGCTCGTTGCGTTCCTCGAACTCCCCGCACGCGGCGCGGTCTTCCAGTCGCGAACGCTGGTGCTGGTGTTGCTCTCGCTCAACGAGATCCCCGACCGGTATCTGCAAGCCGTGGTCCTCTTCGTCGGCGCCAGCAAACTGCTCGCCTGGTCGTATCTTCTCTCGCTCACGATCCGGTATCACGCGTTCGGGAATCGACGTGTCTTCTCCGAAGTCCCGTCGCTGTTCCCGTCGATGCACCTCGCGCCCGCGGAAGATGAACCCGACGATGACGCGGCCGCCCCGGGGGATTTCGCGCCGCCGGACGAGGCCGAATCGTCCCCGGAATCCCCGCCAACACGCCGCCTGGCCGGAAAATAGCGCGCATGAAGGCCGAAATTCTGATGATCGGGACAGAACTCCTCCTGGGCCAAATCGAGGATACGAACGCGACGTTTATGGCGCGCACGCTCGCCGACGCGGGCATCGACCTCTATCAGAAGTCCACGGTCGGCGATAACACGGAGCGCATCGTGAATGTGTTGCGCGCTGCGCTGGATCGCTCGGACGTAGTGCTCTGTTCCGGAGGGCTCGGGCCCACGGAAGACGACATCACGCGGGATTGTGTCGCGCAGGTGCTCGATCGTCCGCTCGAATACCACGAGGACCTGTTCACGCGGATCGAGGAAATGTTCGCGCGCTACCGGTTGCGCGTCACGGAAAACAACAAGCGGCAGGCCATGGTCCCGCGCGGCGCGTATGTCGTCGAGAATCCGAACGGCACCGCGCCGGGCCTTATTGTCGACGACCCGAAAGGCATCGTCATCTGCATGCCGGGCGTGCCGCGCGAGCTGTACCCGATGATGACCGAGCGCGTCATCCCCTGGCTACGCGACCGGTTCCAGTTGAACGAAGTGCTCCACTACCGCGTGCTCAAAATCTGCGGCCTCGGCGAGTCGCACATCGACCATACCATCGGCGATCTCATCCTCAACAGCAAGAA
>CAYPNI010000109.1:3944-13706 GCA_964411925.1 uncultured Nitrospirales bacterium
ACCGCGCGGCGGCTTGCCGAGTCGGTTCGCGAGGAGTTCGCCACCACGTGCGGCATGGCCGTCATTTCAGACCCGAACGCCGCTGCGACCGTCGTCTCGTTCGTTCATCCGGCCGGCGCGGAAGAATGGGTCGTCGGTCGCGCCGGCACCAGCGACATCATGCAGTCCCGCATCGCCACCGTCTCGCTCGAATTCGTCCGCCGGTTTCTCGTCGGCGCGCCCGTGCAAGTGGGCCGCGCATGAATGGTCTTGAGATGAAGCCTGGGACTATCTCCGCGGGAACGGATCGCGAGACGTGTGCACGACCGCGATCACCTCGATGTTCGACGCCTGCAGGTGATAGATGATGCGATATGAACCTTCGATGACTTCTCTCAGTTGTTCATTCTGGAACTCAGCTACTTTGCGGCCCGACAGTGGAAATTCGCGGATTTGACGAGAGCGGTTCGTCAGGCGATCGATCAATCTCGACGCGTCAATCGGTGATGCTTGGGCAATGTAATCGTGAATCGCTAAGAGATCGGCAAGCGCTGTGCTCGCCCAGTTAACGTTCAATCCGTCAGCCCGAACCGTCGCCGCACTTCTTCGACGCTGACCACACGACCGGCTCGGCTATCTTCCAGCCCGGCCTCGATTCGTTGACGAACGTACAATGTATACAAGAGATCTTCCCACGTCGCGTCGTCGGGCAATTCATCAATGATCGCCTTAGCGACGTGCTTATCAACTGTCGATGCCATTCCTAATCTCCAGACTCAATTATACACGGCCTAACTAGGGCTTCTCGCCTTGCGGCGGATCGTTCGCCCCCGTCGCCGCATCCAGTACGGACAACTCTTCCGCCGCGTTGCGCACGACCCATGCCTTGACGTTCCGGTCGAGCACGGCCCACTGCACCGCGATGTCCGTGGCGAGTTCGCGCGTCCAGTAGTTCGCGCCGTGCGCGCCCGGCGTCTGCGCATAGGCGAAGGGGATGTTGTTCGCCATCATCAACGCCGCAAATTCCTTGTTTGTGGACATGAGCCCGTCATCGAGGCCGCAGTCCATGTAGATATGTGGAAGGTATTTGACGGGCACCTGTTGAATCAGCTCGAAGGGGTCGTAGGCCTTGGTCTCATCGGCTGTACTGAACGCGATGCCGTCCGGATACCGCTCGTGCTGCATCGTGAACCCCTCGATGCGGATCAATTCGGGCACGTTCGAATCGCGGTCGTCGTCTTTCGCAGGCGGCGCGACGTTCCGCTGCGGCTTCTCCCCCGCCTCGAGCCGGGCACGCGCCGACCGCGCGAAATCCAGCGCGCCGCTCTCGGAACCAATGGAGCAAAACATCCCCGGATTGCGCAGGCCGATGACCAGCGCGCCATATCCGCCCATGGACACGCCGGAAATAGCGCGGCCCTCGCGCGCCGCTACCGTCCGAAACGTCTGATCCACGATGTGTATCAGGTCGTAAACGATGAAATCTTCCCAATTGTTCAACTCGCCGTCAAAACTCTCCGACCAGTTGATGTACCACGAATTCCCGGCGTCAGGCATGACGACGATGAGGTCGCGCGTGCCCACGTGCTGCGCGACGCCCATGATCGGCCAGACGGTGTAGTTCTGCGAGAACCCGTGCAGAAGATAGAGAACCGGATATTGCTTGCCCGAGGTCTCATAGTCCTCCGGCAGCAGCACCATGAACTTCGTCTTGCGGCCAATCGCCAGAGACTCGAATTCGCAAATCTTCAGCGGCCGCTCGGCGTGCGGCGTGCGGATGTCCTGAATCGCGACATCCACCTCGCGGGTCATTTCTTCCGTAATCACCCCGCCCGGCGGAATCTCGACGACGCGGTTGGCGGGCGGAGGCGTCGATTGCTCCTGTTCACCGTGTTGATGCTCGTGCTGATGTTCCTGCGCGAAAATCGACGGTGGAACGAGAACAGACAGAACGAAGACGAGGATAACGCTGCCGCGAACGAGCATCGGGTCACTCCGCCAGGGTGCCGGCTGGGGCGCGTGCCGCGCCCACACGGCTGAATCGTACCCCTTCGAGCGTATAGATAAAAAGCGAGAGCCAGATGCAGCAAAACGAAACCATCTTCGCCTGATCGAAGGGCTCGTGATACACGAACACACCGAGCATAAACGTCAGTGTCGGCGAAATGTATTGCAGCACGCCCATCGTCGCCAGGCGTACCCGGCGCGCCGCCGCGGCGAACATCGTCAGCGGAATGAGCGTAATGAAGCCGACCCCGAACAGATATGCCGAGTCGATGCCCGCGCCGGGGCCGAAGTGACTCTCGCCGCGGCCCGCGAGCCAGGAGACATACGCCAGCGCGACCGGCAGCATGAACATCGTCTCGACGGTCAGTCCGCTCAGCGAATCGACCGGCGTATGTTTCCGGATGAACCCATACATCGCAAACGTGCACGGCAGAAATATCGTGATCCACGGCACCGACCCGTACTGGAGCATCAGGTAGCCCACGCCGGTCGCCGCCATCCCGATGGCCGCGATCTGCCCCGGCCGCAGCCGTTCGCGCAGCAGCACGACGCCGAGCATCACGCTCAACAGCGGGTTGATGAAGTACCCCATGCTCGCTTCGAGTATTTTGTCGTGCGTGATCGCCCAGAGGAACACGAGCCAGTTCGACGAAATGCACGCGCCGCTCAGGAACAGCATTCCGATCATGCGCGGCTGGCCGAAAATCGAGAACAGTCTCGGCAAGCGCCGGAACGCAACCAGCACCAGGATTCCGATCACCGCGGTCCAGATCGCGCGGTGCGCGACCATCTCGGTCACTGGAATGTGCGCGATGAATTTATAGTACGCCGGAACGAGGCCCCAAATGGCATACGCGGCAACGGCGTACGTTACCCCACGCGAGGTAGGTTCCGGCGACGACACGACCTGTTTCCTTCCGGCCCAAGCCGGCCGATACCGCTACTTCAGCCCATCATTGCGAGGAGCGGGGTTTGCAACGAAGCAATCTCATCAACCGGCACTTACGGTTGTCGCGCTAGTTCTTGTTCTCAATCAGGCATCCGATACCCTGACCACCGCCTATGCACATCGCGGCGATGCCATACCGCACACCGCGGCGCTTCATCTCGTAAATCAGTGTCGTCACGATCCGCGCGCCGCTGCACCCGATCGGATGGCCCAGCGCGATGGCGCCGCCGTTCACATTGACCAGCGACGAATCCATCCCGAGGTCGCGAACCACTGCCAGCGACTGCGCCGCGAACGCTTCGTTCAGTTCCCAGAGTCCAATGTCGGACACCTTCAAGTTGTTATGCTGCAATAGCTTACGTGTCGACGCGATCGGCCCAAGACCCATCGTCGCGGGGTCGCATCCGCTCGATCGAACATCGCGCAGGTACACGGCGTTCGATGCGTCCACTCCGCTCGGCACGGCTTCCTCCGGCACGAGCAACATCGACGACGCGCCATCGTTGATCCCCGACGCGTTCGCCGCAGTCACCGTGCCGTCCGGTTTGAACGCCGGCCGCAGCCCGCCCATCTTGTCTTTGGTTGTCTCGGGACGCGGGTGCTCGTCCGTATCGACCGTCGTGTCGCCCTTCTTCCCCTTGATCACAATCGTCGTGATCTCGTCCTTGAATTTGCCGTCCGCGATCGCCTTGCCCGCTTTCTGCTGGCTCTGATACGCGAACTCGTCCTGTTCCTCGCGCGACAATTTGTACATCGCGGCCACGTTCTCCGCCGTGATGCCCATGTGGTACCGGTTGAAAATGTCCGTCAACCCGTCGAACACCATGCTGTCCACAGCCTTCGCATCGCCCATGCGCGCGCCCGCCCGCATGGACGGCAACAAATACGGCGCCTGCGTCATGTTTTCCGTGCCGCCGGCGAGTACCGCGCGATTGCGCTCGAGCTGAATGCTTTGCCAGCCGAGTTCCAACGCCTTCATGCCCGAGCCGCACACTTTGTTCACCGTGAACGACGGCACTTCCTTCGGAACGCCGGCGCCCATCGCTACCTGCCGCGCGGGGTTCTGTCCCTGGCCCGCCTGCAGCACGTTTCCGAAAATGACTTCGTCAATCTGATTGGCCTTGGCGCCGGTGCGTTTTAGCGTGCCGGTGGCGACAGCCACGCCAAGGTCCACAGCGCTCACGTTCGCGAACGCGCCGGACATGGTGCCGATCGGCGTCCGGGCCGCGCCAAGGATCAGGACATTTCTCATCGTGTCGCTACTCCCTTCGGATTCGTTCGGAAAATCGCCGTATCGTAGTGAATTTCACGGCAGCAGGTCTATTACCCGCGCGATTTCGGCGTCCGTGTTGTAAAAATGCGGCGAGAAACGAACAAACGCGCGGCCGTCCGCCGTCCTGCGCAGCGACGTGACCACGTGCGCCGCGGCCAGCAACTCAAACACCTTCTGCATGTCCCTCTTCGGATGCCAGAGCGACACGATGGCCGAGTCGTGAGCGGGATCGGCCGCGCGCGGGGTGTCGCCAGGCTCCAGAAACAGCCGATACCCGAGCGGACGGACGCCTTCGATCAGCCGCGCACGAATCGCCAACAGCCGCGCGGCGATGCGATCCGGCCCGGCGTCCATCAGCATCCGCAGCACGCCGTGCATCCCGTGCGCGCCGAGCCAGTTGAGCGCGCCGGACTCGTACCGCCGCGCGTCGTCGAGAAACCGTTCGTCGCGTTGCGTCATGTAGTCCGGCGATACGACGTTCGAGCCGCCGAGTATCGCCGGCCGTAACTGGTCTTGCAGTGCTCGGCGCACGTAAAACACACCGATGCCGCCCGGCCCTAACAGCCACTTGTGCGCGTCCGCCGCCATGAAATCGACATGCTCAACGGGCGTCGGGAATGCGCCGAGCGTTTGAATGCCGTCTAGGCAAAACAGCACGCCGCGCTCACGCAATCGACGTCCGATCCCGCCAATGTCGATGCGGTATCCGCTCAGAAAGTGACACGACGCGAGCGAAACCAGCCTCGTTCTCGCCGTCAGGGCGCGCTCGACCGCCGCCCACGCGACGACGCCCGGCTCATCGAGCGCGAGCGGAACATACTTCACGCCACGCGCCCCAAGCGCGCGCCAGGGATACACGTTTGACGGATAATCGTCGAAGTACGACACAACCTCGTCGCCGGGTCGCCAGTCGACGCCCTGCGCGACAAGATTCAGCCCGAGCGACGTGGGCCCGAGCAGCGCAACCTCATCGGCGGACGCGCCAATCAGTTGCGCCGCAAGCGTGCGGGTTTCGTTCACGCGCGCAACGCTCCAGGCCGACTCCTGATGCTCGCGCGTGCAGTGCGCCGTGAACTCATTGATACCATCGATCGCGGCCTTCGGCAGCACGGTCACGCTCGCGTGGCCCATGAATATCGCGTGGTTCGCGATCGGGAATTGCTCGCGGCGGAACGCCTCGTCCGCCTGCAACTTCTCTATGAAGGTCGAGTGAATTGTCATTTGTCCATTCAAGGGTGGCAGGCCTCCCTTGTCATCGCGAGGAGCGCGGTCTGTGACGAAGCAATCTCTTCCGCCGGAACCAGCCCCTCGCTGTGTGGCAGGCCTAAGCGCAGTCCAGCTTAGGCCTGTGCATCCTCCCTGTCATTGCGAGGAGCGGGGTCTGTGACGAAGCAATCTCTTCCGCCGGAACCAGCCCCTCGCTGTGTGGCAGGCCTAAGCGCAGTCCAGCTAAGGCCTGTGTACCGCCTGCACAACTACCCCTTGTCCGATCTCTCCCATGCCTCCCATGATTCCCACGTCCGACGCGACCGGTAGAGCGGGACTTGACCCACCGCACGCTACTCCCCGCCGTGCACCTCGTTCTGAATCGGCCAGAAGTGATTCAGCGGCCCCGCACCCGCTCCCAGCGGAAACCCACGCCGGATCGCCTCGGTCACGAACTGCTTTGCAATGCGGATCGCTTCCGGCAGCAACTGCTGGTGGCCGAGGAACGCCGCAATCGCCGCGGCGTAAGTACAGCCCGTGCCATGCGTGTTGCGCGTGTCGATGCGGTCGCCTCCGTACTCCACGAAGTAGCGCCCGTCGTAGAGCAGGTCCGTCGCGCGCGGGCCTGGCAGATGCCCGCCCTTGATGAGCACCGTGTACGCGCCCATGTCGTACAGTTTTCGGCACGCGTCGCGCTGCGTGTCGTCGTCCACCACGTCGATACCCGTCAGCGCGCCCGCTTCCGCCGCGTTCGGCGTGATCACCTTGCACAGCGGGATCAGCTTGTCTACCAGCGCGCTCACGGCATCCGCTTGCAGCAGCCGATGGCCCGTCTCCGACACCATCACAGGATCGAGTACGTAGTTCTTGATCTCGTGCCGCTGGATCGCGTCCGCGACCGCCTCGATGATCCCCGCGTTCGACAGCATTCCGCTCTTCGCCGCATCGATCCCGATGTCCTGCGCCACGACATCGATCTGTTGCGCGACCATCTCCGCGGGCACGTCGTGCACGCCGAACACCCCCATCGTGTTCTGCGCGGTGATCGACGTGACGGCGACCATGCCGAAGACCTGCAACGTCGTAAACGTCTTCAGGTCTGCCTCGATCCCCGCGCCGCCGCCGCTGTCACTGCCGGCAATGGTAAGCACGCGCGGCGGCCGCTTTTCCACGCTCATGCGAGCACCCCGGCGATGCACGCCGTCATGAACGACGCCAGCGTGCCCGCGATCAGCGATTTCAGCCCGAGCTGCGCCACGTCTTTGCGCCGCTCGGGCACCAGCCCCACGAGGCCCGCAATCAATATCCCCAGGCTGCCCGGGTTCGCGAACCCGCAAAGCGCGTACGTCGCGATGGTCACGCTGCGCGGTTGCAGCGCGCCTTCACCAATCAGCACGTTCATGTCCGAGTACGCGATGAATTCGTTCACGATCGTCTTGGTGCCCAGCAGGGTGGACACCTCCGCAATGTCTCCCCGGGGTATGCCCATCACGAACGCAAACGGCCGGAAGACAAATCCCGTCAATTCGCTGAAACTGATTCCAAGAACCGCGGCGAATCCCGTGTTGATGAGATAGACAACGCTGACGAACGCAATCAGCAGCGCGCCCACATTCAGCGCAAGCATCAGGCCCTCCGACGCACCGCGCGCCGCGCCGTCAATCACGTTGTGGCTGTCCACCGCCACCTCAACGCGCCCGGTGCCGAGCGTGGGCGGTGTCTCCGTCTCCGGGATGAGCACCTTCGACAGCAAAATCGCCGCGGGCGCGCTCATGAGCGATGCCGCGAGCAGGTTGCCGGGCTCCGCGCCGAAGTTCGCGTAGATAATCATCACGTTCGCGGCGACGGTGGACATGAACGCCGTCATCACGGTCAACAATTCCGACCGCGTCATCGCCCGCAGGTAGCCCTTGAGCGTCGGCATCGACTCGATGCCCATGAACACGAGCATCGCCGTGCCGAATGTCTCCGCGCCGGACGTGCGCAGCGTGCGCCGCATGACGAACGCCAGCGCGCGCACACACGCCTGAATCGCGCCGAGATGATAGAGGATGCCCGCAATCGCCGACACGACGATAATGGTCGGCAGTACGGAAAACGCCAGCACCCCGTTTACGAAGAGCGGCCCGTCCGCGTCCACGAGCGCGTCCTGCTTGAGCGTAAACGGCCTGATCAGGTTTCCAAACACGAAGCTCGCGCCCTGGTTCGACGCCTCGGTGAGCACATCGAAGACGGTACGCACCGCCTCGAAAAACCACGCCCCGAACCCCGTCCGCAGGACCAGCAGCGCAAGCGCGACCTGCAAGCCAAGACCGATACCGACCAGCCGCCAATCCACCCGCCGCCGGTTCTCCGACAGCAACCAGGCGAGCGCTATCATCGTCACCAGTCCGACTATGCTGATTGCCCGTTCCACACCGCCCTCGTTCGCTCGAATATCCAGCCGGAAATCGCGGTACTATACACAACAAAAGCCGCCGGAGATGCGCCGCCGTGTTTCTCGTGCCGTTCCAGGTCGACGTGGGAATGTCGCGCTGGCCGATTGCGAACTTCCTGCTGATACCGTTCCTGATCTTCACGTCCTTTGCCGCGTTCGGCGCTTACGACACCCGCGAACTCGGACCGTTCATCCTCAACGGCTGGTCGGCGTCTGGCATGTTCGGCCACATGTTCCTCCACGGCGGCCTGATGCACCTCGTCGGCAATATGATCTTCCTGTGGACCTTCGGCAATGCCGTCTGCGCCAAGGTCGGAAACCTCGCGTTCATCCCGCTTTTTCTCGGGCTGGGTTTTTGTGCGGCGACAGTTCACAACCTGGTGGACGCCACGCCCGCCATCGGCGCGAGCGGCGCGATCAACGGCGTCGTGGGCATGTACCTCGTGTTCTTCCCACGCAACAACATCACGTGCTTTTACTGGTTCCTATTCCGAATCGGCACGTTCTACGTCAGCGGCTTCTGGATCATCCTGTTGTATTTCGCGTTCGACGTCTGGGGCGCGTACGCAGGTTCAGGCGGTGTGGCCTATTGGGCGCACATAGGTGGCTTCCTCACGGGCCTGGCCATCGCAATCGCCCTGCTCGCCTCGGGCATCGTGGAGATGCGGGATACCGAAGAGTCTCTGCTCGAAGTCCTTGGGATTGCCAGCTAGGACCGCAGCCGCGCGAGACCGCGAAGCTACGCTGCCATTGCGAGGAGCGGGGTGTGCGACGAAGCAATCTCGCGCACCTGAAACTTCTCTCTCGTGGAACTCGCGGGAAGGAGTAGCCTACTTTTCGACTCGCGCCTTCTTCTGCTTGATCTTCTTGAGCCGAAAGGTGTCTTCGCGCTCGCGTTCTTCGAGGATCCGCTTGATCAACATGACCTCGAAGCGCAGCTTTGGAAGCAGGTATTCATTCAGCGCGTTGATGCGCCGGTTGGTCTTTTTCACTTCCTCGCCGAGAATCTGCAGGTTGCGCTCGAGCGGCGCACAGCGGACCAGTTGCTCGATCATGCGCTCGGCGGACTCGGCCGCCTCGAGCACCTGCGACGGCGTATCCAGCAAGCCCACCCCGCGGTCCTTGGGCAGGCGCACGATGTTCTCCGCCTCGATATGCCCGAGATCCATGCCCCACACACGCTCGGACTGGACCTTGAGGTTCAGGTCGCGGCGGCCCGCCACCGCCACCGACCGCACGCCCGGCGTGCTCGACGTCGCCCGCGCCATGGCCAGATCCGCCACCGCACGCCGCCCGCGCTGGTGCAACTCGTTGCGCAGGTTGCGCAACTGTTTCGCGCGGTCGATCAGCTCCTTGAGCAACGCTTCACGCTTGCCCTCGAGCAGCGACACGCCGTCGCTCGCGAGCTTGATCTGTCCCTTCTTGGACATCAGGGTCATGCGCGTTGCGGCTTCACCGGTCATCCGTTATCTCCACCTTCGAGAGTGGCAGGCTTAAGCGTAGTTCAGCTTAAGCCTGTGCCCGCTTCTCGCGACGTCAATCACTACGATTACTTAAAGTCTTCCGGCTTGGTCGGTTTCCAGTACTGCTCGACAATTTCCTTCTTCACGCGCGTCAGCTCGGCCTTGGGCAGCAGACCCATCAACCGCCAGCCGAGGTTGAACGTCTCTTCGATCGTGAACCGCTGGAAGCCCTGGCCCACCATCCGGCGCTCGAACGCGACCGTGAAGTTCAGGTAGTTCTTGTCCATCGGCGTTAGCGCGTCTTCACCCACGATGGCCATCAGCTTGCGCACGTCGCGACCGCGCGCGTAGGACGCGTAGAGCTGGTTCGACCACTCGCGGTGCCACGGCTCCGTGCGGCCCTTGCCGATACCGTTGTTCATCAGCCGCGACAGGCACGGCAGGATGT
>CAYPNI010000110.1:0-7249 GCA_964411925.1 uncultured Nitrospirales bacterium
TTGCGCGAGAACGTGATCCATTCGCCGTCGAACGACCAACTCGGTTTGTAATCCCAGATGTCGCGGTCTTTGGTGATGTTCACCGCTTTACCACCGGCCACCGGAACGGTAAACACATCCGCCTTCCCGCTCGCGTAGTTGTTGTCGAAATACGTGTGAAACACGATTTGCGAGCTGTCGGGCGAGAAGTTTGTGGACCCGACGTAACCGTACCCGCGCGTGACGGTCTTTATCCCGCCCGTCGCGAAGTCGTATACCTGCACCTCGCGGTACCCGTGCGGGCCGCCGGTCCAGCACGCGAACTTTCCATCCTGGGAATACGACGGATAATCCTCGTTAAACGTCTCCGTCGCCAGCGGCGTCTCCTCGAGCGTCTCGAGGTCGATCGTGTAGACGTCCTGGCTGCCATGGCGCATGGTCACGAAAATCAGGTGCGTCCCCTCCGGGTGCCACCGTGCTTCGTTGTCCGTATGCGGATTGGTCGTGATCTGCCGCACTTTGCCCGTCGCCACTTCGACGGTGAACACGTCCATGTTCCCGCTGCGGCGCGAACTGAACGCGATGAACTTGCCGTCGGGCGACACGGCCGAGTCCGCTCCGCCGCCGATCTCCGTATGCACGGCCGTGTATGCGATGCCCCGCTGCGGCAGCGCCGCGTCATCGGCCTCGGCACCCACGCCCGACATCAAGACCACCGCGCACAAGAAGATTCTCATTGTTCTACCTCCGTATTGGGATGCGAGGATGACACTCAGCCAAGTAGGATCGGAAAGGGCGGGCGAAATCACGCATTCGGGACGTTCGGGCGGCCATGGCCGGAGACTCGAGACTGGCTCGTCGGAGGAGCCGGGGCCCAGTAAATCACAGTTTTTGGAGTTGATCAAGGGAACGAAGTACGGCCCTGCGGGTTAGACGCGTGACATTCTGTTATCCTCGGGCGTTTCTTGGACGGAGGGCCGGTAATCCCATGATTCGTTTGGCTTGCGCCGTAGCCGTGTTCGGTGCGCTCACCGCCGCTGCCCACGCCGAAGACGTCACCTTTACCCGCGACGTGCTGCCCATCGTGCAGGAGAACTGCGTTGTGTGCCATCGTCCCGGCGGACAGAACATTGCCGGCATGGTCGCGCCGTTCTCGCTGATGAACTACGACGAGGCCCGCCCCTGGGCAAAGTCCATCGAGCGCGTGGTTCAGAGCAAGGAAATGCCGCCGTGGTACGCGTCTGAACACAGCGACGGCGTCTTCAAGAACGAACGCGGGCTCACCGACGAATAGATTGAGACCATCGTCGCGTGGGTGCAGTCGGGCGCGAAGCGCGGGAACCCCTCCGACGCGCCTGAACCCGTCCACTTCGAAGAGACCGGCGGCTGGGTCATTGGCAGGCCCGATCTCGAAGTGAAAATCCCGGAACCCTATCTCGTCAAGGACGATGTCGTCGATCAGTACCAGAATTTTTCCGCGGAGATCCCCGCCGACCTGCTGTCCGAAGACCGGTGGCTCCGCGCCATCGAGTGGAAACCCGACGCAGACTGCGTCCATCACATCGTCGGCTTCGAAGTCTACAAGGACGAAAACGGGGTGCAGGGCCGCCAGGGCCTGGGATCCGTCGCGCCGGGCGAGGAACCGCCCATCTTCCCGGAGGGGTACGGCAAACGCCTGCACAAAGGCGCGCGCGTCGTCTTCCAAATCCACTATCACAAGGAACCCGGCGCTGGCACGCAGCAAATCGACCAATCCAGCGTCGGTTTCAAATTCTGGGACGACCAGAAGGACCCGCCCGTCCGCCACAACATGATCTGGGACGGTATCGTCAATTTCCGGTTCCAGTTGGAACCCAACCAGGCCGACGTCGAGTTCAGCGCGGATCGCACGTTCGAGAAAGACACCACCATCCTCTCGCTGCACCCGCACATGCACCTGCGCGGCAAGAGCGCCGAATACATCGCCTATTACCCGGACGGCACGCAGGAACTCCTGCTCTCAGTCCCGCGCTGGAATTTCGATTGGCAACTGGACTACACGTTCCGCGAGCCCAAGCATGTACCCGCCGGCACGCGCCTCGAATACACCGCCGTGTTCGACAACTCCGCCGCGAACCCGGCCAATCCCAATCCCAACCAGACCGTCCATTGGGGCGAGGCCACCACGGACGAGATGATGATCGGCTTCCTGCACTACACGGACACGGAGCCCGGATCGGCCGCGTCGGATTGACCTTCGCCGAATCGCGATCCGCTGGGGCCGCAACCGATTCCGTAGTGTCTCATAATGGTATACGCGCTAGCGTATTACTTTTTTACAAGTTGACGGCCCCGGCGGTCCTTTCCTAGAATCCCCCACGGGGGACACAAACAACAGACACGAGCGCGTGGGCGCGCCACGATCCTTGCGCCGGCTTCGCGTTTCGTGTGTGTAACGCCGCTCCCTTCGGGGCGGCCCGGGGGAATTCGAACGATGGGGCACTGGCGTTTTGCCTCGCCATCGGCAGACTTGGGCGAGCCGTTGGTGTCGTCCTACTCCCCCATGCTCGTTTTTCTGAGCGTCCTCGCCGCCGCGCTCGCGGCCTACGCCGCCCTCGAGGTTGTCGAGCGAATGGCCTCCAGCGGTTCGCGCTCAATCCGGTCAATCTGGCTCGCCGCCGGCGCTACCGCCATGGGCGCGGGCGTCTGGGCGATGCACTTCATCGGCATGCTCGCGTTTTCGATTCCCGTCAACGTCAGCTACGACCTCGGCGTCACGCTCGTTTCGATGTTACCCGCCATCTTTGCGAGCGCCATGGCCCTGCACTACATGAACCGAGCGTCGATAGAGTTCTGGCGCCTGAACGTCGGCGGGCTGTGCATGGCCGTCGGCATCGGCGGCATGCACTACCTCGGCATGGAAGCCATGCTGATGGACGCGCACATGTACTACGACCCGGTGCTCTTCGCGACGTCCATTCTGGTCGCTCACGTGCTCGCCACCGTCGCGCTCTACGTCAAGTTTGCCAACCAGCGGCTCGCTCACAGCTCGAAGTGGATGGCGTTCTCAATCAAGGCGGGCAGCGCCGCCATCATGGGCGCCGCGGTCGCCGGCATGCATTACACCGCCATGGCGGCTGCGACCTATTACCCTGGACTCCACATGGGTTCGCCCCGCGCGACCTTCGAGCCGTTCTGGTTCGGCACCTCCATTGCCGGCGTCACGATCTTCATTCTCG
The DNA here is from genome assembly GCA_964411925.1 of uncultured Nitrospirales bacterium. Classification (GTDB taxonomy): domain Bacteria; phylum Hydrogenedentota; class Hydrogenedentia; order Hydrogenedentales; genus VFKU01. Next base: position 3,198 of record CAYPNI010000110.1, read on the forward strand.
GCCTGGCCATCCTCAGCGCGATCGTCGATCGGCGCATGGCGTCGATGTCGCGCTCGCTCTCGGAATCCCAGGCCCGCGCACGGCTTATCCTGGAATCCGTCGCAGACGGCATCCTCGGCATTGACCCTGACGGCAACACGGTCTTCGCGAATCCCGCCGCGCTTCGGCTTCTTCAGCGCGAGTTTTCCGAGCTCTCGAACCGTTCCGCACACGATTTGATCCATCCGATCGCGGCCGGCGGGGACCGATGCAATCGGCACGACTGTGCGCTATATGCGCCCTTGCGCGACGGTGTCGCGCGCGCGGGCCGCGATGAAATGTTTGCGCGCGGCGACGGCGCTCAATTCCCCGTCAAGTACTCGAGCGCGCCAATTGTCGCAGACGGACGCAGGCTGGGCGCAGTGATTACGTTCAGCGATATCTCCGAAACGCTCCAAATCGAGGACGCTCTCCGCCACGCCAAGGAAGCCGCCGAGGACGCCGCCCGAGCCAAGAGCGCATTCCTCGCCAACATGAGCCACGAGATCCGCACGCCCATGAACGGGATTCTGGGGATGGCCGGCCTGCTCCAGGACACCACCCTCGACAATGACCAGCAGGACTACACCGATGCGATCATGCGGAGCGCCGAATCCCTGCTCACCGTCATCAACGACATCCTCGACTTTTCGAAAATTGAAGCCGGCAAGCTCGAACTCGAAACAACAGATTTCGACGTCCGAACGCTGATCGAGGATGTCGTCGAAATCCTCGCCACGCGGGCGGCCGAGCGCAACAATGAACTCATGTACAACGTCGATCCCGGCGTACCGCGCACCGTCGCCGGAGACCCGGGCCGGGTCCGCCAGATCCTGCTCAACCTGGTCAATAATGCCGTCAAATTCACCGAAGGCGGCGACGTCTTGATCCAGGTACGGTCCGAGTCGACCGATGATCGCCGCGTGACTCTCCTCTACGAGGTTATCGACACCGGCATCGGCATTCCCGCAGACCGGATCGGGCAGATCTTCGAATCGTTCACCCAGGCCGATGCCTCCACGACCCGGAAGTACGGCGGCACGGGGCTCGGCCTTGCCATCACGCGCCAACTCGTCACGCTCATGCACGGCGAGACGGGCGTCGAGAGCCGGGAAGGACACGGCTCGAGGTTCTGGTTTCGCCTGACGCTCGAGCGGCGGCCTGACCAGCACGCACCGATCATCCCCGATACCGCTATCCTCCGGAACAAGCGCATCCTGATCCTGGACGACAACGATTTGAACCGCTTCATCCTGCGAAGCCAGCTCGCGCCATTGGTGAGGGCCGTCTTCGACGCGCGTTCGGGAACGGAAGCCCTCGGCGTACTTCTCGACCAATTGGCCCGCAATTCGCCCATCGATCTGGTCCTCGTGGACTTCCAGATGCCCGTGATGGACGGCGTCAAGTTCGCCAAGTTCGTCAAGGCCGACCTGCGCATCGCGGAGACGAAACTCGTCCTGCTCACCTCCGTCGGCCAACGCGGCGAGACCCGGCACCTCCAACGCTTCGGCTTCGCCGGCTACCTCGTCAAGCCCGTCAAACCCGCCCGGCTTCTAGACTGCATCTTGCTCGTCTTCGCCGGTCCGGTCGACGGCGCGCCCGAACAGCCCGAACCTTTCATTACGCGCCACACCATCTCCGAGTCGCGCGGCAACACCAAGTTTCGCGTGCTGGTCGCCGAGGACAACGTGGTCAACCAGAAGGTCGCCCGGGGCATCCTGCAGAAGCATGGCTTTCGCGTAGACGTCGTCGCCAACGGGCTCGAGGCGATCGACGCCGTCAAGACATTTCACTACGACGCGATACTGATGGACTGTCAGATGCCGGAACTGGACGGCTACGCGACCACCCGCGCCATCCGCCAGTTGCCCGGCAAACAATCCAGCATCATCATCGCTATGACGGCGCACGCCATGGCCGAGGATCGCGACCGCTGCATCGCGGCCGGCATGGACGATTACGTCAGCAAACCCGTCGAGGTCAAGTCGTTAATCAAGACGCTGGAAAAATATCTGAAACGCTCACAATCCGTTCGTGAAGAGCCGCGGAAAGCTATTGGTAATTCCGACGAAGCCAGTGCTTTCATGGCGTCGTCGCTGCTCGATCGCATCGACGGCGACCGCGAACTTTTCGCCGAACTCCTGAACGATTTCCGCGAGCATCTGCCCCGCCAGATCGGCGAGATGCGCGATGCCGCCGCCCGGCACGATGCCCCTGCGCTCGCCGCATCCGCCCACGCGCTCAAGGGCACCGCGGCGAACCTCGCGTTCAACGCGCTGCGCTTCCTCGCTTCAGACATCGAGTCGAAAGCGAAACTGGGCGAACTGGACGGAGTCGAGGCCATGCTCATCCGGCTCGACGCACTCGCGGATCAGGCCGACGTCATCATTGACGCCGAACTCGGCGCCGTCGCGAAAAGGACGTGATGCGAATTCTGATTGCAGACGACGACCCATTCAGCCGACGCGTGCTGAAAAAAATGCTCGCGCCCTGGGGCGAAGCCGAATTCGCCGTGGACGGCATGGACGTCCTCGCGCGGTTCAAGGAAGCGCTCGAAAAAGACGATCTCTATCAGCTGGTCTGCCTCGACATCAATATGCCCAAGCTCGACGGTCAGCGCGCCGTCGAGATGATCCGTGAGATGGAGCCGAAAGAGGCCCCAAAAGCCGTTGTCTTCATGATTTCGGGCGACAGCACCGCCGACAACGTCATCCACGCGAAGGTCAAGGGCCACTGTGCGGCGTTTCTCGTGAAGCCCATCGATAAAGACCGGCTCGCCGCCGCCCTTGTCGAGGCCGGCCTGGCCGAGCACGGCGACCGGCCGGGCTGAGCTCGCGAGTTCGTCTCAACGCGCTCAGAACGCCGCTTGAATCTCTCCGATACTTACGCCGAGCACCGACCGCGCAATCCGGTCCAGCGCGGCCTCTTCGCCCTGGAAATGAAACGTCCGGTGAATATGCGTGATGGACGCTCCCGGCGCGAGCGCCGCCGCCGGCGACGACGTCTCCAGTTCGTAGAACGGACCCATCGGCTTCGCGCCGGGTTCGGGCGGGCCGTCGTTGTAGCTGTTCACCGCGTCCCCGCCAAAGGGCGCGTCCTGCAGTTCCCACATCGAATTCACGTAATCCGTAGCGCCTTCGGGCTGGCTGAATTGCACGATCGTCAGCACACCCGCGCCGGCGTCGTAGCTCCCGCTCACCGGCCGCGCGCGCCGCGGCGACACGCCGATCTTGCTCCGGTATTGGCCATCGCCCCGGAAAAACAACACGGCGTCGTCGACACGCAGCCGGTCCTCCGGCACTTTTCCAAAGTACGTGTCGTTCACCTTCGGCCCGAATTCAGCCTCGTCGCCCGCGACAATCGGGATGACGATCGTCGTCTCCGGCGAGGGATTGAACATGCCGAGGATCCAGATCGACAGCAGCCCCGTTTGCTTCTGCCACGGCGAATCACCGGTATTCGTCAGAGTGTTTACCGTTTCGTAGCCCACCATCGATACGCCCGCAAGATCGTACGAACTCAACAATTTCGCCGCGCCGGTCTGGCTGATGAGGTTCACTGCGCGCTCGATCCGAAACGTGAACGTCGTGCCCGAGTAATTCGTAAGACTCGATTCCTTCGCGAACACCGCCGACTCTTCCGTTTGCTTCACCACTTCGAACGGATCGGTGTCGATCAGCGCGGGCGTCTGCCAGTGCTCGAAGTCGAACGGGTCGCCCTCCTTGAAAAACAGCGCGAACTGGCCGCCCTCGGGGCCCAGCCAGAACCGGTCCTCGCCGCCGTAGGGGTTCATATGATCGAGTGTTTTGCCGGAAGCGATCAGCTCGCGGTTGATCCAGCCAAAGCTCGGCCCGCCGGGGCCGGAGGTCGTGCTCGTCATCACGCGCCCCTGATACGCCGGCACCACGGCCACCTGCGCCTGTCCGTCCGCGCCCGAAAGCACGATGGCATCCGTGTGTTGCTTCAAGAACGCGAGGTCGTCGCCGAAGCTCCCCGCCGGGAGTTCCACGCCGCCGGCTGCGCCTCCGCCGCCG
>CAYPNI010000110.1:7349-13661 GCA_964411925.1 uncultured Nitrospirales bacterium
CGCCGCCGGCTGCGCCTCCGCCGCCGTCCGCGGTGTCTCTCGGGCCGCATCCCGCCAGGACTACCCCCAACATGCACGCTCCTCCCAGCCACACGCCCCGCCCAAGTATCGCCCGCACGATTCACGCCCTCCCGCGCCCTGGCGCTCGACAATTGCCCTGTTATACTCCAAAATTCCGGATCGCGCTCAAGCCGCTTCGAAAGGATGAACCATGCGCGCCTTCGTCATTATGCTCTTGCTTGTGATCCCGCCTGCTCTCGCCTCCGCCCAGTCCGATCCGCCGCTCTATCTCGTCGATTCGCCCCTCGAAACGCGCTCCATCTCGTTTGAAAACCCCACCGGCGCGCGCGGCGCCGGCGGCCAGGCCGCCAACCCGCTGGGCGTGGGACGCAAGGGCGCGCCGGCTCGAATGCTCGATCCCGGCGAAGAAGTCCAGCTCTGCGACATCGAAGGGGCCGGCACCATACGCCACATCTGGCTGACCACGATCAACGCCCCGCTCTTCACGCGCGGCGCCGTCATCCGCGCGTGGTGGGACGGGCAGGAGCACCCCAGCATCGAGTGTCCGCTCGGCGATTTCTTCGGGTTCGCGCACGGCAAGGTCGTGGCGTACCAGTCCGCGGTCCACTCCGTCGGCCGCAACAACGCGCTCAACCTCTGGCTGCCCATGCCCTTCACGAAACGCGCGCGCATCACGATCACGAACGACAACCCCGCACGCATGCCGCTGTGGTACCAGGTCGATTACACGTTGGGCGACCGGCACCCCGAAAACGTCGGACGGCTGCACACGCTCTTCCGCCGCGAAAATCCGACGACGGAAAAAGCCGACTTCGAACTACTCCCGAAGCGTTCCGGCGCCGGCCGCTTCGTCGGATCCGTAATTGGCGTCCGCTTCGAAGATCAGCGGTGGTGGGGCGAGGGCGAAGTGAAGATGTTCCTCGACGGCGACGGCGAATTCGCCACCATCGTCGGCACCGGTTCGGAGGACTACGTCGGTCTCTCCTTCGGCATGCAGGACACACCGTTCCTCTATCACGGCTGCTCGCTGAACGATCGCGGGTTTGTCTCCATGTACCGCTGGCACCTGCCCGATCCGGTTTACTGGAAGCATGACATCCGCGTCACCATTCAGCAGATCGGCCATCTCGGCACCAGCATGAACATGGACGAGTACATGAAGCAGCTCTACGAACGCCAGGACGATTGGTCTGCCTCGACGTTCTGGTACGAACCGGTCCCCAGCGCGCCCCTGCCGCCCATGCCCGGCCGCGAGGCGCGAATGAAGGATCTATGGAAGCCGTAGTAGCTGCCGGCGGTCCAAGAAGCAGATACGGGCGCCGTCTCGTGTAAGATTTCGAGTCCGCCCGGGGTTGATCATCCCGGTGGCCCTCAAGGAGATGGAAATGACACGCATTCTGTTCAACATTGCCGCCGTTCTGGCGCTGTTCGTTGTCGCTTCGGCTGCGTTCGCAGAAACCCCACCCGCCCGCGCGGAGCACGTATTCATCATCAGCCTCGACGGCGGCAAGCCCGCCGTCATGCACGTGAGCGAAATGCCATTCACGATGGACCGCGCGGCCAACGGCGCGGTCACGTGGAACGCGCAGACCGTGTTCCCCAGCATCACGCTCGTCTCGCACACCTCAATGCTCACCGGCGTCGGTCCCGCGAAACATCTCGTCAACTGGAACGACTGGATACCGGCCCGGGGATTGCTCACCATCCCCACCGTCTTCACGCTCGCCAAGCAGGCCCGCAAGTCCACCGCGCTATTCGCCGCCAAGGAAAAATTCAATCACCTCAACAACCCGGGTGCGCTCGACGGGTTCGCCGTCATCGAAGCAAAGGCCCCCGTCGTCGCGGAGGTCGCCGCGGCTTATATCAAGGACGCAAAACCCAACCTCTGCTTCATCCACTTCGCCGATTCCGACAATATGGGCCATCGCTACGGTTGGGGGTCGCCGGAACAGATTCAGTCCTTCGCGGACGAGGACGCGGGGCTGAAAATCCTCAATGACGCAATCGAGGCCGCCGGCATCGCCGACTCCAGCGTCATCATTGTCAGTGCCGATCACGGCGGTCACGACAGGACGCACGGCAGCGATTCGCCCGAGGACATGACCATCCCCTGGATCGCCTGGGGAAGCGCGGTAAAAAGCGGCACCACCATCGACGCCCCCGTCACGACCTACGACACTGCCGCGACCGCGCTCTGGCTGCTCGGCATCGAAATCCCCGCCGACTGGGACGGCGCACCGGTCACGTCCGCATTCCAGGAAGTAGCCGCCGCAACTGAGTCAGAGTAAAAATCCGAGATCGATCACCCGTCAACCCACCCCCGTCATTGCGAGGAGCGGGGTATGCGACGAAGCAATCTCCTCCTCCAGTCGACATCCGCCCGCAAACGCGCTCTGGCCGCCCCGTCATTGCGAGGAGCGCGCTCCGCGACGAAGCATTCCCTTCAATCGAGGACCTTCGCCGCCGAGCTCGCGCACCCAGCCCGCCGAACTGCGCCGATCGCTCACTCGGATCACACCAGCGACGATTCAAGCCGGAGGCTTGACAGATATTAGCCGGGGGTTGAGCGAAGCGATACCCCCGGACTGGTTCGGACTCACGCCTGACCCCGGAGGGGTCACAGAAAAAACGTCCGCGGGACTGGCACCTTATTCGGGGCGATCCCCCCAGCCGGCGACGTCCGCATATCTCCCGAACGCGCCATTTGAGTTCTCAAATCTCAAATTTGAAATCCAATTGCGCGCCCCACCCGCGCGCAATCGCGCCGGACGCCGTCAACCGTCAGTCCTGCGCCTCGTCGGCAGGCCGCAACTCCAGCGGCGCATAGTAATCCTTGTCGCCCAGCCCGAGAAATTTCTGGATCCAGTTTCGCCCCGCCTCGGACGGCGTGAACGACCAATCCTGGCGGTGATAGTTCCAGCTCTCCGGGCGCAGCGCCTCCGCCTGTTCCCAATACTGGTTCGCCCGCGTCTCGTCGCCGGCCTTGTGAAAATGCACACCCAGCTGGAACAGCGCCTCGGCCCTTGCCTGGTCGTCCGATCGCGCGGGCATCTTTGCCGTGATCTGCTCCGGCGTCATCACAAATTCGCTCGCCGAGCCCTTCGCCACCCAATCGCGCAACGCAGCGACATAGTCCGCGCCGTTTGACGACAGCTTCTTGCCCTGCATCACGAGTTCGACGTTGGACGAATACGCCGTCTCCGGGGGCCGGACGATCACGCCCTCTTCGTTGATCCACACGCCCGTCGGGACGTTGACCATGTTGTAGAGCGCGCTGATCGTGTGGTGCTCGTCTACGATCTGGGTGAACGTCGCCTTCGCGCGGTCGAACCACGGACCCGCCGCGGCCTCGCCGCCCGAATCTTGCGCGGCGGAGATTATCTCGAATCCCTGGTCTTTCAGCTCGCTGTAGATGGCCTGCCAGCCTGGCAGGTCAGTGCGGCACCCTCACCACGATGCCCAGGTCTTGAGCAGCACCTTCTTTCCGCGGAAATCGGAAAGACGCACCACCTTGCCTGAGCGGTCCTTGAGTTCGAAGTCCGGCGCTATCGCCGAGCGAAGCTGCGCATTACGGATGGTCGGAATCTCGCCGAAGCTCCACGTCCCCGTCTCCGCGTCCACGGCATAGGCCTGGCCAAGCTTGCGCGCGAGGTCGGTCGCGTTGATCCACTGTTTCCCTTCGCGTGTTACCGACAGCGCGCTGTCCCCCGGCGGAATCGGTATGCAAATCTCTTCGAGGCACGCGCCCTCCGGCTTGACGACAAAGCCGTTGACCCGCGTCAAATCTTCCGGCGACACCCAAAGGTCATTCGGGTCCGGGAGCGTCTGCGCCACGTCGATCGCGCGCCCGCCGGAAAGCACCGTCGCAGCCCCGGCACCGTTCGCGCTGGGCAGGGCGCCGGTCACAAGAACCGCCGCAAACAAAAATGGTCTGGTGTTCTTTCGCATACCGATCTCCCGCGATTGCGGCGTTCTGCACTCGAACACGTTGCCATTCTCTGCTTCCCGTCCCCCGGATTCAAGGGTACCACGCCCGACATCTGTCCGCGGCTCAATACACGTAATAAAACCCGCCGACAACGATCCCGCGCCGAAGGGCCGGATCCAGGTCGCGAACGATCACCTGCGCGTCCTGTCCCCGGTATTGGGATACATCCCAATCGCCAACCTGCAACCCATCGCCCGCGGGTGCCGCGCGCAGTTCCGTGCCGCCCACGCGTAGCGCAACATGGGTTTGTTGTGCGTTCGACCGGCCGCCAATGACGAAACCGATCGTGTCGTGTGCGATGACGAAAGAAGGCGACACCAACTCGCCCGTGCGCGCATAATCGCCCCCGGCGCCGTCGTCGGCCCGAGGCCGCGTATCCAGCCGAAACGCGCTCGGCACCGGCAGGTCGCCGCTGTCCCTCAGCGCGAACATCTCCACAGGCCCGGCAACGTCCCAGGAGCGCAAGTCGCCCGACGCGAAGTCGCTGTTCGGGAACAGCGGCTCCTTGCGCAGCGTCAGTATCGGCGCCCCTCCCACCGTACCGACGCGGTGCGCAAAGCAGCGACTCAAAAAAGTGTCGATGGTCGTCTGCTCCGCATCGTAGTGGTACGGCTCGCCCGCGTGCCACGGTTTGTCACGCAGCGCCGTAGGCATCGTCGGATCCATAAACCGCAGGTCGATCCGCGGATGACGCAACACGTACGAATAGCCCCCGTCCCGCATCACCCGGTACAGCAATTCGGGAGACAACGGTTCCTGCCGCGGTACGTCCGCCAGGAACGCCGCGTTCCGCCCGAAATAGAATTCCAACTCGAACGCCGACGTGTAATACGCGCTAGATGGAACGATTAACAGCTTATGATCTGAATCGACCCGGTCACCGATGGCGTCGTGCGCCGCCCGAGCGATCTCCTGCCGGTACCACCGATCGTCGTCGAAGTAACCCCCTGCTCCCATCGCTCGCGGCGTCAGTGTGACGATGCAAAGCGCCGCAACCACCACCGGCGCGGCACGCCACCGGCGGATCAGCGCGTCGCCCATGAAATAGAGCCCTGTCATGCCGCCGAGCAGCACGATTGGGATCATCGGCAGGAAGATCCGCGCGTGTTGAGGATCGAACGATCCTACGGTGAGCGGGAAGACCACGAGGTACGCCGACAACAAGATCGTGAGTGTGTAGCCCGCCGCTGGCGCGAACCCGCCGCGCCGCGCGCGCTGAATCGCGAACGCGGCCACGGGCAGCAGCGCCAGCACCGGGAGCCAAATCGCGTGTCCGAATGCCGATTCGGACGTGATCGCCAGCGCGTCATAGGGCGCCCGGTACAGCGGCGCAGGTTTCACCCAGACCGGCGTACCGGCACTCCTGCCAATTTCGTTCGACAACACCGTCACCACTTTGTCGTACCCGAATACCAGCATTCCGGCCAGATAGGTCGAGGCGAACCCAAGCGTCAGCGCACCGGCGCGCGAGACGAATCGGCCGATCATCCGGCCGAACCGGCCACGGTCGATCGTCGAGAGCGCCTGGCACGCGACAAAACCGAATCCGAGAAAACCCAACTCCGCGTGCGTGTTCGCCGCCAGCCCCAGGCAAAAGCCCGCCAGGCCGTCGAACGCAAGGCGCGCGCGCAATCGTCCCTCCGCAAGCCAACGCGGCCGAAACAGACACACGGCTGCCAGCACCAACAGCACGGAGAGGGTATGCGGCATGCCGATTCGGCACTGGCGAATCGCGTACGGCATCAGCGCGTACACGCCCGCCGCCCCGATGCCTGGAATCACGCTGCCGCTCAGTTGCCAGCCTGCGAAGACGATCAGCGCGATACTCGCGAGGTCGAACAGCGAGTTCATCAACTTGATCGAGTAGTCGTTGTCGCCGAAGACCCGGAGAGCGGTCGCGTTCGCCGCGTACACCACCGGCCGATAGAACGTATCGCCCATGAACTCGTCAGGATGACCCGACGACCACCGCTTGGCGACCCGGTAGTACTCCACCGTGTCCCCCTCGTGCATCCCTTCTTCGGTGATCCGGTGCAACCGGTAGTACGCGCCCGCGGACAGGATCGCGCCCAACACAACGGCCGCTGCGCCGATTGCCAGCCATCGCCGTTTGCCTAGGTCCACCGGGCTGGCCACTCCCCTCGCGCGGAAACGCTCCTACGCGCTCCAATAGAGTGTCACGTCGCCGTCCGCCGCGCTTCGCACTTCGCCATCCGCCTCAAGATAGCGCAGGTGAGCAATCGCCTCACCCGTCGCGAACCACTTCTGCATCACGTTCACGTCTTCCCACCGGTCATACTTGA
>CAYPNI010000111.1:0-9007 GCA_964411925.1 uncultured Nitrospirales bacterium
GCTGCTTGAGGCCGTAGGTGCCCGAGTTGACGATCTGGAGCACCTTGGCGCTCATACCGGCATCTTTTTCGATGATCGCGGCGACTTTCTCGACGGACGGCTTCTCGTTCTGCATCTCGCGGACGATTTCGCGATAGAGCGTGGGTACCGACGGCACACCGCCCATCTGCAGGAGCAAATTCCGGATGCCGCTCTTTTCGAGCTGGTCGCGCAGCGCGAATGCGCGCGTGATGAACTGCATGAGCAGGTACGGGTCGAACGGTTTCACCAGGAACTGGTGGACGATGGACGCCGTGCGGATGACCGTGTCGCCGCCGGGCGAGCCCGAGAGCGCGAAGCGAATCGTCTCCGGGAACCGGTCCATGACTTCAGAGAGAAAGTCGGCGCCGTGCATGCCGGGCATGTGCATGTCCGAGATGACGATGTCGTAGGCTTCCTGGCTCATTTTTTCGAGTGCTTCCTGGCCGCTGGCGACGAATTCCATACCCCACTCGTTTCGCATGGGGCGCAACATGCGGCGAAGCGCCTGGCCGACGTTCTCGTCGTCGTCCACGAAGATGATTCTGCGTTTCTTTTTTTCGATCATGATTGGCCCTCGGTGTCCGCGAAGCGAGCGCGGATCTCTTCAAACGTGTCAACGAGTCCCATGAAAGCGTCGAAGACCCGCGGTGCAAAATGAGAACCGCGGCCATTCTTCATGTGCTCGAGCGTCTCCTCGATTGAAAACGCCTGCTTATACGGGCGCTGCGACCGCAGCGCGTCATACACGTCCGCCACGGCGACGACCTGCCCGCACATCGGGATGTTGTCGCCGCTTAGTTGATTCGGATACCCGGAGCCATCCCACTTCTCGTGGTGCGTCAGAATAATGGTGGCGGCCATGGTGCGCAGCGCATCGACGTTGTCCGGCCGGTCCGACTGCACCGACGAGTCAAGCGAGTCCAGGAACGTCGCCACGCCTTTGGGCTGCGCCGTCAGGATAGACGCGCCGATTTCGCAGTGCCGCTCCATGATCGTCCGTTCTTCGGGCGTCAGCGGACCGTTCTTCAGCAGGATGCGGTCCGGAATGCCGATTTTTCCGAGGTCGTGCAGCGGGCTGGTGAGAAAGATGAGTTCTACATCGCTTGCGGGCACGTCGAGTGCGCTCGCCAACGCCTTGCAGCAACATGCGACGCGGATGACGTGATCCCCGGTTTCCTCGTCGCGGAATTCGCCGGCCTTGGCAAGCCGCCAGATGATGTCGCGGCGGGCGAGCTCTAGATCGGCGGTGCGTTCGCGAACGCGCTGCTCGAGGATGACGTTTTGATCGCGCAACTGGTCCTGGTAGGACTTGAGGCGCAGGACGCTGCGGATACGGGCGACGAGGTCCTCCTGACCGACGGGTTTGTTGAGCAGGTCGGTCGCGCCGAGATCGAGCGCGCGCCGCTTGAGGTCGGCTTCGGCATTGCCCGTCAGGATGATAATCGGGATATTGCGCGTGTTTTCGCGTTCACGCAGAATGCCCAGCAGGTCGAGCCCGTTCTTGATCGGCATGTTGACGTCGGAGATCACGGCGTCGAATTCAGACTGGTCTGAGAGTGCGACCGCTTCGTCCACGCTGTTGACGAAGACCATGTCCCACGCGTCCCGGTGCACGCGGAGCATGCGCCGAATCCCGTTCAGGAAGTTCGGTTCGTCGTCAACGAAGAGCAGGCGCTTTCGGCTCGCCCCCACCTCGACTTCTGGTTCCTGGAGTTCAGTCGCTAGCATGCGCTCCCCTTAATGGCCCGGCGTGGCTGCGGCCAGCTCAGCGTCTTCAGTCGTCACGCCCGCGTCGGCCAACGGCAGGCGAATCGTGAATGTCGTGCCGACGCCCACCGTCGAGTCCACTTCGATGGTGCCGGCGTGCTTCTCCACGATGACCGTGTGTACGAGTGCAAGACCCTGTCCGGTGCCCTTGCCGACGCCCTTCGTCGTGAAGAACGGGTCAAAGATCTTGCTGCGGATGTTTTCGGGAATACCAGTGCCGGTGTCTGAAATGCGAAGCTCGGCCCATCCATCCACCACGCCGGTTGAAACCGAAATTTTGCCCTTGCCTTTCGCGCCATCGCCGACGGCGTCGCCAATCGCGTGACTCGCGTTGACGATGATGTTCAGGATGACCTGGTTGAACGAACCGGGCAGGCAAGGCACCTCCGGCAGGTGCTCGTCGAGATCGAGTTCGATGTCCGCGACGTACTTCCACTCGTTGCGCGCGACGGCGATCGTGTTTCGAATCGCGTGATTGACGTCGATGGCCTTCTTGTCTTCGATGCCGGGGTGGGCGAATTCCTTCATCGCGCGCACGATTTCGGCGACCCGGGCGTTGCCCTCGATCGATTGCTCGATCGCGATGGGGATTTCCTCTTTAAGGTATTGCAGGTCGATTTCCTCGATCAGTCGCTCGATCGCCTCGGCCTGGTCGTCTGCGGGCTCCTTAGAGGAGATCGTCTGCACCAACGCCTCGCACTTGTTCAGCATGGTGAGGATGCCGTTGAACGACTGCTGGAAGAACCGGATGTTGTCGCCGATGTATTGCGTGGGCGTATTGATCTCGTGCGCGATGCCGGAGGCCAGCTCACCGATGGCTTCCATCTTTTGCGCCTGGATCAACTGGGCCTCGAGCGACGCTTCCTTCGTCACGTCGTACGACACGATTACGAAGTTGATGATGCCGCCGATGGCGTCGCGCACGGGCGAGATGGTCGTTTCCGCCTGATAGAGCGTGCCGTCTTTGCGAGAATTCGCGATGCGGCCCTTCCACACGCGGCCGGCGCGGATGGTGTCGCGCATCTCGTCCAGCACGGCCGCGTCGCGCTCTCCCGCGTGGATGAGATCGTTGTGCTTGCCGACCGCCTCATCACGCGAATACTTCGTCAGACGCTCGAACGAAGGATTAACGTAGACGATATAACCCTCGGTATCGGTGACGATGATCGACTCTGCGGCCTGTTCGAGTGCGGTCGTCAGCCGTACGCGTTCCTCTTCCTCGCGCTTGCGGTCGCTGATGTCGCGCCAGACCATGTAGAGCACGTCCCGGCCACCGTACGGAATCAGCGTCAACACCACTTCGACCCAGAACGCACGCCCGTCGACGGTCTGGCAGACCCACTCGTATCGGTGCTCGCCTTTGCGCTTGGCCACTTCGATCATCGCCGACTCTTTCTCGACGGACCCGAGGCCGTCCGGCTGCACGGGCGGATGGAACGAGGCCGGATCGGCGCTCAAGAGCTGCGCCTTCGCGGTAAACCCGAGCATCTCCATGGCGGCTTCATTGCAGTCGATATAGCGCTCGCCGTCGAAGACGAGAACGGCGTCGGAGGATTTTTCGAAGAGGGTGCGGAACTTTCGCTCGCTTTCCCGGAGCGATTCGACCGCACTCAGGCGGCCCGAAATTTCGTTCTTGAGCTGCTGATTGCGGATGGTCAGCTCGGCCTCGCGGCTCGCCAGCGAATCGACCATTTCCTCGAAGGTGTGCGTGAGCTCGCCGATCTCGTCGTTGCCGAGGTTCGGGAAATTGGAGACGCCATGCTGCGCGAACGCGCGCGTGGCTTGTTCGAGCGCCAACACGCGATTGATGAACAACTGGCGAAAACTCGCGCGCAGCAGCAGCACGAGTATGAGCGCAAGCACGAGGGCGGACAGATAGAGCTTCCACGTGAGCAGCGTCAGTTGCGCGTAAAGCGCGGTGCTGGTGACGGCCGAGGTCACCGTCCAATCGAGACGGGCCAGTTTGGTCGAGTAGACGTGTATGTCCCCTTCGCGCAATTTCATCTCGACGAGCGTCTTCGAGCCCGACGATCGCTCGCCCCCGGGCGGGCGTACCCCGGCGATGGCCTGGATCGCGTTATCGGACCAGCGGGGCTCAGACGAACCCAGGAGCTTGCGTTCGCTGTCGAACAGCGCAAGCGTTCCGAATCCTTCGCGTTCGTTGAGCCCTGCCTGGGCCAGGATTTCGCGGAGCCGGAAGTCGCCGCCGCTGACGCCGACGAACCGGCCGTTGACGTGAATGGGAACGAGCAATCTCGCGCACAAACCTTCGGCCGTGCCGGAAACTGACAGTGTCGTCCAGACGGGTAGTTGCTCGGGATTGTTGGAGGGCGACGCGAGTTCCGCGTCGATCGGAGTTTCGCTCCGGATCCGGTCCGTAGCCGAATCGACGAACTCGATCGTAATACCGGGATCGATCAGGCGGATGAATACATGTTCAAAGTCAGCCGTCGCGATCGAACGAAGGTCGTTCATCACAGAGGCGAGCGTAACGACGGAGATCCGCGTCGAGTCTGACCAGGTAGCGGGACGCGGGCCCGTGATCCGGACATCGTTCGACGGCGGGACTTGAAGCGCCTGGACCGAGTCCTCCGTCGCCGCGGCGAGCGCTTCTGTGAGCGTCGCGTTCACGCCCACGGCGTGCGCCTCCCGCGCGCTGAGTTCGCGATCGATGCGCTCGACGAAGAGATCGGCGAGCGAAGTGAGCCGGGAGTTGTTGGCCGCGAGAATGCTTGACTCCTGGGAGAGGACGATGAGTCGCGTCGCAAGCAGGCAAAGGCTCAGGCTGATCACCAGCACGAGCAGGAATATCTTGCCCTCGACTTTGTCCGGAAGGATCTTCATCCCCGTTCACGCCGTCGGAGGGCCCGGCCGGGCGTTGCCGCCCGGAAGAGTCCCCCGCCGTTGTTCCCCCTTCGTCGTGCCAGATCCGTTGCCGCGACCGTGCGCGGACCGAATACGGCCGGCCCCCAGTCCACGCCCCTGCGCCATCCCCACGAATCGTAACGTGTTTCGGCACAGGTACTTATGAAACGGGAGCCTAACTGGCGTCGTTCCACTCTTTACTGTACCCGACGATTTCTCATATTGACAAAGGGTTTACGGTGAAATCGGGGCCATTTTCCCGCGGATTGCGCCGCGTACTTTCCTACGGTCGACGGACCTTGCTACGATCGCGTGACGCCTCTGCGCATGGCACGCGAGGTCTGGAGTACCTGAGCCATGGCCGACCAATCGGGGGATTCGATGCCGCTCGGGCTCGGTCCGCGAATCTGGCGGCGACTCACGCAGTGGCGGCCCCGGCAGCGCGTCAGCCTGTTTCTCATGATCGCGATGATCGTCGCGCTGCTACTCGGGGTCCGCATCATCGAGGTCCGCGGGGATCCGCGGGGGCTGGCCTGGTTTCTGGCGTTGTATTTCGTGTTCTTCCTGCTGGTCATTGGCCGCGCCGTATTCGAGTTGTTCGATATCGTTCGGGAGCACGTTCGCGATCGTGAAGCCGTGTTTCGCACGACGTTTGCGGAGGACGGCTTTTCAGGCGAGTTGGGCCGGCGCGTCGGAAAATCCGACGGCGGCTCCTGGCCGGAGTAGAATCGGGGGATGGCCAAAAAAACGGGACAGGACCCGGAGCGCATCCTGGCGCTCGTGCCCAATTGGATCGGTGACGCGGCGATGTGCACCGCGGCGCTTCGCACGCTGCATCGCCGATTTCCGAGGGCCCGCCTCGAGGTCGCCGGGCGCGAGGCCATTGTCGATCTGTTGAAGGGCCTGCCGTACATCAGCGACACGCACGTGCTGCCGAAGCAGCCCGGGTTCGTGGCCATGGCGGCGCTGGGCCGTAAACTTCGCTCCTCGGCGCGCGACCTGGTCGTGGTCTTCCCGCACTCGTTTCGCGCCGCCCTGCTTGCGAAATTGACCGGCTCGCGGCGCGTCGTGGGATATGCGCGTAACGCCCGGTCGTGGCTGCTTGACGACAAGGTCGAGCCGAATCGGGTGGCCGGCAAAATCGAGCCCGTGTACATGGTGTGGGAGTACCTCGACTTGCTTCAGCCGCTGGACTGCTCGTACGACGGGTTCGGCCTGGAGCTGGTGGCCGATCCGCTGGCCGTGGCGCGCGTCAAGGAGTATCTCGTGGGTGATCGGCCGCTCGTGGGGATTGCGCCCGGCGCCGCATACGGCCCGAGCAAGCGATGGCCCGTCGAGCGGTTTGCCGAAGTCGCCGACCGGCTCGTGGACGAGGCGGGCGCGGAGTGCGTGCTGTTGACGGGGCCGGGCGAGGAAGACACGCGCGACGCGATCCGGAAACTGGCCAGACACGAGTTGCTCATCTGCGACGAGGGCCGGCCGACGATTGATACGCTCAAGGCGACGGTTTCACTGCTCAAGCTCGTCGTGTGCAACGACTCGGGCCCGCGTCATGTCGCAACGGCCATGGGCGTGCCGGCCGTGTGCATCATGGGGCCGACGCGCCCGGTGTACACCGAGGGACCCTACGAGACGGGACGCGTGTTGCGGGTGGACGTGGACTGCGGGCCCTGCCAGCAACCGATCTGCAAGACGGACCACCGCTGCATGAAACTCGTCACGCCGGATGCCGTGGTTCACGCGGCGCTGGCGTACCTGCCCAAAGCGCGGGTCTAACGCCGCCCTGCACCCTATTCAATCCTGGTCCGGTAGTCGCCGAACTTTTCGTCGCGTTCGGTCAGCGCCTTTGGAAGGTTCTCGCGCGCCTTCGCGAAAAAGGCCTTGGCGTGTTCCGTTTGCGTGGCGAGCGCCTGGAGTTCCGTGCCGGCGCGAAGCGCGTTGCGCATCCCCATGAGTTCCATCGCGCGGTGGACCGACCGTTTGTTGAATTGTTGCACCTCGGACGGGACCTTGGCGACGCGCTCAGCGATCGCGAGGACTTCCGATTCGAGATTCGCCGCGGGATACGCGCGCGTCGCGAACCCCCATTGCGCTGCATCGGCGCCGGTGATCGCGTCGCCGGTCAGCATCATCTCGAGGGCATGCCGCATGCCCACGAGCCAGGGGAAAATCTGCGCATCGGGCGGGCTGATGATGCGCGTGACCGGGTAGCCGATCTTCGCGTCTTCGGCGACATAGACCAGATCGCAGGCCGTGGCGAGTTCCGTGCCCCCGGCGAGGCAGTGCCCGTGGACCTGCGCGATGACAGGCTTGGCGAGGTCCCAGATACGGAATGCGCCCTCGACGACGTGGCGCGACCACTGCCCGAGCCCCGACGCGGTGTGATAGGGCTGATCGGCGTAGTTGTCCGCGCTGAGATCGTACCCCGCGCAGAAGTCCTTGCCCGCGCCGCGCAATATCGTCACGCGCACCGCGGCGTCGCGATCGGCGGCTTCGAGCGCTCCGAAGAGCTCACCGCGCAACGGATTGCACAGCGCGTTCCGTTTTTCCGGCCGGTTGAGCGTAATGCGCCGAACGCCGGGCGCGGGGTCGTCGATGAGCAGGTAAGCGTACGCGGGCATGGGTTCCTCCGCGCGCAACAATAGCGCAAATGGTGCTTGACCTGTAGGATACGGTGCGCGGGAGCCACAGCGCGAGGGGGATCACAATGCCAACGAGTTATACGCTGAGCCGGGCGCATTGGAATCGTCTGGCGGCGCGGTTCAATTCGTCAGTATGCGACATAACGGCGGGCGAGCGCGGCGGCGTGGTCGACGCATTGGTACAGGAGGCCCTCCGGCGGCGTCCGCGGCCTGTCGTGATCGACATCGGCTGCGGCGTCGGGACGTTCATCCGGCGTTACGGCAGGCGGTTCGAGGAGAGTATCGGCGTCGATTTCGCCGAGCGGATGCTGCGCGGCGCGCGGCGGCGATGCGCGAAAGTGCCGCGCACGCGCTGGGTCTGCGCGGGCGTAGTCGAGGCGCCAGCGAAAGTCGGCTGCCGCGCGGACCTGACCGTGTGCATGAACGTGTTGACCACGCCGGACGCCGCGTTGCGCCGCAGGCAGTGGCGCGCGCTGGGGCGAATCACGAAGCCCGGCGGGTGCGTGCTCGTCGTCCTGCCGTCGTTCGAGTCCGCCGAGTTCGTCGCCCGCGTGCAGGACCGCCTGGACCCCGGCTCCAGCGCGTCGCGATTCGACGACGGGTCGGTCCACCGCGGCCGCGCGCGGCAAAAGCACTACACCCGGGCCGAACTGCGCGCGGCGGCGGAGGACGCCGGGTTCCGCGTGCTGCGCCTGCCCAAGGTGCACTACCACTGGAGCGACGAGGGCCTGGCGCCGCCGAACCGAGTCGCGCGCGGCCGATACCCGTGGGACTGGGCACTGCTCGCGGTGAGACGGACGCGGGCCTGAATCGACGCCGCAGCCGGAAGGTGGCGGCCCCACCGGGAATTGAACCCAGATCTAATCCTTAGGAGGGACTCGTTCTATCCGTTGAACTATGGGGCCGCGCGGGGATCAGAGTAACGGATTGGGGCGGATGGGAGAAACTTGCGGGGGTTTTTGTTGCGGGATCGACACGTTCCCCGGCGGTTGGGGCGGGCGGGTCTGCGCACTCAGGAGAGGCTGCCCTTGGTGGCGGGCTTGACCGTTCCGCCGCACCGCCGGAGGCCGGACTTCGGTTCTATCACGCGTCCTTACCCTCCTTTCCGGGAGCCGGGGCCGTCTTGCCTTTCCCTCTCCCCGTTCCCATTTATGTAACACCGAAGGGGGGTTCATCGTTCCTGAAAACGGATGCTGCGGGCGTTCCACGTCGGATTTCGGATCGTTCGCGCGTCATTGCGCGCACGCTCACGTCGCGGGGCGGAGGTAGCCGATGATGGTGATCACCTGTGCGTTCGGCGCGGTGCTGATGGTAAACGTAGTCGTGCGGAACGCGAGGTAGGGTTGCCGTCCCTGGCCGACGACGACGGCGCCGTCCGGGAAATCCATGTCGAAGAGCGAGTTCGTCGAGGCTTCGCCGCGCAGAATCGTCGAGAGAATGATGGGTCCCGTGTTCTGGTTGGGCGAGGGCAGGCGGCTCTCGAGCGTGCAGAGCGTCGTGTTCCAGCCGACGATTTTAAGGATGACGAGCTGCTGTCCGTTGGGCACGATGTCGGGCGTGATGGGTCCGGAAGCCGCGGAGTTGTTGAAGAACGCCGTGCGCGAGTAGGCGGCGCCCGGCGGGACCGCGGTGTCGCCGGTGAACGCGGTTTCCTGCAGGCTGCCGTCTGGGAAGACGATTTGTGCCCGGACAATCTGGACGGTGAGGGCGAC
>CAYPNI010000111.1:9107-13576 GCA_964411925.1 uncultured Nitrospirales bacterium
TCGGCATTGGTGACGCGGGTTTGCCAGACCATCGTGCTCTTGCCCTTGTGCAGGGGCGTCGTGACACCCGTGACGACGGTGCCGCCCTTTCCCGCCGCCATGAAATTGGTCTTGGACTCGATGGTGGTCGTGCCGGCGCCTGCCGGGAGGTTCAGGACCGTCGCGACGGCGCCCAGCGTGTCGGCGAAGGCCATGATCGCGCCGCCATGCAGCACGCCCGGCACGGTGCACAGGTCGTCGCGCACCGTCAGTTCGGCGCGAATTTCGTCCACCGTGGCGGACACGAAACGCACGCCCAGGAGGTCGGGGAACCGGCCCTTGATACGTTCCTGAAGTGCTTCTGCGAGTTCCATGAATGGCGCGCCTCCGTGGCGTGAATGTGTTCGCGCGGGTATACGCGATTGCCCCGCCTTGTTTCAACGCGCGTGGTTGGCGAGAATGGTCGGCTCGCGTGGGCGTGAAGGGGAGCAGAGGGATCATGGGACGACTGGGTGTGACGACGATTCGATTTCTACTTGTTGTTGTTTGTCTCATCGCGCAGCCCGCGTTCGCGGAGTTGTGGATGCCGAGCGTGTTCGGCGATCACATGGTGCTCCAGCGCGACGCGCGCGTGCCGGTTTGGGGCACGGCCGCACCGGGCGAACGTATCCGCGTGGACGTCGCGGGCGAGTCCGCGTCCACGCGCGCGGGCGACGACGGCCGCTGGATGGCGCGGCTGGGCAGCCTCGATGCCGGCGGGCCGCATACCATGACCGTCACCGGCGAGTCAGGCACCAAGACCTTCAGCGACGTGCTCGTGGGCGAGGTCTGGGTGTGTTCCGGCCAGTCGAACATGCAATGGCCGGTGAGCGCGTCGAAGGACCCGGATCAAGAGATCGCCGCGGCGACGCATCCAAACCTGCGGCTGTTTTACGTCGAGCGCGTGACGGCCGAGACGCCGCAGCGCGATTGCAAGGCGTCGTGGGTATCGTGTTCGCCGGAGACCATTCCGAATTTTTCCGCGGTGGCGTACTACTTCGGGCGCGAGGTGCAGAAACTCCGCGAGGTTCCCGTGGGGCTGATCCACACCTCGTGGGGCGGGACCGCGGCGGAAGCGTGGACCAGCCGCGAAACGCTCGAGGCCGATGCGCAATTCGAACCAATCCTCACGCGGTGGGACGCAATCGTCCAGCGCTACCCGGACGATCTCGCGAAGTATGAGACCGATCGCGCGGCGTGGGAGAAGGCGCGTGACGCGGCAAAGGCAGCCGGGTCGGAGGTTCCGAGAGAGCCGCGGCGCCCACAAGGCCCGAACGACCCGAATCGTCCTGCGAATCTGTACAACGCGATGATCGCGCCGATCGTGCCGTTCGGCGTGCGCGGTGCGATTTGGTACCAGGGCGAGAGCAACGCCTCGCGCGCGTATCAGTATCGCGCGCTACTGCCGACGATGATCGGCAACTGGCGGGACGAGTGGGACCAGAAGTCGTTTCCGTTTCTCATCGTGCAGCTCGCGAACTTCATGCAACGCAAGGACGAGCCGGGCGAGTCGGAGTGGGCGGAATTGCGCGAGGCGCAACTCATGACCGCGCAACAGCGGGGGAACGGTCTTGCGGTCATCATCGATGTCGGCGAAGCGGCCGATATCCATCCGAAAAACAAGCAGGACGTCGGGCGCCGGCTCGCGTTTGCCGCGGAGGAGGTCGCGTACGGCGACCAGAATGCGGCGAGCTCCGGTCCGATTTATCGCAAGCACCGCGTTCGTGGCAACGAAATCGAGATCACGTTTGACCATGCGCACGGCGGACTGACCGCGGCAGGCGGCGCGTTGAAGGGGTTCGCGATCGCCGGCTCGGATTACGCGTTTGTCTGGGCGGACGCGCGAATCGAGGGCGACCGCGTGATCGTGTCGTCGCCGAAGGTGGCGGCGCCCGTCGCGGTGCGCTACGGCTGGGCCGACAACCCGGATTGTTCGCTGTACAACGGGGCAGGGTTGCCCGCGTCCCCGTTCCGCACCGACGATCGGCCCGGGCTGACGGTAAAAAATCAGTAGGCGGACTCTACCGCCAGTGCAATCGCGCGAACAACGCTTTCGGCGATGCGATCGCGTGATGCTTGTGAGTCCGGCGTTCGGTAAAATGAAATTCTGATTCATAGGGCGCGATTGATTCGATATGGAAGCTACCTATTTTCTCTCCGGTGACGTGGGCGGCGGGTACTGGCCGGGCCTGGTCGTGCCGGCGGCCGTCTTGCTGGTGGCGCTGGTGTCCGCGGCGATCGTGCTTTACGTGACGTACCTGCGGCCGGGCGCGGACGGCGATCGCAGCGATTCCCGCTGACCCGGGCGCATCTCATGTCCCCTGTCCGCCCGTTTCGTGCGCTCAGCGGCGCGTCTGAGTCATTCCGTTACTACGCGCTGCTTCACCTCGTCGTTCTGATTTGGGGATGCACGGGCGTTCTCGGCCGGCTCATCACGCTCGACAGCGTTTCGCTCGTGTTCTATCGCGTCACGATCGCGTTGCCGGCGATCGCGGGTTTCCTGCTCTGGAGCGGCGTTCGGGTACGCACGGACCGGGCGGGACTTGCCCGGTTTACCGGCATCGGGTTCATCGTCGCGATTCACTGGTTCCTTTTTTTTCAGGCCGTGAAGATGTCCAACGTTTCCGTCGCGCTCGTGTGCCAGTCCACGGCGCCCTTCTTTACGGCACTGCTCGAGCCGATTGTGTTTCGACGCCGCCTGCAACTGCACGAAGTCATCCTTGGCATCGTGACCGCCGCAGGTGTCGCCGTCATATTCGGTTTCGAGATGCAACACGCCGCCGGCATCGCGGTGGGGCTCGGCGCGGCTTTTGTCGGCGCGGTGTATACCGTGCTCAACGGCCGGCTCGTGGTGCGCTACGACTCGCGCGTAATGGCGCTCATCGAGTTCGTCGCGGCGTGGACGTTGCTGTTCCTCGTGCTGCTGTTGATCAAGCGCCCGGTCGGCTCGATCCCCGTGCCCGCCGGCGCCGACCTTGGCTACCTGGTCTTGCTCGGCACGATCTGCACGGCGTTCGCGTTCATCGGCGGGACCTACGTCATGCGCAAGATTTCGCCGTTCACCGTCATGCTGGCGACGAACCTCGAACCGGTGTACGGCATCCTGCTCGCGCTCGTCGTGTTTGGCGAATCCGAGTGGATGTCGCCGGGCTTCTATGCTGGCACGGCGGTCATTCTGTTGAGCATTTCGGTAAATGCTATCATCGTGCGCCGGCGATTTCCGGCCATCGCGGAGGATCCGAATGGGGACCGCCCAGCCACACACCCGGACGCTGCCTGACCAGCTCGAGGCATTGCGGAGCGAGGCCGAGCGCGAACGGCTCGACCTGCTCGCGCAACGCGCCGCGTCGAGCGCGGACATGCCGCTGCGGTTCTGGAACCAGTCCGCGCAGTTCACGACGCCCGCCTCGGGCACCCCGGAGAAAGCCATTCAGGGATTGAAGGCCGTGCCGAGTCTATTGGACAAGTTCGGCATCGACCCGGAACGCCTCGCGGAACATTCGGGCGCGGCGCCGGCCGTGCTCAAGGAACTCATCGACGGCGCCGACAAGCATTCGCCATTCGTGATGGTGGACGTCGAGGACGCTGTCGCGTTGACGCCCGAATCGATTGCGAAAGCGCGCGATGGCGCGATTCGATGCTTCACGGAGGAGGCCTGGGGGCCGACGCTGCCGTTCTTCCGGCCGGCGGGACTCCGGCTGGAGACTTGCGTCGAAGACCTGACCTACGTGTTCGGGCGCGTGGCCGAGCGCGCCGGCGGCGGCGATTTTCCGATCGCGGGAATCGTCTGGCCGAAGTCGGAGCATCCGGACGAGATCCGCTGGGTGTGCGACCTGCTCGCGCGGATCGAGGAACGCATCGGGCTGGCGGAAAACACCGTCAGACTCGAGTTCCTGGTCGAGTCGGGGTATGCGCTCGCGCAGTTGCCCGAACTCGTGAAACCAGCCATCCCGCGGCTGACCGGCATCATCTGGGGCATCGCGGATTACAGCGCGGACACGAACCTGCCGCAGATCAAGAACACGCATCCCGTCTGCGATTGGGCGCGGTACGAGATTGTCAACGTCGCGGGCGCGGTGAATGTGCCGGCGATCGACGCGATGACGCTGAACTATCCGACGCCGCGGCACCGCGACAAAGACCTGAGCGAGAAACAAAAGGAAGAGAACCGCGCGAAGATCCTGGGCTCGCTCAAAGAGGTTTATGACGACGCGCGGCACGGCATCGCGCTCGGCATGAGCGGCAAATGGGTCGGGCACCCGATGCAACTGCTGATGGTGATGGCGGCGTACCGCGAGTCGGTCCCGGCGAAACAGATCGAGAAGGACATCCGCGAGATCGAGTCGTACACGGACAGCGTGCGCGCGGGCGCGGGCGCGACGGTGATGGGCGAGGGCGCGGACGCGTACATGGCCGACCGCGCAACGGACCGCCACCTGCGCGCGCGGCTG
>CAYPNI010000112.1:0-13461 GCA_964411925.1 uncultured Nitrospirales bacterium
TTGGTCATAGACGTGGACGATACGCGCACCGCCCAGTATGGCGTGTACTACACAAAAAAGAAGCCGCTGCGAGCAGCGGCCTTGAAAGATGGTTGAGGGATATAGGACCGACACGCCACGGCGCATCGTTCACACGGCACGGGGCCGAATTTTGTCCCTCGAACTGTGTCTAGTATGCGCGTCTTTGCACGCACCTGTCAATTTAGGCTGCGAAGCGCCTCTTGCGCGGTGGGCAAGCGCGGGGTAAGGTCAAAGGCGGTTGAACAGGACGCAACGCTGGGATCTTCTCCGGCTTCCAGCGCTACCTCTACGCTCGCTAGCCCCGTCGATTTTCACACCGAGTTGTCAACTAATTTCACCTTGTTCAGCAACCCGTATGTCTAGGGTTTTCCTGGACTTTTCCGGGAATCGCCCCGGGTTATCGACCGGACTCTCCGCAGCGTTGTCAACTGATTCACCCCCGTTTCGCAACTCGACTTACGCGATTCACGTCGATAGGGCAAAAGGCGTGCGGATACATAGGGAGAAGGGTCAAAAGCGGCAGGCGAGACGCCCGCCCCACCGGGTCAAGAGCAAGGTCTACGGTGGTTGAACCGCAGAGGACGCAGAGGACACGGAGAAGGTCAAGGGCAAGTTCGGAGTTAAGGTCAAGGGCGGTTGAACACAGAGGCACGGGGAACACGGAGAGGGTCAAGGACAAAGTCAGAGTTAAAGTCAAGGGCTACGGCAACGGCTGGAGCAAGAGCAAGAGCAATGTGAAGGTCGAGAGCAAGGTCAAGGGCGAGAACCGAACACGGAGACACAGCGGGCACGGGGAAGGTCAAGGGCGGCAGGCGGGACGCCTGCCCCACTGGGTTGAGGTGAAGGGTTATCTGTGTTCATCCCATCCATCGGTGGTTAAAAAAGGGTTGGAGCTTTAGGAGCTGACTTCTTCGCTGAGGGTCTGCCATTCGTCGTAGAGGTCCTGCAGGTCGCGCTGGAGCGCGGATTTTTCCTCGGCGAGCGCGGCCCAGGGGGCGGGATCGGAGGGATCGAGCGCGGCGAATTTGGCGTCGAAGCCGTCCACGAGTTCTTCGAGTTGGGCAATGGTGGACTCGACCTCTTCGAGGCGCTTGGCGCGTTTGCGGCGGGCGCGTTCGTCGGTGCGGTCGGGGCCCTTCTTCGCGGGGCGGTCCTGGCGGATGCGCATGGCGTCGCGGCCGGTGACCTCGTCGGTGGCGGGGCCCTGGCCCTGGTGTTTCCAGCGGTAGTGCGAGTAGTTGCCGAGGAAATACTCGCCCTTGCCGTCGCCGAGGATGATGAGCGAGTCCACGAGCCGGTCGAGCAGCGCGCGGTCGTGCGAGATCATCACGATCGAGCCGGGGAACTCGCTCAGCGCGGATTCGAGCGCCTCGCGCGAGACAATGTCGAGGTGGTTCGTCGGCTCGTCCAGCAGGAGGAGGTTCGCCTCGCTGAGCACGAGCTTGGCCAGCGCGACCCGGCTGCGTTCGCCGCCGCTGAGCGTGCCGATGGGTTTGAAGACGTCGTCGCCGGTGAAGAGGAAGCGGCCGAGAAAGCTGCGCAGTTGTTGGCGGCCGGCGGTGGGGTAGGCGAGTTCGAGATCCTGGATGATTTCGCGGCCGGGCGCGAGCGTCATGTGGTGCTGGTCGTAGACCGCGAGCTTGCAGTTGTGGCCGAGCGAGACCGTGCCGCCGGCGCCGTCGAGTTCGCCCGCGAGCTGGCGCAGCAGCGTTGACTTGCCCGAGCCGTTCGGCCCGATGACGCCGATGCGCTCGCCGCGTTTCACCTCGAACGAGACGCCGGCGTAGAGCTCGAGGTCGCCGTAGCCCATCGAGAGCTTGTCCGCCTTGAGGACGACCTGGCCGCTGCGGACGACCTCGCCGAGGCGAAAGCTGGCGCCGCCTTCCTCCGCGAGCGGCGCGTCCACGCGCTCGAGTTTGTCGAGCCGCTTGATCCGGCTCTGCACCTGCTTCGCCTTCGTCGCCTTGTAGCGGAAGCGATCGATCCAGGCTTCCTCGCGGCGGATTTGTTCCTGTTGCCGCCGGAAGTGTTCGGCCTGCTCCTCGTTCAGCCGCTGTTTTTCGTCGTGGTAATAGTCGTAGTTGCCCGAGAAGCTGCGCGCCTTGCCGCGCTCGACCTCGATGGTGCGCTGCGTGACCTCGTTGAGCACGCGCCGGTCGTGGCTGATGACGATGAGCGCCTTGGGCCACGACGTGAGGAAGCCCTCGAGCCACTCGCGCGCCTGCAGGTCGAGGTGGTTTTCCGGCTCGTCGAGCATGAGCAGGTCGGCGTCTTCGAGCAGGACGAGCGCGAGCATGAGGCGCGTGCGCTGGCCGCCGCTGAGCGCCTCGAACGGCAGGTCGTATTCGTCCTCGCGGAAGCCGAGGCCGCCGAGGATGCGCTTGACCCGCGTGCGGAACTCGTAGCCGCCCGCCGCGGCGAACGCGTCCTGCGCGGCGCTGTACTCGTCGAGCGCGGACTCGTCGCCGTCCGCGATGCGGTGCTCGAGCGATTCGAGGCGCTCTTCGAGGTCGGTGTACGCGCGGAAGTGGTGCATGACGATGTCGTGGATGCTCTTGCCGGGCTCGACCGCGGGGATTTGCGCGAGCGCGGCGATGCGTCCACGGCGCATGCGATCGATCGTGCCGCCGTCGGCCGTGAGTTCGCCGGTGATGATCTTGAACAGCGTCGATTTGCCGCAGCCGTTGCGGCCGATGAGCCCGATTTTTTCGCCCTCCTCGACGCGCAGCGACACGCCGTCCAGCACGGCTTCGCCGTGGAAGTGTTTGACGATGTTTTCGAGGCGGACGAGGCTCATGGGGGGATGACCGTACGGCGGCGTGAGTCCTGGCGAAAATTCAGTGGTGTCGGTTGAGGAGATTGCTTCGTCGTCACGCCATGGGCGTGACGGCTCGCAAATGCGATGCGCGCGTAGAGTATAGCGCGAGTCGCGACCCTGCCGCCTGAAGGCGGAACTCCGAACAGAGTGGCCGGAGTTCCCGGTGACGGGGCGGCGTTGGTAGGATGCAGCCGGAGACCCGGGGTCGTCCGATGCCTGCGAAACGCCTACTGATGCTGATGCGGCACGCGAAGTCGAGCTGGAAGGACGACGCGCTCTCCGACGAGGAGCGGCCGCTGAACAAGCGCGGGATGGAGGCTGCCGAGTTCATGGGCACGTACTTGCGCGACCACGGCCTCGCGCCGGATGCGATCGTCGCATCGAGCGCGGTGCGCGCGCAGGAGACCGCGCGGCGTGTGAACAAATCGGGCGGCTTCGGGATCGAAATTCAGACCGCGCAGGAGATCTACCTTTCGGGCGCGCCGTCGTACGTCCGGGTCATCGGCGGCGTGGGTCCGGCCGTATACCGGCTGCTGGTCATCGGGCATAATCCCGACCTTGAGGTCCTCGTCGCGCGGCTCACCGGCAACGAGGAGTCGATGCCGACCGGCGCGGTCGCGTGCATGGAGGTATCCGCGGCGGACTGGGTCGCGTTCGCCAGGGGTCCGCGAGCCACGCTGCAGCGCGTGCTCCGGCCAAAGGAACTTCGCGGAGACGACGCCGATGAGTAGACGCTGGCCTGCCGCCCTGCTGTTCATGACTGTGGCCGCTGTCGCGGCGGCCGATGGAGACACGACTGCGATGCCCGAACCGCCCGTTGCCAAACGCGTCCCGCACCGCCTCGAAACGCACGGCCACGAACGGATCGACGACTATTTCTGGCTGCGTGAGCGCGAGAATCCCGAGGTGATCGCGTACCTCGAAGCGGAAAACGCGTACCTGGACGCACGTATGGAGCATACGAAGGCGTTTCAGGAGTCTTTGTTCCAGGAGATCAGGGGTCGCATCAAGGAAGACGAGAGCACGGCGCCGTATCGCTACAAAGATTTCTGGTACTACACGCGCTTCGAGGAGGGCAAGGCCTACCCGTTCATTTGCCGGAAGCCGGGTTCGCTAGACGCGCCGGAACAGGTGATGCTGGACGTGAACGCACTTGCCGACGGGCACGAATTCTGCCAAATCTCGGGCATGCGGGTGACGGAGGACCAGAAACTGGGCGTGTACGGCGCGGACTATGTCGGCCGGCGGCTGTACACGCTGCGCGTGCGCGACCTGGCCACCGGCGCGGACCTGCCGGACGAGATCCCCGACGTCACCGGCAACACGGCCTGGGCGAACGACAACCGGACGCTGTTCTACACGAAACAAGACCCGATCACGCTGCGTTCCCATCGGGTGTACCGCCACACGCTCGGTACGCCGGTGAGCGAGGACGTGCTGGTGTATGCCGAAGACGACGAGACCTTCAGTTGCGGCGTATACAAGACGAAGTCGCGCAAGTACATCGTGATTGGTTCGCGGCAAACGCTGACCGACGAGAGCCGGTTCATCCCGGCGGACGATCCGGCGGCGGAACCGGTCGTGTTTGCCGCGCGCGAACGCGGGCACGAATACGACATCGACCACCTGGGTGACTACTTCTACATTCGTACGAACCGCGACGCGAAGAATTTCCGGCTGATGCGGGCGTCACCGGGCCGCACCGAGCCGGGCGACTGGGAGGAGGTCGTTCCGCACCGGCCGGACACGCTGCTCGAGGCGTTTGAGCTGTTCCGGGACTACCTCGTGCTCAGCGACCGCCGCGAGGGGCTGGCGCGGCTGCGCGTGACTCCGTGGGACGGCAGCCCGCCGCACGAGGTGGACTTTGGCGAGTCCGTGTACGAGGCGGCGCCGGGGACCAACCCCGAATCGGCGACGACGACGTTGCGCTACGGTTACACCTCCATGACCACGCCGGGTTCCGTCTACGACTACGACATGGCGACGCGCGAGAAGCGGCTCGTGAAGCGGGACGAAGTGTTGGGCGGGTTCGAGCCGGCGAACTACCGCACCGAGCGGCTCTGGGCGACCGCGCGCGACGGCGTACGCGTGCCGATTTCGATTGTGTATCGCCGCGACTTCGAGCGAGACGGCCACGCGCCGTTGTTGCTTTACGGCTATGGCTCGTATGGGGTCAACAGCAGTCCGGGATTCAGTTCGCCGCGCCTCAGTTTGCTCGACCGCGGCTTCGCCTACGCCATCGCGCACATCCGCGGCGGCGAGGAACTCGGGCGCGCCTGGTACGAGGATGGCCGGCAGAAAAACAAGATGAATACGTTCACGGACTTCATCGACTGCGCGGAATTCCTCGTCAACGAGAAGTACACGTCGCCCGAGAACCTGTACGCCACGGGTGGCAGCGCGGGCGGGCTGTTGATGGGCGCGGTGATGAACCTGCGGCCGGATCTGTTCCACGGCATCGTCACGCGCGTGCCCTTCGTCGATGTGGTGACGACGATGCTCGATGAAGACATCCCGCTGACGACGTCCGAGTACGACGAATGGGGCGACCCGAACCGCGAAGACTTCTTCGAATACATGCTCGCGTACTCGCCCTACGACAACGTCGAGCCGAAGGCATATCCGAACGTGCTCGTCACGACGGGCCTGCACGACTCGCAGGTGCAATACTGGGAACCGGCGAAGTGGGTCGCGAAACTTCGCGCGATGAAGACGGACGACAACGTATTGCTGCTCAAGACGAATATGCACGCCGGACACGGCGGCGCGTCGGGCCGGTATGAGCAATACCGCGAGACCGCGCTGAACTACGCGTTCCTGTTAGACCTCGCGGGCAAAGCGCCCCGGCAGTAATCACCGGAACACCAATCGCGGCGACCTAGGTCCCGAGCCTGTCGCCAGATTTGAGCCCGGCAGCGCGAGCCCACTCGGCGGCGTCGATTTTCTTGGCTCCCGACGCCGGGCGCACCTTGGCGATGCGCACCGCGCCGCGGCCCGTGGCCACAACGATACCGCCGTCGCCCAGGCCAACGAGCGTCCCCGGCGCGCCGCACTGCGATCCGTCCGCCTTGTGCGAGCCGAAGAGCCCAACGACCTCGCCACGGCTCGTCGAACTCGCACCGGGACTCGGGTCCGCTCCGCGAATCAGGTTGTGGACTGTCTGGGCCGGTTGTGACCAGTCCACCACGCAGTTCTCCGCGCGGAACCAGCCTTCGTACGTGGCCTGGCTCTCGTCCTGCGCGGTTTTGGGCGCGTGTCCGGATTTGACGAGTTCCACCGACTCGACCATGGCATCGACCCCGAGCGGGAACAACTGGTCGAAATAGATCGTGCCCAGTGTGTCATCCGGCCCGATCGCCACGCGCTTCTGCATCAGGATTGGGCCCGTGTCCAGCCCGGCGTCCGGCCAAAAAATACTGAGCCCGGTTTCCGTCTCACCCTGAACGATGGGCCAGTTGATACTGCTCGGCCCGCGATGTTTCGGAAGCAGGGAGGGGTGGTACTGAATTGTTCCGAGCCGGGGCGCCGTCAAGATTTCCTGCGGAACGATATCGGTGACGAACGCCATCACGCCGAGATCCGCGTTGAGTTTGCGTACCGCGTCGATGGCCTCGGGCGCGCGCATCCGAGGGAACTGAAACACCGGAAGTCCGCGCGCTTCGGCCGCGGCCTTGATCGCGTCCGGCGGCCGGCCGGGTTTGTCGGGAGGCGCGAACACCCCCAGGATTTGTTGGCCGCGTTCGGCGAGGGCGTGCAACACGCTCTCGCCAAACGCCGCTTGTCCGATGACCACCAGCCCGAACGAGTCAGCCACCCGCGATCTCCCAGTCCGTCCGTCTTGAAACCAGTCCGTCTTGAAACTAAGCGCGCCGGCATCGAAGGGCAGACACCGGCGCGCGACACTCAGCTTTCTGAATCGTTGTTACCGTTTCCGTCCGTTTTCCGAAGCGCGCCGGGCCTTCTTGCCGCCGCGCTGCTTGCGCTCGCGGACGGCGTTGGCCTTGTAGAACAGCGCGGGGTCGATGATCGGATCGTGGAGTCCCTGCGTCTCGACTTCGCCATACGTCACGCGTCCGCGGTAGGTGCGGTTCGACAGGATGATGGCGATCGCCTGGCGCGACCACTTGTTTTTCTTGCGCGTGAGAATGTTCCGCGAGTGGAGGTACTGCACGACCTTGCCCGTGCTGCGCGTGCGCAGGTACTCGCGGAAAATGGTGCGCACGACTTCTGATTCGCGATCGTCGATCTCGAGCGGCCGCTCACCTTCTTCACCGCGGCGGTATCCGTACGGCGCCGGGCCGGTGCCGTAGCGGCCCTGTTGCACCGCGGTGAGTTGTCCGCGCTTGACCTTCGCGCCGTGATCGATCTGATTGCCTTCGATCACCGACAACTGTGGACTGGCCGGTTTCTTGCCCGCGTTTTCCTTCACCTTCACCATGATTGCAGTCTGGTCCTCGCAGCGCATCCAAATCTGCGAACGCCTGAGGCGCAACGTTCCCGCGTGAATCGCTCAACGCGAGGGGTGTCGCGCCGGGCCCTTGCGGATCCGGTATTGCCGGTTCTTAATACGCCAAATGATGATGATGAGTGCGCCGGCCCCCGAGAAAATAAGAAAACGCCGCAGCCCAAGGGACGGTCCGTCTCACACTACCGTTGGTACTCTACGACAAAATTGGCGTCGTGTCAATAGTTTCCTAATCCGGAAGTTGACGCAATTCGGAGTAAATTGACGGGATTTGTCACGCGTAGAAATGCGGGTCCCAGCGATCGGGTATTTTTCGTCGGATTTGGAAGCACAAAACCCTGTGGCGCCGAGGGTGCCACAGGGTTTTCAGTTTACATGGAGATTCGGGAGAGACTACTTGCCGTTTCCGCGCTTGCTGCGCCGCGCGAGCGCCAGGACCGCGGCGGGCGCTTCGGAGTAGGGGCTCGTGTCGATCGACATGCTCTTGTCGACGATCTCGGCAACGTCCTTCTTGCTCATTCCGGCGGCCTTCGATTCCGCGACGACCTCGTGAAGCCGGCCGATGATTCGTTTGCGGCATTCTTCGCGGCACTTCGCTTCGACGCCCTTGTTGACGAACACGCCCATGCCCCGCCGTGTGTAGAGCAGTCCCATCACCTCGAGGTCGCGGTACGCCTTGGCGACGGTATTCGGATTGACGCCCAACCGCTCGGACAACTCACGCACCGACGGCAGTTGATCGGCGGCCTTGAGCTTGCCCGCGGCGATCGCGAACTGAATGTGATTTTCGATTTGCGTATACACCGCTACGCTGCTGTGAATATCGATACTCGCTAACATGATGCTCCTTCCCCAGATAATGTCCCGGCGCAATGCGGATGCACTGCGCTCGGTGCCAGCTCTACTGTGTTAAGATAGGCCGCGATCAATTCCGTTGGACTGGATTCAACTTCTCCGCAGGCGCCAACTGCAGGAGAGTTGCGGAGCGCCGGGCGACTCCGTCGCGACTTGGTCATGAAAACCGTCGCAAACTTTACCGCTAAGATCGTGCGTATTTCAAGCGAAAAGTCGAAAAAGAGGGCGAACGCGATGCTCCATAATCGAACCGTAAACCGCTTTAACGCTAGTCTAGTTATAGCAATCGCTACCGTGCTCTCCATTACGGGAATTCAAAACAATACGGCAGATGCTCAGCAACGCCGGACGAAGCAGGAACGAAACGCACCCGAGACTGCGAAACCAACCAATTCAGAGCAATCTGCGTTGTTTTCGGTCCAGGTGTCCAATGTAGTGGAACAGCCTCTGACGTCCCGCGTGCGCTTGATCGATGAACACGGCGCGTTGGCCGGAAAGTTCGACGTGCCGAACGGGAACGCGACTTTACGGTTTCAATCGGGACGGTATACCGCGCTGGTCGATGTCTACGACAACGACGTTCCGATTCTCGTGTATATGGAACCTATAGTCCTGCCGTCGTCTCCCGCGCCTGCGATCGTCGTCAGCTTGCTCGAAGGCAGCGGCTCGCGAAACCTTGCGCAGTTCGATCGCGACCTCGATCTCGTACTCGATCGGCTTGAGCTCGAGCAGGGCAGCAATCCCGAGAACGCTTCGAGTACACCCGGTGAGAAACTGATCGAATGGCCGTCGCCGGTGTTGAGCCAGACGAGCGCCTGGTACCGCGGAGAGTTGCACGCGTATTCCAATCACGGACCGGGCGACGAGAGCGTTGCGAACCTGATCCGCCGCGCCGAATCGGCAAATCTGGATTTCCTGGCGATTACCGATCCGAACACGATCGCGTCCGCCCTCGACCCGCAATACAAGTCCTCGAAGCTCGTTCTGATCCCGGCGATGGAATGGGGCGACAAGGAGCGCGGCACCGCTCTCGTCTACGCGCCGCCTTCCGTCCTGCCGTTGGACGTCCCGTGGGCCGAAGCGCAAGCCGAGGTCATTCGGCTGCAGGCGAGAGGGGGGCTCATTGCCGTCGCGCATCCCACCGTCCCCGGGGGCACGTGGAACTGGGGGCTCAACATGTTCAACGCCGTGGAAGTGTGGTGGCAGGGCTGGCGCGACGTGCCGCCGATCGGGCTGTCGGCGTTGGCCGAACAGTGGCGCGGACGTGATGAGTCCGGCGATTTCCTGTTTCCGATCGCGACGGCGGCCGCGACGCAGGGACTCTCGGGCAACGCGCAATCGACGATTTACTACGACATCCTGGTGACGCATCTTGCCAAGTCGTGCGTCATTGCAGGCAGTGGAAGCGCCGGCCGCAAACAACCGGTGGGATCGCCGGTGACGTACGTGTACGGCCGCGAAAAGTCGCTCAAGGGAATTCTCGAGGGCATTCGCAAAGGACGCACCTACGTCGCCCGGGGGCCCGACGGTCCGCAGATCGAATTCCAGGCGGACATCCTCTGTGACGGGCAGGTAGACGTCGGCATGGGCGGCGTCGTGCCGATCAACGTCAAGTCGCGATTTATCGCGGGCGTCTCTGGCGCGAAAGGCGGCCGCATCGACATCCTGATGAATGGATACCCGATTCGATCACGGCCGATCGAGTCCGACAAGCTGACGCTTTCGCTCGACCAAGAGCCCGAAGCGTTCGGCGCGTTTCGGATGCGCATCGTTACCGCGCCCAAACAACAGGACGGGTACGGGTTTTCGGAGATGCTTGCCATGAGCAGCCCGATCTACGCGCAAAGCTACTACGTCGAGGGCGGGCCGGACGCCGGACGGGACGGTTGGGTCGACGTCAAGAGCGAGTGGCAGGAGACGCGTCCCGAGGACGAATTCGACCCGTCCAAATTGGACCCATCGAAGGTGGTCACGCTCGAACCCCGCTAACCACGCGAAAGCCCGCGCGTACTGATTCCGACAAGTATTATCTTAGGTTTCGTATTTTCACACCTATTGACAGATTGCGCGACCTCGGATATTCTCGCGTAGAACAGGGATCCGGGGGGCGGCTGGGGACGCCTCTTCGGAGTCAGGGCTCCCTATTCAGGCATTTCGAGCGGAACGGAAGATGCCGTAGCCACGCAAGGCGGAAGTAGAGGAGGCGGAGACCGTGTCGGACCAAGTACAACTGGACAGGCAGCAGGGCGTCGTCAAGTGGTTTAGCGATCCGAAAGGGTACGGGTTCATCCTACGCGAACAAGAAGCGGACATCTTCGTCCACCACACGGCGATCAAGATGGACGGCTTCAGGACGCTGAAGGAAGGCCAGGTCGTGTTGTACGACCTGCTCGAGAGCCCCAAAGGACTCCAGGCGGCGAACGTCGTGCCCGTCGGAGATGCCGCCAATTCGAATGGACACAGCCGCGAAGGCTGAGCAGATTATCCATTAGGGGATGGGTCACAGGGTGCCCCGCGCGGGTTCAGGACCGCGCGGGGCATCTCGTCTTCGGTTTCGTATATGCTCGCGATCGTCAGGCGGCTGTTGGGGGACACCGATCACGATGCGTGCGACCGCAGCAATTTTCATTGTCGCCGCGATGATCGCGGCCGCGGGGTGTTCGACGACGCCCGATGACGCAGAAGAACCGACACCGGCGCAATTGGAAATCCAACGCCGCGAAGCGGAGGTCAAGGCGCACCCGGCCGACGCAAACGCGCAGTACCTGCTGGGGAACGCGTATTTCGACGGGGCGCAGTATGCCGACGCGCGCGCGGCGTACGAACGGGCGATCGAGATCGACCCGCGCAGGGCGGACGCGTACACGAATCTCGGCCTTACGTTGCGCGTCCTGGGGGACCACGCCGGGGCGATCGAGAACTACCGCCGGGCATTGGCGATCGCGCCCGACGACGCCGTCACGCTGCAGAACCTGACCGTTGCGTTGCAGGCGGAGGGCCGCGCGTCGGAGGCGGTCGAGCCGCTGGCGCGCCTCGTCGAGCTGCGCCCGGACGACGTCGCGCTGCTCAGCGACTACGCTGCGACGCTCGACGTGCTCGAACGTTACGAGCAGTCCGCCGCGGTCTACAACCGGCTCGCGCGGCTCCGCCCGGACGACCCGCGCATCCACTACGCGCTCGGCCACGCGTACTTTGAACTCGGACGGTGGAACGAGGCGATCGGTGCGTGGCGCACGGTGATCGCTTTCGATCCCGATTTCAGTCTCGCGCACAGCGGACTCGCGGCGGCGTACTTTGAAGCGCGAAACTACGATCGCGCGTGGGCCGCGGTGCGCGACTGCCAGCGCCTGGGGGCCTATCTGGATCCGACGCTGATCTCGAGGCTGCAGGAGGCGACCGGAAAACTCGGGCCGGAGTAGGTGCGCGATCCCCGGGAGGGAGAATGGCCGCCGCTACGCCCGCTCCGTCTTGGCTCGATCGGGCGGCGCTTCTTCGGCGGGTTCAGGCTCGGCCGGAGCCGGCCGCATCGCGCGCAGGTTTGCGATCAATCCCCAGCCGAACCACACAAGCATCGCCGCGGCGCATCCGATAAGAATCGAGAGTCCGAGCACGCGCAGCATCGTCATTCGGGCGTTCCTTCCGGCCGATAACCGTGGGGCACCAGCGGGTGCGGGCCATAGGTCGCCAGTGTCTCCTGGACAACGCCGGCGGTCTCGCGCGACTGTTGCACCTGCGCCTGAAGTTCACGCACGCGCTCAGCGATTTGCGCGTTGCTCGCCTCGAGATCGGCGACGGCGCGCTGCAGGGCCTGGCTGAGCTGAATCAGGTCCGCCTCTTTGAGGCCGCCGCTATCGCCCGGGGCGGGGGGCGGCTCGAATTGCGACGCATCCCGGGGTTCGAAGGCCTCCAACGGCGGCGCATCCACCCGTTCGCCGACAACATCCAGCCTCAGCTCGTCGAACCAGGCGGAGCCCGCTCCCTTCATCACGCAGCGCACCACGACGAAGTCGGTCGTGTTCGGCGCGGTGACGCGTGTCGAGAGGCGGGTCCAGTCCGTCGTCCCGGTCAAAGGGTCGTTGAGCGCGCTCGTCTGCGCGGCGATGACGCGCGTCGGGGCCTGTTGAAAACATTGCAGCCACAACGCAGCCTCGCCCGCGGCTTCGGTGCGCACATAGCCGGAGAATTCCAGCGACATGCCGCGTACGTCCGCCACGATGACCTGGCTCCAGTTGTTCGCCGGTTCGTCGGCATACGGCCGCGGACTGTGCAGCATGACCGCGCTCTGCCCGCCGAAGGACATCGGGTCGACGTCGGCGAAGGCCCCGGCCTGCGGCATCACGAACGAGGACCATCCGCGCGGGCGTCCGGCCGAGGTGCTCTCTTCAAACGAGGGATTGGCCAGCAAGTTTTCCCCGGGCACGGGGGAGAACAGCATGGAAATCAACAGGAGCGGGCAAAGCATCTGGCGCGGAACTCCCTGCGCGTCGCAACGAGGGACCCCCCGTCACTCTGCGCGAGATCAACCCATGCCTTGCAGGCGCAGCTTGAGGTCCTTCGGACTCGTAGCATACCGCAACGCGATTTCCTGGGAGATCAGGCCGCGTTTGAACAGGTCGAACAGCGCCTGGTCGAAGGTCTGCATGCCGTACTGGGACTGGCCTTCGTGGATGAGCTGGACGATTTCCTTGATGGGCTTGCCCGTTTCGATGAAGTCGCGCACGGTGCGCGTCCCGAGCAGGATTTCCACAGCCGCGCAGCGTCCCTCGCCGCCCTTGAGCGGAATGATGCGCTGCGACGCGACGCAACGAATCACGCTGGCGAGCTGTTTCTGGATCTGCACCTGATGGTGGGGCTCGAAGAAGTCCATGATGCGGTGCAAGGTTTCAACCGCGTCCACGGTGTGCAGCGTCGAGAACACGAGGTGACCCGTTTCAGCCGAGGCCAGCGCGGTGCGCACCGTCTCGCTGTCGCGCATCTCGCCGATGAGAATCACGTCCGGGTCCTGGAGCAACGCGCCGCGCAAGGCGTTCGCGAACGAGAGCGTGTCGTGTCCGACCTCGCGCTGCGTGATGATCGATTTGACGTCCGAGTGCAGGAATTCGAGCGGGTCCTCGACGGTGACGATGTGCCGGGCCTGCGTCCGGTTGATCTCGTTGATCATCGCGGCCAGCGTGGTCGATTTACCGCTACCGGTCGGGCCCGTAATCAGGACGAGTCCGTTCTTCTCCTGCACGACCTTCGCGAGCACTTTGGGCAGATCGAGCTGCTCGATGGTCGGAATCTTCATCGGAATCAGGCGCAG
>CAYPNI010000113.1:0-3306 GCA_964411925.1 uncultured Nitrospirales bacterium
GTACGTGTCGAAAAGGTCAAGCGCAGTTGAACCACGGAGGGCACGGAGACCACGGGGAAGACCTGGTGCGGATCTTGATTGTGAGGGCGTTGACGGGGGTTGGGGCGACGCGGTGAGGGGGCCGCTTTGGAGTGCGCAGGTGAAACCTGCGCTTTTGGTTCGTGGGGACAAGTGCGTCCGGGCTGCCGACGGGTGTCGTCGGGCGCGGGCCGGGGGTCGCCGGGGGATGGAACGAATAGCGGCAGATCTCTGCCCCGGACCCCGGGCGCACTCGAAAGTCCGGCAGGACGGTTGGGCGCCGTCGGCGCGGACTTTCCCTAACTATGTGCGCGTGTGTTGCACTGGAGCTGGAAGCGGGAAGCGTGGAGCGGGAATCGAGATACGTTGGTGGCAGAGGGACTCGGAATGACGGTCAACAGAGCGGCTCCGCTGCACTCGTTGGTATTCTGCGAAACAAGGGTCAGTGCGCGAAAAGGGCTGTACATACAGGAGCGAAACAAGTGGGAGCTTATTGACAGGGTGTTGAGTTCCACGCACGTCAGGTTCGGAACCGAGAAGCAGACTGGTTCTTGGTTTCGACGGGCCCGTCCCATGCTGAGCAGAATTGTGACCGATCCTTTGGCAACTTGATCTTGACACTTGGAGTAGACTTGAGTTATAGTACAAGAATGACAACCAAATCAGAATCGTCCGCATTACCGCTCGCAGACTTGAAGGCACTTGAAACTGTCCTGAAGGCCCTCGAACCCCTGTCGGAGGATGAACGCGCGAGGGTACTCCGGTGGGCGTCCGAGAAACTGGAAATTCAAGAGCAAGTGCGCGGAAAGATAGGCGTTACCCCAATGAAGAAGGCCGCGATTGATGCGGCGTTCGAGAAGCACCCTGGCGGCTTCGAGAACATCGGCGAGTTCGTCGCCGCTGCTTCGCCCGCCTCGGATGTCGATCGGGTGCTCTGCGTGGCAGCTTACCTGCAGGACTTCAACGATTCGTCTGATGTCGCGCTCTCTGGAAAACAGATCAATGACGAGCTTAAAAACCTTGGGCACGGCGTCAAGAACATCACCGATTGCATTAACTCACTGAAGTCGCGGAAACCGCAACACATGATTCAGACCCGGAAGGCCGGTAGGGCGAAGCAGTCCTGGAAAGAGTATCGCGTGACACGAGCGGGGGTGGAGTACGCGTATCGACTTATCAGCGAAGCAATGAACAATGAGGGAGAAAGTTGAAGGATCACGCCATGAAGAGCCAATCAGCGAAGCAAACAACCGCGTACGCGGCACTTGTTGCCGAAGCGGAAGCGTCCGTCGCTGCCGTGAAAGACCCCGAACTCCGACGCGTGGCGTTCGAGAGAGTATTGGAGGCCTTGCTCGAAGGTACCGAAGCCAAACCCTCAAACGTCAAGAAACCGTCCAAACGACAGCCCCCGCTGAAGCCGTCGGGCGCGCGGTCCGGTACTGGGACACGCGTAGGTCCGAAGGCATATATAGAAACGCTCATTGACGATGGATATTTCAAGAAGCAAAGGACAATGGCAGAGGTCAAAGCGGAGTTGGCGAATCAGGGACACCACATCGCCCTCACGAGTCTAAGCGGGCCGCTTCAGAAACTCACGCAAGAACGCCGCCTAAGGCGACAAAAGGTATCGGCAGGCGGAAAAGGCTCCAAATCGACATACGCCTATTCTAGCTGGTGATCCATGAGCAAGAAGACCACGAAGGGCAGCGCGCGTGAGCCGGCGCCGCAGGAACTTCTCATGGGCTATATCGATGCCGCAGTCGCGTGCGCGAAGACCTCAGCAAAACACAGGCAATCACTCGACGGGGCAAACTTTTACGCCAACAAAATGGCGAACCTGCGCGCCGACGCGACTAACGCTTTCGGTCGGCTTGCCGGCGGCTCTGTGGGTGACACGTCTGCGCTAGCTGAGCTGATGCAGAAGGTGTTCTCGGTTGACGCGTCGGCACGTGACAGGGCCCACGCTGCACGCGAACTTCACTTCGCTCTAAAGACGACTTGGGCCAAAGTCGTGCCCAATAGCGGAGAGATCGAGGACAACGGTGTATTCCCTTTGGTTACGCTGAATCAGACGAATAGAGGATACATCGTTGCGATCGGGAGGCAGATAAATGGCTCATACGCGGCAGGTTGGTATGACGCATGCGCTGTCATGATGCGCCGACTTCTTGAGTCAACGATCATCGAGGCGTTCGAAGCGAGAAAGATCGACCACAAAATCAAGGACGGAAATGGTGATTTCGTCCAACTCACAGCGCTGATTAGAGCCGCGTTAATCGAAAAGTCATGGAACCTGCCACGAAACGTAAGAAGTCACATAAAAACTCTTCGCGATCTGGGACATAATTCAGCGCACAACCGGTACTATCTCGCAAAGAAGGTTTACATCGACGAGCTGAAGCCGGTGTACCGAGAAACGGTTGAAGCCTTCCTCCATCTTGCGAATTTGCTATGAGACTTACTGCGGCCGATCATGTGCTTGCAAACGTGTGTAGCTCTATGAGGCCAGGTTCCGGGCGGTCGTCGCCGATGAGTGGATTCCGTGCTTGCGAATATATCGCCTTCCGCCTTTGCGCCACTCCAAATTTGCGAAGGGGAAGGGGCCAGTCGGGGCGTTCGAACAGAAACGGCCGATCATCGCACTCTCGACCGCAACTGGATCCGAGCATCGTGAGTAATGAATGAAAAGCCGAGGCAGTTCCGTCAGTGTTTTAATCCATTGTCCTCCACTGTGCGGTCTACTTTGGCCAAGCTTGTGGCTGTAAAATTGTCTTACTCGTCCGCACACTCCGTCTTCCTTTTCCGATTTGCCGATGTATAACACTACTTCGTCGGGCAGCCAATAGCGTCCGAGCCTCGTGCATAACGCGTCGAAGGAGGCAGGAGCGCCATCAATCAGCACCTGGTTCTCGCTCATCCAGGTGGAGATCGCATCCTGCGATGCAGGGAGCGTGCGAATCGTACCAACGAGAGAGCTAGGATCGGCACCGAGGGCTACAATGTATATACCTTTCTCACGGCATGTCGGAGGCGTCCCCCACGGGATGACACCGGACGGTTCGAGATCCACGGCTCGAAATAACGAAGTGACGGTGTGAGGCATGGGCTGATTGTAACCAATCG
Organism: uncultured Nitrospirales bacterium; assembly: GCA_964411925.1. Taxonomy (GTDB): domain Bacteria; phylum Hydrogenedentota; class Hydrogenedentia; order Hydrogenedentales; genus VFKU01. The sequence goes on from CAYPNI010000113.1 coordinate 3,142, forward strand.
TGTTTCTCCGGCAGTCGCACTTGGGATTTGGCCAATTCTCGGCGGTGAGGGTGACCAAGGGGGAGATTCTTCGCGTTGCTCAGAATGACAGGGAGGGGGTGTCTGGGTGGTGGATGCGGCGACCCCTGGAGGCCGAGGGAGCCTCGCTGGCAAGTGCGGCATCGT
>CAYPNI010000113.1:3316-13438 GCA_964411925.1 uncultured Nitrospirales bacterium
TCACTCTTACTCCCGTTGGGGATGGTGAATGAGGCTAAACACACTATACGTTTTGGTACAGTCTTTCGTCAACTATCAGAGTTCTCAACTGTACACGCCTGCCACGGGGGACGCCTGGTGTTGGAGATTGCTTCGTCGCACACGCCGATGGACCCCCGCAGGCAGGAGCGGTATCGCCCGCGATACCGGGCCCGCGCCACCGTACAGGCCTAAGCAGAACGCGCTTAGGCCTGCCACACAGGGGGAGAGAAATTGGTGGAGGCGGGGGGAGTCGAACCCCCGTCCGAAGGCGCGTTGTCGCAGGTGTCTACGTGCGTAGTCTAGTTTTGGGATTCGCCGCCGGCGGACGCGTCAGACGGGCTTCCACCGGTCGCTAGGCGGGGTCGATACTCTTGGCCGCAGTCCCCGCCGGACTACGGCCTCGAGGCCCGCTGTCGGCGCCGTATCCCCTTAGCAGGCGGTCAGGGGTACGACGTGTCGCCTAGTTAGGCGGCAAGTGCGAAGTTATCGTTCGCAGTTGTAGCGTTCCCGGTTTTTGTCGAGGCCTCCGGGGTCCTCGGCACGCTGCCCGCGCTTCCGTCACCCCCGTCGAAACCGTGGCGCCCCCAGTGTGGCGTTGTCGCGGGACCGCGTGTGGCGGGGAAGGTGAAGCGCTTCCAGTTGGATTATAACGCATGGGGGGTCAAGAACATTTCTGCCCACAGATTTACACAGATGAACACAGATTGAGGTCAAGATCAAGGGCTTGTCCGCAGATGGCGCGGATGGGCGCAGATGAAGGGCGGATGAAGGTCGAATGAAGGTCAAGGGCAAGTGAGGGTAAGTTCAAGGTCAAGGGCGGTTTGGCCACAGATAAACACGGATGGACACGGATGAAGGGCGAATGAAGGTCAAGGGCAAGATCGGAGTTAAGGTCAAGGTCAAGGTCAAGGGCAAGGGCAAGGGCAAGGGCAAGGGCAAGGGCAGAGCTAAAATCACTGGCGGATTGGCCACGGATGAATGAGGATGAACACAGGTGAAGATTGAGAGTTGATCACGCGGAGGGGGTGAGACGCGGAGAAGGACTAGCTGGTTTGGGACCGCGGCGTTCGTGGGGGATTTGGATATGGGAGCGATTTAGGAGATCGCGGAAACAAAAGTGACTACTTCCACGCAGTTTTTCTTGGGATATCTGTGTTTATCAGTATTTATCTGTGGCTAATTTGCTCTAGTCCAATTTGATGTTCTGGCGTTCGAACCAGTCGCGGACGTCGGCGTCGGTTTGGCCTTCGCCCTCGGCGTCGTCGCGGGTTTCCTTGTCGTACATTTGTTCGAGTTGGTGGATGCGCTCGGCGAGCTTTGGGTTTTTGTTCATGGCGAGTTCGACGCCTTGCAGGAATTGCTGGCGCTGGGCCTGGAGCGGCGCGAGGTCGATGTTGAGTGTGAGGATTTCGTTGAGTTTGCCGACCATGGCCTCGATGCAGCGCGGGTTGCGGCCTTCAATGTAGGAGGGAATCCCCGCGACGAGCGTTGCCATGTTGAGTTTGGCGGCGCGCGCGCGCGTGGAGAGATACGTCGCGAAGCTGGCGGGGCCCTCGTAGTTCGTCGGCGTCACGCCGAAGGTCAGGAGCTTCTCGCGCAGCCATTCGCTGGTCATCGTGCTCCAGAAGATCGGTTCGCGCGTGTGCGGCAGGACGCTGCCGACGCTGCCGATGAAATAGAGATCCTGGACCGAGCAGCGCTGCGCGGCTTCGATGATCGCGTCCGCGAAGCGTTCCCAGCCGACGTTGGGCTCCTTGCCGCGGAAGAGCAGCAGGCCGGCCTGTTCGGCGGCGTGAAACTCGTTGCGGGGCATCTCGAGCGATTGCACGAGGCCGTTCTCGATCTTCGCGGGCGGGCGGAAAAGCGAGGTAATTTCCATCGATCCGGGCACATTGAGAATGTAGAGGTCCTCGGCGCGCAGCCGGCCAATGGGCTGCGCGTTCACGGCGGACGCGATGTACTCGATCGAGCCGGTCGAGACTTCCGCGCCGTCCATCCACCCGGAAAACCCGAGCAGCATGGCGCCGCCGCCGAGTTGCGGGGCCTCTTCCAGTTCGAGGAAATTTTCGGAATTCATCGTCTGCTACTCATTCGATCGGTCCCAATTATGGCTTAACATGCAGTTTACGCATTCGCATTCCCGAAAACGAGTCTATGCCCCAGCCAGCCCAACAGCCCGCCGACGATCGGGCCGGTGATGTAAATCCATAACACGGCGAGCGCGTCTCCGCCGGACAGCAGCGCCGGCGCGATGCTGCGGGCCGGATTGAGCGATGCGCCGCCCAGCGGAGCGGCGACGAGGTTTGCGAGGAAGTAGAAACCGCCGATGGCCGCGGCCGAGGTCAGGCGCGGCGTACCTGCTTGTGTTGTAGCGAACGACACGAACACGAACAGTGCGCTCAGGAGCAGCTCAAGGCCGAGCAGGCCCGTCGGCGCGAGATCCTGCGGGTTGAGGTTCGCGCCCAGGCCGTATGCGGCGAGGTCGTAGGCGGGGATGTTCACGACGATAGTCCATAACGCGGCGCTGGCGGCCGCCGCGCCGGCCAACTGCGCCGCGACACAGCCGGCAACGCGCCGGGGCGGGATTCGGCCTGCGAGTCCGAGCGGAATGGTCACGGCGGGGTTGAAGTGGCCGGTGGTGGCCGGATCGAAGACGAGCAGGAGCACGGCGAGCGTGCCGCCGAATGCCGCGGCGATCGCGGGCCAGCCGGCGTCGCCGTAATCGAAAAAGGCGTGAAACGTGACGGCGGCGGTGCCGATGAACACGAGCGAGAATGCGCCGATGAACTCGGCGAGGTAGCTCCGCAGCGAATCGTTCATGCCCAGTCGGCCCGGTGAGTTCATGCCCGCAGTCCGGGGATTCTATGCGCCGCGCCCCGTGCAGCGTCAAACGGCCGCGACTCGGCCGTTGTGGCCACGGGCCGCGTTTCGCTAGCCTGTTGCCATGCGGGTGCATATGAACATGTCGCGCGCGGCCGTATCACTGTCGATCGCGCTCGGCCTGATCGGCTTCGGCGGGCTCGTGTCGTACTTGAATCCTCGAACGCCGCGTGCGGACGCACGGCCGAACGTCGTCATTGTCCTGATTGACACCCTGCGAGCCGATGCGCTGCCGGCGTACGGACAGCCGCTGGACACCGCGCCGTTCTTGACGCGGCTGGCGAGCGAAAGCGCCGTGTTCGAGCACGCGTATTCGACGTCCTCCTGGACGCCGCCGAGCGTCGCGTCGATCTTTACGTCGCTCTACCCCTTCGAGCACGGCGTCAAGCGCGGCTTCTTTTTCGACACGACGCCGATCGGCGCGAAAGCGGCGGGCCCGCTCGAAATGAACGCCATGCCGGAGGACGTGCCGACCCTGCCCGAGCTATTTCAGCGGGCCGGCTACGCGACGGCGGCGATTTCCACGAACCGCAACGTCGAACAGGAAATCGGGTTCCGGCGCGGCTTCGACCGCTTCGAGTGGCACAACAATGCCCCCGCCGACAGCGTCTACGCGCTGCTCAAGCGGTGGAAACGCGAAATGCCTCGCGATCGGCCGCATCTGATCTATGTCCACCTGATGGACCCGCACGGGCCATACGTCGGGCACGCGCCCTATGTGCAGCAGTTCCGGTTGCAGGAGTCCGACCACCATCACGCGACGTACCTGAGCGAAGTCCGCTTCATGGACCGCCAGCTGGCCAGGATTTTTCGGTTGTTGAGCGACCCTTCGACGATCTTTGTCGTCGTGACCGACCACGGCGAGGAATTCCGCGATCACGGCGGGACGGAACACGGCCCGCAGTTGTACGCCGAACTCAACCGCGCGGCGATGTTGATCCACGCGCCGCGGCTGGGAGTCGCCGCGCAACGCGTGACGGAGAACGTCAGCCAGATCGATCTCCTGCCCACGCTGCTCGATGCGGCCGGCCTGCCGTTGGCGGGCGGCCGTTCGGGGATGTCGCTCTGGCCGATTCTCGCGCGCGCGCCGGGCGAGGGCGAGGTTCGGCGTTCGCTCGCGGCGCGCACCCTGTTCGCGCATCGGAGCAATCCGCGGCCGCCCTACGAGGAAAGCTGGGCGGCGCTGCACCGTGAGTGGAAGTACATCGAACATGCAGGCCGCGATCCTGAGTTGTTCAATCGAAGCGCCGACCCTGGCGAGCGCAACAACCTTGCCGCCGCAGATCGCGATCGCGCAGATTCATTCGCCGCAGCCGTCGCCGGCGCGCGCCACCGATCGCCTGTGCATACGGGGCGATCGTTGCAGGTTTCTCCGGATCAGGAACTGATTGAGCAGTTGAAGGCGCTGGGATACGCCAACTAGGCGCCGAAGTCGCAGCCGTTCTTCGCATCCGGTAAGGTATCCGCGACCCCTCAAGGAGGACCCGGCCTTGGTTCGCAGTCTGTTGGCACCCGTGTGCATCGCCGCGCTGGCCGCGGCCGCCGCCGCGCGCGCGGAAGACCCCCGCGCGTTTGTCCCGAGCGACTACTACCGCAAGGTCACGGCGGACTCTGTCGCCCTTTCACCGGACGGGAAACTCCTCGCGTACGGGGTCACGACCGTCGATGAGAAGAAGAACACGCGCCACCGGGCGATCTGGATTCAGCCGTTGAAGAACGGCGCAGCGGACGGGTCCGCGTACCAGTTCACAACGCCCGCGTTCGACGCGACTGGGCCCGTGTGGTCGCCTGACGGAACGCTGTTGAGTTTTCAGTCCAAGCGCGGGGAGGACAAGAACACGACCTGGTTCGCGCGAGTGACCGCGCCGGGCGGCGAGGCGTATCACATCGAGGGGGTGGAGGGGTCGCCCGTCTGGTCGACTGACAACAGCACGATTGCCTACACGAGGGAGCCCGAAGACCCGGAGGAGAAGGCCGAAGAGAACGCCGACGCCAAGCCTGACGAAACGAAAAAGAAGGAGCGTGAGGGCTGGGTGAGTCCGGACGCGGTGACAGAAACCCTCGACGAAAAACGGTTCGACGGGCGGGTGTATACGACGATGCGAATGAAACGCAACGGCACGCTCGAACTATTGCCGCACACGTCTGCGAAGAAGAAGTCGCAATTGTTCGTTGCGCCGGCCGGCGGCGGCGAGGCGCGCCAACTGACGAACCTGGCGTTCAACGTCGAAGAGATCGCCTGGGCCGGCGACACCATTTTGTTTACCGCGGATGAAAAAGAGGACGACGAATATTCCGAGGAGTACACCAGCGACATTTACGCGGTTTCCGCCGGCGGCGGGGAACCCCGCAAGCTCACGACGGGTGTCGGCGGGGAGGCGGGGCTGGCGGTGTCGGCCGACGGAAGGCGCCTGGCGTATCTCTTCACGTCCGGACCCGGGGCGCAGACCGACGTCATCGTGACCGGCATCGGTGGCGACGGGACCTTCACGGGCGACGCAGCAAACTTCACCGAGGTTTGGGACGGCGATCCGTCCGGGCTCGACTGGGCCGGCGGGAGCCGCGCATTGCGCTGGTCTGCAGCGGTCAAGGGGAACCGCCACGTTTTCGAGTCCTCCGGGCGCGAGGTGCACCAGGTCACGCACGGCGACCGTACGCTGTCGGCCATAAGCTACGCGCAGCGAACCCGCCTGATGGCGTATGCCGTGACTGACCCGACGCACGTCAGCGATGTGTTCGTCGCGCAGAACGACGGCTCGAAGGAATCGAGAACGTCCGCGCTGAACGACGCCTGGCTGAACGACCTCGTTCTGTCGCAACCCGAGCGCCTGACCTGGACGGTCGCCGGCGGGACCGAAATCGAGGGCTGGCTGATGAAGCCGGTGGGATACGTCGCCGGCACGAAATACCCGATGATCCTCAAGATCCACGGCGGACCGCACGCCGCCTACGGCAATTACTGGTTCGATATGTTCCACGTCCTCTCGGGCGCGGGGTTTTTCGTCTTGTATACGAACCCCCGCGGCTCGAGCGGGTACGGACACGAATTCGAGTATGCAACCCGCGGGAAATGGGGCGAGATGGATTCGGAGGACTACCTCGGCGGCGTGGACGCGGCGCTCAAGGCGAACGCCGACATCGATCCCGAGCGCGTCGGCGTCTCGGGCGGGTCGTACGGCGGGTTCATGACCGCCTGGCTGACCGCGACGACTGACCGCTTCGCGTGTGCGAACGCGTCGCGGATGATTGCGAACTGGGAGAGCTGGTACGGCGCGTCCGACGCGCAGCGCCTGACCGAGTACGAGTTCGACGGTGAGCCGTGGGAGGTGCGCGAGTTATACCGCCGGCTGAGCCCGCTGAGTTACGTCGAGAACGTCTACGCGCCGACGCTGATCGTCCAGTCCGAAAACGACTACCGCACGCCCATGCCGGACGCGGAGCAGTGGTACATGGCGCTCAAGAAACGCGGCGTGCCCGCGGAGCTTGCGCGGTACCCGCGATCGACGCACGACCTCAGCCGCACGGGCGAGCCGTGGCTGCTGGTGGACCGGCTGAACCGCATCAAGACCTGGTTCGAGCATTGGCTGATCGAGGAGAAACTCACGCGGACCCAGGCGAAGGAACGGTTCGGAGCGGCTGGGGATTTGTAGTGTTTCGTTTTTTACATGGTGTAACACATGTTGTTCCGCGATAGAATCGGTCGATGACATCACCCCTGCCCGAGCGCGACGCGTCCGTCGCCATCCTGCGCGCGGCGGCGAAGATCACCGGCGAACTCGACCAACTCCTTGGCGAGCACGGCTTGTCAGAGCCGCAGTTCAACACGCTGCGCATCCTCCGCGGCGCGGGACGCAGAGGTCTGCCCACGCGGCAGATCGCGGAACGGCTGATTACGCGGCAGCCGGATATCACGCGGCTGGTGGATCGGCTCATTGATTCGGGCCACGTCCGGCGGCGTCGATGCGACGAAGACCGGCGCGTGGTGTACGTCGAGCTGACGCCGGTGGGCAGGAAGCTGCTTTCGCGGTTGGACGGTCCGGTGGATGCGCTGCACCGGCGACAGTTCGCACACCTGGCGAAGGCGGAAGTGCGGGTGTTGGGGGAGTTGCTGGGAAAACTCTGCGCTCGCCGCGAGTAAGGTCTTGGGAGCGCGCCGGCTCGCGTGTACGCTCGCCCTCCCGGTGGAAGCGCCCGGGAATACGCTGCGAAATTTATATGTTTGAACATATATTGTGGTAACATCGGTCAATCCCGCGCGCTGGCGCGGGGAGGAAGGGAGCCCACCATGATTACCGTGCGCAAGAGCGACGAACGGGGCCACGCCAACCACGGCTGGCTGGATACGTATCACACGTTTTCCTTCGACTCGTATCACGACCCGAACCACATGGGGTTCCGCACGTTGCGCGTGATCAACGAGGACCGGGTCGCGCCCGGCGCGGGATTCCCCACGCACGGCCACCGCGACATGGAGATCCTGACATACATCGTCGAGGGCGCGCTGGAACACCGGGACAGCATGGGCAACGGCGAAGTGTTGCGCCCGGGCGAGATCCAGCGCATGAGCGCGGGCACGGGCATCCGGCACAGCGAGTTCAATCCGTCCCCGGACGATCCGGTGCATCTGCTGCAGATTTGGATTCTGCCCGCGCAGCGCGGATCCGAGCCTGGGTACGAGCAGATCAGCATTGGCAGCGGCCCGACGAACGGAGAACTGCAACTGATCGCCTCGCCGCAGGGCGGCGCGGGCGCCGTGCGCATCGGCCAGGACGCGAAGCTGTTTCGCGGCAAGCTCGGCGCGGGCTCGAGCGTCAGTCACGCGCTCGCTCCGTCGCGGCACGCGTATGTCCAGGTCGTTCGCGGCGCCGTGCATGCGAACGGCAGCGCGTTGTCCGCCGGAGACGGCGCGGCCGTGAGCGGCGAGCCGGTGCTGAGCATCGCGGCGAAGGAAGACGCCGAGTTTCTGGTGTTTGACCTCGCCTAAGCGCTTGCTCTAGGTTCATCGTGCACCATCGGCGATGGACCGATTCGAGGAGGCGCAATGATCCGGTATCAGCGTGCGTTCGTGACGGCCCTGGCCGTCTGGTTTGCGGCGATTGCGCCTGTCAACGCCGAGGACCGGCCGGTCAGGGTTTCGTGCATCGGCGACAGCATCACCTACTCCGCGTTCACGGGAAAGCGCGAAGAGACGTCGTATCCCGCGCAATTGCAGAAGAAACTTGGCGCGGGTTTCGAGGTCCGTAACTTCGGCGTGAGCGGCGCGACCATGCTCAAGTCGGGCAACCTGCCGTACTGGGGCCTGCCCGCGTTCAAAGACGCGCAGGCTTTCGAGCCGGATATCGTCACCATCAAGCTCGGCACGAACGATTCCAAGCCGGAGAACTGGGACGCCGCGAAATACGAGCAGGACTACCGCGAAATGGTCGGCCTGCTGCTTGCGCTGCCGTCGCACCCGACGGTCATTCTCATTCGCCCGGTGCCGGCGTTCTCGGACAAGTTCGGCATCAGCAACGATGTCGTCCTCAACCAAATCATTCCGATCGTCGATCGCATCGCGACCGAGAACAACCTCGCGGTGGTCGATGCATACTCGGCCCTGCTCGAACACGGCGACACCTTCCCCGACGGCATTCACCCGAACGACCTTGGCTGCGGATTCGTCGCCGAGGCGCTCGCGCCGGCGGTGCGCGCCGCGGAGAAGGCGCGCCATGACTAGGTGGATGGCCGGGACGGCGTTAGCCGCTGCGATCTGTCTGACGCCGTGGTCACGCGCTGAGGACGGCGCGCTGCGCTATCCCGAGTCGCGCAAGATCGACCACACCGACGACTACCACGGCACGATCGTGCCGGATCCGTATCGGTGGCTCGAGACCGACGTGCGCGAGTCGGCGGAGGTCGCCGGGTGGGTGAAGCGGCAAAACGAAGTGACGTTCTCGTTCCTTGAGAAGATTCCGGAGCGCGAGGCGATTCGCAAGCGGCTGGAGGCGCTCTGGGACTACGAAAAGCGGTCGGCGCCGTTCAAGGCGGGCGGGCGCTACTACTTCTACAAGAACGACGGCTTGCAGAACCAGTCCGTGCTTTACGTGCAGGCGTCGCTTGATGCCGAGCCGGCGGTGTTGCTGGATCCGAACGCGTGGTCCGACGACGGGACCGTCGCGCTCGGCGGCACCGCGTTCAGCGAGGACGGGCGCTACGTCGCGTATTCCCTGAGCGAGGCGGGATCGGATTGGCGGACGTGGCGCGTGATGGACATCGCGAAGCGCACGGTGCTGGCGGACGAAATCAAGTGGAGCAAGTCCTCCGGCGCGGCGTGGACCAAGGACGGCCGCGGATTTTTCTATGGCCGGTTCGCAGAGCCGGAGGCGGGCGCGGCGTTCCAGTCGCTGACGTACAACATGAAGATTTATTACCACCGCGTCGGCACGCCGCAGGAGGCGGATACGCTGGTGTACGAGCGGCCGGACCATCCTGAATGGGGGTTCGGCTTCGGCGTGACGGACGACGGGCGATACCTGGTATTGAGCGCGTGGATCGGCACGGACAGCCGCTATCAGGTGTTCGTGCGCGATTTGGACGACCCGTACGCGCTGCCGGCGCATTTCATCGGCGAGTTCGACGCCGAGTACGACATATTCGGTAACGACGGGACGACGTTTTACGTCAAGACGAATGCAGACGCGCCGAACGGGCGCGTGATTGCGGTCGATCTGCGCCATCCGAAGCGCGAGGCGTGGCGCGAGATCATCGCGGAGCGGCCCGAGGCCCTCCGCGGCGTGAGCTACGTCGGCAACAAACTCGTCGCGTCGTATCTGAAAGACGCGAAGTCGCAGATCGTGATTTTTTCGAAGGCCGGCGACGTGTTGCGCGAGGTTGAGTTGCCGGGGATCGGTTCCGCGGGCGGATTCGGCGGGAAGCCTTCAGACATCGAGACCTTCTACACGTTTTCCAGTTACGCGACGCCGCCCAGCAACTACCGGTACGACCTCGAAACGGGCGAGAGCACGCTGCTGCACCGCGCGGACGTGGACATGGACGCGGACGGCTACGCGGTCGAACAGGTGTTCTACACGAGCAAAGACGGCACGAAGGTGCCGATGTTCATCACATACAAGAAGGGAATGAAGCGCGACGGCGCGAACCGGTGCCTGTTGTTCGGTTACGGCGGTTTCGACATTCCGCAGACGCCGGGGTTCTCGCCCGCGCGGCTGGCGTGGATCGAGC
>CAYPNI010000114.1:0-13401 GCA_964411925.1 uncultured Nitrospirales bacterium
CATCACCAAGGACGGCGTGAGCGTCGCCAAGGAAGTCGACCTGCCGGATCCGTACCAGAACATGGGCGCGCGCATGCTGCGCGAGGCGGCCAGCAAGACGCAGGACGACTCCGGCGACGGCACGACGACGGCGACCGTCATCGCGCAGAGCCTGATTCAGCACGGCTTCAAGCAGGTCACGGCCGGCGCGAACCCGATGCAGCTCAAGCGCGGCATGGAGAAGGCGCTCGAAGTCGTCATCGCCGAGATCGCCGCCGCCTCGAAGAAGATCAAAAGCAAGGAAGAGATCGCGCAGGTCGCCTCCATCTCCGCGAACGGCGACAAGGAAATCGGCAACATGATCGCCGACGCGCTCGAGAAGGTGGGCGACGACGGCGTTGTGACGATCGAGGAAGGCAAGGGGCTTGAGACCGAAGTCGATGTCGTGGACGGCATGGAATTCGACCGCGGCTATCTGTCGCCGTACTTTGTGACAAAGCCGGAGACGATGCGCTGCGAGCTCGAGGACGCCTACATCCTCTGCTACGAGAAGAAAGTCAGCGCGATGCAGGACCTGCTTCCGCTGCTCCAGTCGGTCGCGCAGAGCGGCAAGCCGCTGCTCATCATCTGCGAGGAGGTCGAGGGCGAGGCGCTCGCGACGCTCGTCGTGAACCGCCTGCGCGGAATCCTCAAGATTTGCGCGGTCAAGGCCCCCGCGTTCGGCGACCGCCGCAAGGAAATCCTGCGCGACATCGCCACGCTCACCGGCGGCACCTACGTCTCCGAAGACCTTGGCATGAAGCTCGAAAGCGTCACGCTCGGTGACCTCGGCCGCGCGAAGAAGATCGAAGTGACGAAGGACGCCACGACGATAATCGAAGGCGGCGGCAAGAAGAAGGACGTCGAGGCCCGCTGCGAACTCATCCGCAAGACGATGGAATCGACCACGTCGGATTACGACCGCGAGAAGCTGCAGGAACGCCTGGCGAAACTCGCCGGCGGCGTCGCCGTCATCCGCGTCGGCGCGGCGACGGAAGTCGAGCTCAAGGAAAAGAAGCAGCGCACGCAGGACGCGCTCGCCGCGACGCGCGCCGCGATCGAAGAGGGCATCGTACCCGGCGGCGGCACCACGCTCGTGCGCGTGCGCGAGAAGATCGGCGAACTCAAGCTCAAGGGCGACCAGAAGACCGGCGCGCAGATTCTCTTCGACGCGCTCGCGTCCCCGCTCTACCAGATCGCGGCCAACGCCGGCATGGAAGGCGCCGTCGTCGTGGACGAGGTCGTGAACGCGAAGACCAGCATCGGCCTCGACGCCGCCACCGGCGAAATGGTCGACCTCGTCAAGAGCGGCATCATCGACCCCGCCAAGGTCCTGCGCACGGCCTCGCAGAACGCGGTCAGCGTCGCGGGCGCGTTCATCACCACCGAGTGCCTCATCGCCGACAAACCGTCCGAGGAAAAAGGCAACGGCGGCATGCCCGGCGGCGGCGGAATGGGCGGCATGGGCGGAATGGGTGGTATGGGTGGCATGGGCGGCATGGGCGGGATGATGTAGTCCCGATTACTTCGATCCAGACGCGGCGCGGGAATACTCCCGCGCCGCGATTTCTTTTGGAGGGCCGCCTGTCCACGGTGTTACCATGGGCCATCCATTCATCTGCGCACTCGGGCGCCGCACCGCGCGCCGCATCAAGGAGGCCCGCATCATGACGATTTCCTTCCGCGGACTGAGCCGCCTGCCGCTGCTGCTGGCATTGCCGTTCATGCTGACCCAGTGCGGCGCGCCGCCCTCCGACGGCACGGGCGCTCCCGGGGCGCAGCAGGGCTCAACCGTGGACCACGGCGAGCCGGTGCGGGGCGACACGCTGGTGGAGAACGTCTCCGCGGAGCCCGCGCATATGAATATTCTGCTCTCGACGGCGGACGCGGTCTCGAACTACATCGGCAGCTACGTGTTCGAGACATTGCTCAAGATGAACGAGGACACGCTCGAATTCGAGCCGAATGTCGCCGAACGCTGGGAAATCAGCGACGACCATCTCCACTACACGTTCCACTTGCGCCAGGACGTCAAGTTCACCGACGGCCGGCCGTTGACGACGAAGGACGTCAACGCGACGTATGAGCTCATCATGAATCCGGCGAACGACACCGCCGATCTGCGCAATTACCTGCAGGACATCGAACACGTCGAACTGATCGACGACTACACCATCCGGTTCGACATGAAGAAGCCGTACTTCCGGCATTTGCTCACGCTCGGCCTGTTCAACATCTTTCCCGCGCACATTTACACAAACGGCGGCCTGAACAAGCATCCCAACAACCGCAAACCGATCGGGTCCGGCCCGTACGTATTCGAGGACTGGGCGACGGCCGACCGCATGGTCTTCGTGCGCAACGAAAACTACTGGGGCGAGAAACCGTTTATCGACAAGCGCGTGTTCCGGTTCATCACGGACGACAACGCGGCGTTCCTCGCGCTCGAGCGGCACGACATTGACAAGAACGAAGTCTCGCCCGAGCAGTGGTCTCGCCGCACGGACAGCGAGAAATTCCAGCGCGAATTCCAGAAACTCGTGCTCGATTCGCCGATCCCCGGGTACCTCAGCCGGTTCAACTACATCGGCTGGAACATGCGCAAGCCGCAGTTCGCCGACAAGCGCGTGCGCCAGGCGCTGTGCATGCTCTTCGACCGCCAGGAAATCATCGACAAGGTCTGGAAGGGCTACGGCGAGGTCGCCGTCAGCGATATTTACTACAAGGCGCCGGACCACGACACCTCGATCCAGCCCTGGCCCTTCGATCCCAAGCGCGCGCAGGTGCTGCTCGACGAGGCGGGCTGGAAAGACACGAACGGCGACGGCGTGCGCGACAAGGACGGGCAAAACCTCGAATTCGAGCTGAGCTACGCGTCCGGCGTGCCGGAATATGACCAGCTCGGCGCCGTTTTCCAGGACGAGCTGCGCCGCGCGGGCGTCCGGGTAAATCTCGGGCCATTGGAATGGGCGACCTTCCAGCAGCGCGTACACGAGCGCAAGTTCGACGCGTGCATGCTCGCCTGGCTGAGCCCGCCGCTCTACGACGGCTACCAGCTGTGGCACTCGACCCAGGCCCAGGACGGATCGAATTATCCCGGACTCCAGAATCCGGAAGTGGACAAGATCCTCGAGGAGGTCCGCATCACGTTCGACGACGAAAAGCGATACGCGCTCAATCACCGGCTCGAAGCGATCCTCCACGAGGAGCAGCCGTACATTTTCCTCTACCACCGACCGGGTCTCATCGCGCTCGACGCCCGGTTCCAGGGCGTCGTCATCCACACGGCGGGCATCGAGCCGCTCGAATGGTGGGTGCCGGCCAGCCTGCAGCGGTACAAGTAATTCCGGCCCCGGCGACCGCACCGTGCAGGCGTATCTACTCCGGCGATTGCTGCTGATCATCCCGACATTCATCGGGATCAGCATCGTGACGTTCGTCATTCTCCAACTCACGCCGGGCAACCCGGTTTTCATGCGGTTGCAGTCCATGCGTGGCGCGATGGGCGCGGGAAACGTCTCGCCCGAAATCATCGAGCAGACGAAGAAGCTCTACGGCATGGACAAGCCCATCCACGTGCGCTACCTCGTGTGGATGGGCAAGTTTGTCCGGTTCGACTTCGGCGATTCGTTCAAGGACAACCGTCCCGTGCTGACGCACATCCGCGAGCGTCTGCCCGTCACGCTGCAACTGAACGCCATCTCGTTCTTTCTGATGTACCTCATCTCGATTCCGCTCGGCGTGTTCTCGTCCACGCACCAGCACACCCGCCGCGACAGTTTCATCACGTTCATTCTGTTCATTCTCTACAGTCTCCCGAGTTTCTGGGTGGCAATGCTGCTGATGTATTTCTTCTGCGGCGGCAGCGGCTCCGATCAACTCCATGACCTGTTTGCGCGCGCGTTCGCCACGGTCGGCCTCGCGAACGCCGGCTGGGCGCGGTGGCTGCTTGATAACGTCTTGCACTTCGACTGGTTCCCGCTCACCGGCGCAAACAGCTACGAAGCGCGCGACTGGCCGTTCTCGCGGTGGCTCGCCGACCGGCTGTGGCACTTCGTGCTTCCGGTGTTCTGCCTCACCTACGCGAGCTTTGCCATCATGTCGCGCTACATGCGCGCCGGCATGATCGAAGTCGTCCGCCAGGACTACATTCGCACGGCGCGCGCCTACGGGTTTTCCGAGCGCGTCGTGGTCTACAAGTACGCCCTGCGCAATGCGCTCATCCCGATGATCACAATCTTCGGGTCGCTGCTGCCGGTGATGATTTCCGGCAGCGTGATTATCGAGAGCATCTTCTCGGTGAAGGGCATGGGGCTCCTGTTTTACGACTCCATCATGGGCCGGGATTACAGCCTCGTCATGGGCCTATTCGCATTCACCGCGGTGCTCACCATGCTCGGGCTCATCCTGTCCGACGTGCTCTACGCGCTGGTCGATCCCCGGATCACGTTTCGATGAGCGAAGATTTTTCACCCGAACACGCCGCGCGGCCCCGCGGCTACTGGTCCATCGTCTGGACCCAATTCAAGCGACGCAAACTCGCCGTCGTGAGCCTCATCCTGCTGGTATTTCTGGGCCTCATTGCGCTGTTCGCGCCGTTCATCGCCGGGGAGAAGCCGATTTACCTTCAGACGAGCGAGCGCGTCTATTTCTTCCCGAACCTCTTCAACTACAGCGACATTGTCTCCATCGAGTTCGACCGCTGGGAACCCAGTGAGGGTGACGTTGTCGTCTGGCCGTTGCTCAAGCGCGCGCCCTATCTCACCAGCCTGGGCGACAACCTCGAGGCGCCCGGCCGCGGCCACCTGCTCGGGACCGACGACACCGGCCGCGACGTGCTCGCGCGGCTCATCTGGGGCACGCGCATCTCGATGTCGGTCGGGTTCATCGCCGTGGGCATTTCATTGATCGTCGGCGTTCTGCTGGGCGCGACGGCAGGGTACTTCCGCGGCGCGGCCGACGTGATCATCCTGCGCATCATCGAGACGATGCTGTGCTTCCCGAGCCTCATCATCATCCTCGCGCTCATCGCATTTCTCGGCCGCGACATGAAGATCCTCATGGTGGTCATCGGCGTCATCGGCGCGCCGAACGTCGCGCGGCTCGTGCGGGGCGAATTCCTGCGCCTGCGCGAGAGCGACTTCGCCGTCGCGGCGCGCGCGACCGGCCTCGGACACGCGCGCATCATGCTGCGGCACATCCTGCCGAACGCGCTCGCGCCAGTGCTCGTCGAGGCGACGTTCGGCGTTGCCGGCGCGATCCTCATCGAGTCCGCGCTCAGCTTCCTCGGCCTCGGCGTGCCGCCGCCGACGGCGAGCTGGGGTGAAATCCTCTCGCAGAGCAAGCGCTACGTCGATTTCGCGTGGTGGCTCGTCGTCTTTCCCGGCGCCGCCATCTTCATTACCGTGACCGCGTTCAACCTGGTCGGCGAAGGCCTGCGCGACGCGATGGACCCGCGGTTGCGGGAGTAGGTGGATTCACCACGAAAAGACCCGAAAGAATCGCTAAATTACTCGAAACTGACCTAGTCCGACGTAATCACAGACCGACAATGTCCAATATGAACCGAGTTTCATTCGTGGAATTTAGTGTTCCTTTCAAGTCTTTTCGTGGTTAATCTCTACTCGCGTTTCTTATAAACTCTGCCTTGTCTAGCGAGGAATCCCCGGTGAAGCTCGGCATTTGTAACGAGATTTTTCAGGACTGGAACGAGTGGCAGCGCATCTGCGACTACGTCGCCGATGTCGGCTACGACGGCATCGAGATCGCCCCGTTCACGTTCGCCAACGACGTGAACGAGATCTCCTCGGAGACCCGCGCGGACATCCGGCGCATCGCGGAGGAGGTTGGGCTCGAAGTCATCGGCCTACACTGGCTGCTCGTCGGCCCGAAGGATGTGCATCTCACGACCGCCGACCGCGCGACGCGCGAACGCACGGCGCAGTATCTCGTCGATCTTACGAACTGTTGTGCCGACGTCGGCGGCACCCGAATGATCTTCGGCTCGCCCAAGCAGCGCAACCTCGAAGACGGCACGACGTATCAGCAGGCGTTTGACCGCGCGCGAGAGGTATTCGAAAAGGTGTTGCCGGTGCTGGCAGATCGCGGTGTCACGCTGTGCATGGAGCAGCTCTCACCCGCGGAGACAAACTTCTGTGACACTGCCGCGCGGACCGTCGAGCTCATCGACGCGATCGGCCACCCCAACTTTCAGCTCATCCTGGACACCAAGGCGATGGCGCAGGAGCCGTTGTCCCGTGCGGATACCATCCGCAAATACGCGAAGTACCTCCGCCACTACCACGCCAACGACGAGAACCTGAAGGGGCCGGGCTTCGGAGCGGTCGATTTCGCTCCCATCATAGCCGCGCTCAAGGAGATCGATTTCCAGGACTACGTCTCGATCGAAGTCTTCGATTTCGACATGGGACCCACGGGCATCGCGGGACGCAGCTACGAGTACTTGCAGCGGTTCCTCCGCTGATTGGTGCGGGATCCGCCATCGCAGAGCGTCAGTACTGTACCGCCAGGAGGAACAGCCCGTGCGCCGGCGCCGTGAAGCCGGCGTACGGCATGGGGGCCTTCAGCCGCTCCTCAAGCGTCGCGTCGGGCAGGTGGCCGCGGGCGATATCGATAATCGTGCCGGTGAGATTGCGGACCATCTTGTAGAGGAAGCCGTTTCCGGTGAACTCGATGTGGAAGGACTCGGAGCGGGGAGCGGGGAATTCATACGATCGAGAGGCGGGGTCACTGATCGAAGAGATCGTTTCGTGGCAAACTCTGCTTCTCGCAGTGACGGGATAGTGTGGATCGATGCGCGGACCGATCACGGGTCCGTCCGAGACTTCCGCGGAGAAAATTGTGCGAACCGTAGTCTCGACTTGTGCGCCGGCGGAGCAAAACCCCGCGAAATCGTGTTCGCCGACGATGCGCGCCGCGAGTTCGCGCACGCGCTCGCGGTCGATGTCCCACTTTACCGTCCACGCGTAACGCGTCGTAAACGGATCCGGCTCGCGCTCAACGCAAATCGCATAGGCGTACGCCTTCGCGACCGCGGAGTACGTCGCGTGAAAATCCTCCGCGGCCGGTTCGAGCCGGTCAACGCGGATTTCCGGCGCGAGCATCTGCGAGAGCGATCGCCGTGCGCGTTCGAGCGGCACGTCCGCCGGCCAATCGAAACTGATGACCTGGCCCAGCGCGTGGACCCCTGCGTCCGTTCGGCCCGCGCTCATGACACGAATGGGAGCGCCCGCGATCGTCGCGAGCTTCTCCTCGATCGCGCCCTGCACCGTGCGCTCGCCCGGCTGAATCT
The DNA here is from genome assembly GCA_964411925.1 of uncultured Nitrospirales bacterium. Taxonomy (GTDB): domain Bacteria; phylum Hydrogenedentota; class Hydrogenedentia; order Hydrogenedentales; genus VFKU01. Next base: position 7,331 of record CAYPNI010000114.1, read on the forward strand.
GCCAACCGGCGAAGTCGGTGCCGTCGTACCGCACGATGCCCTTCACGCGTTGCATCAACGGCGATGACTCCGGCGGGGCGACGACACGGCGTGTACTTTGGACCGATTCAGGAATTTCGGAGCCATTTTGCGCATTTTTTGCAGTGCCGCCGTTGAGTTTTGGCCCATTTTAGTTCAATAATTTCCCTCGGGTCACGCGCTGGCTGCGCGCGGGAATGTCAGCCATACCATCCGTGTCCTAGAATAGAGTTGCTTTCGCTGCTTTGGGAGGAGCAGAGACGCATGCCTTCGTGGTTCAACAAAGTCTTCTCGACCGGCGCCGGGAAAGTCGCCGTGCCCGAACCGGCGCCCGCTCCGGCCCCGCAACCTGCGCCACCCGCGCGCGTGGCTCCGCGAGCGACGCCTTCCAAGTCGTTCGATTTCGGGGACGATCGGCCGAAGATTCGCCGCATCGTCAGCGCGCCCGTGCTGGCTGAGGTTGCACAAGCGACCGCGACCAACGGCGAGATCCGGATCAAGGCGCAGGTCGATCGCGACGGCCACTCCTGCAAGTTCATGCTCAATCGTTCGTTGTTTCCCGGATTTTCGGCGTGGTTCCCCGGCGTCGAATGGACCAAGGACGCCTCGCCGCTCGCAGAGAGGCTATTCGCGGTGGACGGTGTCGGCACGGTCCTCTTGCACGATACCACGCTCACGCTCGGCCGCGCGGAAGGCAATGCGCGCGGCTGGAAAGAGATTTCGATGGAAGCTGGCAAGGTCATTCGCGAACATCTGAACTCGGCGCAGCCCGCGGTGACGCCCGCACTGCGCGCCGGCATGCCGGACGCCGAGACTGTGCGCAAGAGAATCCAGACCGTGCTCGATCTCGAGATCAATCCCGGCATCGCCGCGCACTCGGGCGTTGTCTCGCTCGAACGCGTGGAAGGCAACACGGTCTACATCACCATGGGCGGCGGGTGCCAGGGGTGCGCGGCCTCGACCATCACACTTCGGCACGGCATCCACACGGCATTTCGCAAGGCGGTGCCGGAAGTCGGCGCGATTTACGACGAAACCGACCACGCCGCGGGCGTGAACCCCTATTTTACCGAGCTGCCCGCGGGGATGAGCGCATAGGAGCTGCATGCCCAAGCTCGATAGATTCACGCTCGAAATCAAGACCGGAACGCGCGGCGGCCCCAAGACTCCGATGTTCAACATCAACGGGTTCCCGCTGGAGTTTGACGAGACCGACGGCGGCACCGGTCCCGGGGAGACATTGAAAGCGGTCGGTTCGCCGTTCAGTTTCCCGCATGCGCTTGCGCTCATCGGCCCGGGCGAAGGCGAAGAACCGTGGGACATCGAGTCCGTCCGCGCGACCTACGAATGCGCGAATGTGGACCCGTACACCGTGCGGCTTGGCGCAGTGACGCTCGACAACGAATCGAACCTGAACATCTGGTACGAACCGCCGCCGCCCACGTTCGACGTGTGAACGCGGCAGGAAGGGGACCGCCATGGCCAGCACCACCTCTCAGCTCGCCGAAAGGAACTGCGTGCCGTGCAAGGGCGGCGTGCCACCGCTCAAGGGCGAGGCGCTGTATAAGTTGCACGACAAACTTGGCTCGGGCTGGCAACTCGTCGATGAGCACCACCTCGAAAAGGAATACAAATTCAGCGGGTACGCGCCGGCGGTCGATTTTACGAACGTCGTGGCCCGCATCGCCGAGGAACAGAACCACCACCCCGACATTGTGCTATCGTGGGGTAAGGTGAAAGTCACGATTTGGACGCATAAGATCGACGGCCTGACCGAGAGCGATTTCGTGTTTGCCGCGAAGGTAGAAGAGGCCTCAAAGAAATAGCCCATGCCCTGTAAAGACGTCACAGAAGTGCTCGAAGTCATCCTCGATCCGGAGGATCGTCTCGCGGACTATACCTTTTCGAAGCGCACCTGCGGCCAGGGCGTCGGCGCGGCGGCGCTGTTGATTGAGCAGTTGCGCGGGCGCACGACGGCGGAACTGTTGCACAAGACCGCCGCCGAATTCCTTGAAGAGTTTCCCATCGCGGATCCCATCGAGGAATTTCTGAGTTTGAAGCACCTCTTTGCGATCCAGGGCGCGCTCGAAGTGTACGCCGGCGTCGAGGCCGGCCGTGCCTCCGACGCGTTCGCCGTCGCGGGCATCGAGTACGGAGAAGACATGACCCGCATTCGCGGCCGTATCGACGTGGATATTGTCACGGAACGCATCAAGTCCTGCGGCGGCTGCGGCTCCTGCGGCAGCGACAAGGCCGAAGCGGGTCGCGATCTGAACCGCGAGCGCCGCGCGAAGCGCGAAGCGGATCCGGCGGCTACGGCCTGATGCCGCGTACCGAAGTGCCCACGGCGGACCAGCTCCGCCAGCTCCCGCTGTGCCACCGCGAGACGATTCCGTATGACTATATCGACGCGTACGGCCACATGAACGTCCGGTTTTATTTCGCCATGTGGGAGAAGGGCGCGCACGGCTTCATGAAGCATCTTGGCGCGGACGTGCACTCGATGCTCGAGCGGGGCCGCGGCAACTGGGTCTTGCGGCAAGTGGTCGACTACCTTGCCGAAGTGGGCGAAGGCGACACCGTTGCCGTCTACGGCCGGCTCGTGGGCTTTACGCCCAAGCGCCTGCACAACAAGTACTGGATGCACAACGAGACGCGCGGATCGATCGCGGCCGCCTCCGAAGTGCTCGTCACCTGCGCAGATTTGAAGGCGCGGCGCACCGCGCCGTTCCCCGAAGACATGGCCGGGGGCATACGCGAACGCCTTGCTGAGTTCGAATCGCTCGACTGGCCGGCGCCGGTTTCCGGGGCGATCGAAGCGTAGGTCGCGCGCGTGTGTTCGGCGTGGGACAATTCGTCGATCCTCGAATTGTCGGTGCACGGTCACACCTTCGAGGTCGGATCCCATCTCGAAACTTCGGCGTCATACCCACGCCGGTGGCGATTGCACAGAATCTTCTGGCGGTTGAACCCGGCCCGGCGCGTGCCTATACTTGATGTTTCCAGCGCGGTCTCATACGGCGCTAACGTGGTAAAGTTAGTATGCATGCGCCGGGGGAAACGCGTTGGTTTCCGCACAGTTGCGGCAACGGCGGCACGACGCGGGCGGTAGTCATGGTGGACGGACAGGTACTGGTACTAAATCGTTCCTGGGTTGCGGTGAACGTGGCAAGCATTCGCCGCGCGGTAAGTCTGCTGTACCAGGACCTTGCGCGCGCGGTTGACCCGCGCGACTACACGCTGCACGACTTCGAGAACTGGTGCGAAATCACCAGCGCACGCGACGAGGGCCGCTACATTCACACGCCGACCATGCGCGTGCGCGTGCCCGAGATCATCATCCTCAACGCGTTCAACGGGTTCTTCCACAAAGAGGTGCGCTTCTCGCGCCGCAGCATCTTCGAGCGCGACAAGAGCACCTGCCAATACTGCGGCAAGAAACTCGCCAAATCCGAGCTCACGATCGATCACGTGGTGCCGCGTTCGCGCGGCGGCCGCGATTCGTGGGAGAACCTCGCGCTCGCCTGCGTGCAGTGCAACGTCCGCAAGGGCGACCGCACGCCCATCGAGGCGAACATGCCGCTCATCCGCCGGCCCATCAAGCCGTCCTGGCTGCCGGCGCTCGGCACGCGTCTGCCCGCGGGCACCGCGTCGAGTTGGCAGCGGTTCCTGGACACGGCCTATTGGGACGCCGAACTGCGGGAGTAGCCGATGCCGGGGCGCCGCTTCGCGCAGGTGGCCCTGCCGCTCCCGGTTGACCACCCCTTCACGTACAGCGTGCCTGAGGTGTATCTCGAACGCGCGGCCATCGGCATGCGCGCGATCGTGCCGGTCAAGCAGCGTCTCGAAAACGGATTCATCGTCGGGCTTTCGGACGATGCGGACGTCGACAAAGTTCGAGATCTCTCCGATCTACCCGACGACGCGCCGGTATTGTCCCAGGAAATCCTGAAACTCTGCACGTGGATCGCCGAGTACTACTGCTGTTCGCTCGGCGAAGTGCTCCCCGCGGCCGTGCCGCCGGGCAGCGCCGCCCGCACGACCCGGCGGTACGCGCTGCCCGCGGGCGGTCCACCGTCCGGCCGCTTTACCGACCGGCAGAAGCTGGTCGTCGCCGCGCTGCATCGCAACGGCCCGCGGACCGAGGCGCAACTTGCGGAGGAACTCGGCAAGAACGGCCTCGCGCCCCTGCTGCAAGCGCTGGTGCGGCGTGGTGCGATCACCAGCGAGGCGGTCGCCGGCGGCGCCAAGATCACCGCGCGCAGCGAAACGTGGGCCGTGCTGGTTGAGGATGCGCTGCTGACCTCTGCGGACCAGGTTGCGCTGCAACGCCGTGCGCCCAAGCAGGCCGCGGTGTATTTCGACCTGATGCGCAACGAGCCCGAACAGCTCGCGACGGATCTCTGCGCTCGTCACGGCGCGACCCCGGCGGCGCTGAAAGCGCTCGAAGACAAAGGCCTCGTCCGGCGGGAACAGCGCGAGGTCTATCGATCGCCCGGGCACCAGGCCGATGCCGCGTCGCGCCACAAGCTCGCGCTCAACGACGAGCAGCAGGCTGCCTACAACGCGATTGCGGCTTCGCTCGATGCGAGGGCGTTCAAGACGTTTCTGGTGAAAGGGGTCACTGGTTCGGGGAAGACGGAACTGTATCTGCAGGCCATCGAGCGCGCGCTGAACCTTGGAAAGACCGCCATCGTGCTCGTGCCGGAGATCTCGCTGACGCCGCAGACCGTCGGCCGCTTCCTCGCGCGGTTCGACGCGGACATTGCGGTGCTGCACAGCGGCCTCAGCCCCGGCGAGCGCTTTGACGAATGGCGGCGCGTCCAACGCGGCGAGGTGCGCATCGTTGTTGGCGCGCGCTCCGCCATCTTCGCACCGCTCAACGACCTCGGCATCGTGATTGTCGACGAGGAACACGACGGATCGTACAAGCAGAACGAGACACCGCGCTACCACGCGCGCGACGTCGCGGTCGTCCGCGCGCAGATGAACGGCGCGGTGTGCCTGCTTGGCTCCGCGACACCATCCATCGAGTCGTACTTCAACACCGAAGTCGGCAAGTCAGTCCGGCTCGAGTTGAAGAAGCGCGCAACGCGCAGCCCGCTGCCGAACGTGCGCCTGGTCGATATGCGCAACGAAGTGCGCGAACACGGCGGCGAAGTCGTCCTCGCGCGGCCGCTGGAGGAGGCCCTCGCGCAGCGCCTGGCCGATCGTGAACAGGTCATCCTGCTGCTCAACCGCCGCGGCCACTCGCCGTATCTGCTTTGCGCCGCCTGCGGTACCTGCGTCGCCTGTACCGATTGCCACGTCACCATGACGTATCACGCGCGCGGCCAGCACCTCGCCTGCCACTACTGCAACTTGCGCCGCCGCGTGCCCGCCGCGTGCGACGAGTGCGGGTTCAGCCCGCTCACGTATCTCGGCCAGGGCACGCAGAAACTCGAGGACTACCTGCTCCGCGGATTCCCGGACGCGCGCATCGAGCGCATGGATCGCGACACGACGGCATCGAAACACGGCCATGCAAAAATCCTGAAACGGTTTGCGTCGCGCGAAATCGATGTGCTCCTCGGCACGCAGATGATCGCCAAGGGCCACGACTATCCCGGCGTCACACTCGTCGGCGTGCTCAACGCCGACACGGGCCTCGCGCTGCCCGATTTCCGCGCTGCGGAGAACGTCTTCCAACTACTGACGCAGGTCTCCGGCCGCGCGGGCCGCGGCGATCGCCCCGGCGAAGTTCTCATCCAGACGTGCCGCCCACAGCATTTCGCCGTCCAGGCCGCCGCCGGTCACGACTACGCCGCGTTCTACGCCCGGGAAATCGCTGATCGCCAGCGCTCGGGGTATCCGCCCTTCCGCCGCATGGTCCAGTTCATGATCGAAAGCGAAAACCCGCACGAAGCCGAACGGGCAGCGGTCCGCCTCGCCAGCCTCGCCAACCAGACGCTCGATGCGCTCAACCTTCGCGGTGTCGAGCTCATGGGCCCCGCCCCCGCCACCTTGTACCGGCTCAAGACGAAATACCGATGGAACCTGGGCGCGTTCGCCCG
>CAYPNI010000115.1:0-13313 GCA_964411925.1 uncultured Nitrospirales bacterium
CGCTCGACGATCTCAAGATCGCGTACGAAATCCTGATCGTCGACGGCAACTCGACCGACGATACGCGGAGCATCGTCGAGAAGAACGGCGCGCGCTATATCTTGGAGGAGAAGCCGGGGTACGGCGTGGCCATCCTGGGGGGCGTCGCCGAGGCGAACGGCGCATTCGTGCTCACAATGGACGCGGACCAGTCACACCCGGCGGGCGTCGCGCACGGGCTGTGGGCGGTTCGCGAGAAGGCGGACATCACGATCGCGTCGCGCTATGTGCCCGGCGGACGGGCAGACCAGCCGGCGGGCCGGCTGTTCCTGAGCCGGGTGCTCAACGTCCTATTCGGCAAGGGGCTGGACATCAGCGTCAAGGACTTGTCCAGTGGATACCGCCTCTACCGCAAGACGGTATTTCGCCGGTTGGACATGGACTTCACCAACTTTGTGCTGCTGATCGACATTTTGCTCAAGGCGCACGCGCTGGGATTCACCGTGCAAGAGGTGCCGTTTCATTACCGCCCGCGCGGGTCCGGCTCGTCCAAGGCGCGCATCTTCAAATTCGGCAAGGACTACCTGCGGCTGTTCCGCCGCGTCTGGAAGATTCGCAACTCGGTCTCGTTCCCGGATTACGACTGGCGGGCGCACAACAGCCGGATCTGGCTGCAACGGTACTGGCAGCGGACACGGTACAAGATCATCCTGCGGTTCACGCCGCCGGAGGTCTCGACCTGCGACATCGGCTGCGGTAGCAGCCACATTCTCGCGGCGATGCCGCACGCGGTCGGGCTCGATCTGCGACACGACAAGCTCGCGTTCATGCGCCGGACGAACCGGCTGCTCGTGCAGGGCGACGGCATGCTATTGCCGTTTGCGGACGGCCAGTTCGACTGCGTGATCACGTCGGAAGTGATCGAACACATCCCGAACGAAAACGGCCGGCACATTGACGAGGTCACGCGGATCCTCAAGCCGGGGGGCACGCTCGTCATCGGGACGCCCGACTACGACCGCTGGGAGTGGAACGTGCTCGAGTGGATGTACAAGAAGGTCAAGCCGGATGCGTACGGCGACGAGCACGTGACGTTTTACACCTTCAAGTCGCTGTCCGAGGCGCTGCGCGCTCGGGGTTACGAGATCCTCGATCACGACTACGTGGGCCGCGGCGAACTGATCTTCAAGGCACGCAGGGGCAGGGCGGGCTGAAACGCGCGCCACGCGTCGAACCGGCCAGAGCTGAACCCCGCTCGAGACTGCCGCGTTTACCGCCTTGACTCGGGGGACGACGGCAGGCAGGATCGGGAGTGAGTCCGACGGGGATCCGACGTGTTGTACAAACTCAATCTGCTGCCGCTGCTGATCATTCCGCTGTTGAGTTCGGCGTACGTGGTCCGCGCGGGCGTCGTGGAGTTGCCTTGGTCCGGGCCGGAACGCACGGCAGCGACGCTGCCGCCCGTGGAATCGTTCACGATTAAATCCACGCACACAGGAGTGGAGTACGTCGTCTTCGTTCAAGTACCGCACGACTACAACGAAGATGGCGACCGGTATCCCGTGTTCTACACGTTGCAGGCGGGCCCCTCGGGCGATGTCTACGACGATATGATCGCGCCACTGATCCGGCGGGGCCAGATTCCCGATGTGATCTTCGTGGCGATTATGCGGCCGCAGGGACGGCGCGGCGGAGGGGCGTTCTTTGGCTCGCTGGGCGCGAACCGTACCAAGGTGCGGACGTGGGCGGACGACTTGACGTTTTATGTCAATTCGGAAGATCAGACTGGCGGAGGCGCGGACGCGTTTGTCTCGTTCCTGGACGAAGAATTGATTCCCAGGATCGACGGCGAATACCACACTGACCGGGCCGACCGCGGCATTGGGGGCATGGATCTCGGCGGCTCGTTCGCAGTCGAGGTGAGCTATCGCCATCCCGGCATGTTCGAGCGGGCGATCGCGATTTCGCCGCGCGTGCACTTCGCGGACTACGCGATGGTCGATGGATTGCGGTCGATCCAGGTCCAACGCCGGCGGCGCCCGGTGACGCGCCTGTACATCGGCAGCGGGGCGGACAACCATCCCATGATGACGAGCGGATTCGAGTTGCTCGAAGGCGCGCTGCGACAGATCGAATCGCGAACGGTCGAAGTCAAAATCGAACAGTTGCGCGGCCGGGATCGCGATAATGAACTCATTCCCGCGGCACAGGCGGGACTGCGCTTCGTTTACGCGAAATAGGCCCGCCGACGCGGGTGAGAACGCACGCGCATCGATTCGGGACTTACAATCGGGAGGAAAAACCATGAAAATTCTCGCGCAGGTTTTGTTCCACCGACGCGCCCCAGTCTTCGCCGCGATTGTCGGCGTAGCGACCATCGGCGCTGTCGCATCCGCCGAAAACGCACCAGCGACGACAGAACCGGGCCAACTCGCTCCGCTGCTGGACGGCACGGGCGAGACCACGCATCCCGTCACGACGAAGAACCCGCGCGCGCAACAGTTTTTCGACCAGGGACTTCGTCTCGTGTATGCGTTCAACCACGCCGAGGCGATTCGGTCGTTCAAGGAAGCGCAACGGCTCGATCCGTCGTGCGCGATGGCGTTCTGGGGCGAGGCGCTCGCGCTCGGTCCCAACCTGAACCAGATGTTTCAGCCGGAAAACGTCACGCCGGCGTATGACGCGATTCAGAAGGCGATTTCGCTTAAACCGGGCGTGTCCGAAAGCGAGCGCGCATTCATCGACGCGCTGGCGGCGCGTTACAGCAGCGACCCGGGCGCGGACCGCGCGGCGCTGGACCAGGCCTATTCGTCCGCGATGGCGAAGGTCGCCGCGGCGTATCCCGGCGACGATGACGCGCGGGTGTTGTACGCGGATTCAATCATGAACACGATGCCGTGGAACTACTACTCGCGCGATGGGCGCCCGCGCGGGATGACGCCCGTCATCCTCGAAAACCTCGAGACCGTCTTCGCCCGCAATCCCAAACACACAGGCGCCGCGCACCTTTATATTCACGCGACCGAGGAACACCAGCCGCAAAAGGCGGAGGCGGCGGCCGACGCGCTCCTGCACGCAGCTCCGGCCGCCGGCCACCTCGTGCACATGCCGTCGCACACCTACATGCGCCTCGGCCGGTACGCGGACGGATTCAAGAGCAATGAGCTCGCCGTCGCGGCGGACGAGAGCTACCTCACGCAGTGCCGGCAACAGGGCATCTATCCGCTCGCGTATTACCCCCACAACGTGCACTTTCTGATGTATGCCGCGGAGCGTCGGGGCCAGGGCGACGCCGCCGTGTTTCAGGCGCGCAAAGTGTCCAAGCAGGCGCACGATCACATGGCGGGGATGGACTTCGCGCTCTACGAGTCGTTTTACACGATGCCGCTGCACATGATGTCGCGCTTCGGCCGATGGGACGGCATCCTCGCGGAACCGGCGCCGGAGGAAACGACGCCGTATGTGCGCGGCATCTGGCATTACGCCCGCGCGCGGGCGCTGCTGCACACCGATCGGGCGCGGCAGGCCGTAAGCGAACTCAAGGCGCTCGACGATCTGCGCGCGAGCGCGGACTTTGGCGCGATGACAGTCGGCTTTGCCGATCCAAAGGTGCTGCTGAACATTGCATCGAATATCGTCCGCGGCGAGATCGCCGCCGGGCGCGGCCGGTTCGACGACGCGATCGCCTTGCTGGACGAGGCGGTCCGGCTCGAAGACGGATTGATGTACAACGAGCCGCCGGATTGGCCGACCCCGGTGCGCCAGATCCTGGGCGCGGTGTTGCTTGACGCGGGACGGCCCGCGCAGGCCGAGATCGTGTATTGGGCCGACCTGAAAAAGAACCCGGAGAACGGTTACTCGTTGTTTGGTCTCTGGCAATGCCTGAGCGAACAGGAACGCGGCGACGAGGCGGCGGCGGTCAGGGCCCGCTTCGACGCGGCGTGGGCCAACGCGGACACGAAACTCACGAGTTCCGCATTCTGAATCGAGGTCCCGGCGTGCAACGGTCGTGCGGCTAACGTGCTTACCGCTTTGATCCTGGCGCTGACGTTCGCGGCCGAACCGCTGGACTCGGTCCTGCGTGATACGGGCCTCGCGCCGCCGCGCCACGGCGGCGTGTACGTCGTGGCACACCGCGGCGCGCACGAGGGCATCCCGGAGAACACGCTGGCGGCGTATCGCCGGGCGATCGAACTCGGCTGCGATTTCGCCGAGGTGGACGTTCGCGTGACGAAAGACGGCCGCCTCGTAAGTGTCCACAACGCGACCATCGACGCCTACACGGAGGGCGCGAAGGGGCCGGTGAGCGGGTTCACGCTCGCCGAGTTGCAGGCGCTCGACATCGGCAGCCGAGCGGGACCCGATTGGAAAAACGAACGGATCCCGTCGATGGACGAAGTGTTCACGCTCTGCGCGGGCAAGATCGGCATATATCTTGATGTAAAGGATCCGAAAAGTTTGCCGGACCTTCTGGCTCTCGTCCGTAAACATGGAATGGAGCGCTCGGCGCTTTGGTACACCGGCGTGCCGCAGCAACGCCTGGTGCAACGGGAGTGCCCCGAGTGCCTGCCGATGCCCGACCCGGGGCCGGAGAACAACCTCCCGGCGCTGTTCGAGCGGCTCGATCGGCCGCCGCGCATCATCGCGAGCGTGATGAAGTACTGCTCGGCGAGTTTCGTTGCGACGGCGCACGCCCGCGGCGCGATTGTGATCACCGACGAATCTTCGAAAGACGACTGGGCGACGCTGATCGAATGGGGAAACGACGGGATTCAGACGGATCATCCAGCGGAGTTGATTGCCTACCTGAACTCCCGCGCGCCCGCGGGCCACTGACGTCCGGTGCGCATGGCGCGCGCTCTATTCGGTGACTACCCATGACCGATGACGAATTTCTCCACGCGTTCGAAGCCTGCGCGCTAACGCGCGCCGACTGGACGCATGAGGCGCACGTGCGCATGGCTTGGCTTTATGCGCGGCGTGAGACGACGCTGGAACAGGCGCTTGCGCGGATGCGGGCCGGAATCCCGAAGCTGAACGCGTCGCTGGGCACCGACCCCTCGCTGTATCACGAGACGGTCACGTGTGCCTTCGGCACGGCGGTGTACAAGCGCGCGACGGCGCCAACGTCCGGGCAGACATGGACGGACTTCCGCGTCAATCACCCGGAATTGTTCGACAAGAGCAGTCCGCTCTTGCATCGACACTACGCTCCCGAGACATTGAAGCTGGACGCGGCCCGGTTGACGTTTGTGCCTCCGGATCGCGCGCCGCTGTAGCACCGGCCCGCTCGCGCGCCAGCGCGACCCTCCCCCGCGGGCGACACAACGCCGCCCATCTGTTAGACTTCCGTGCTATCGCTATACGCATGACGAGGAGGACCCGATGCGCGCGCTTGGATGGGTGGTACTGGCTGCAGTATTGACGGCTTGTGGCGGGAGCTATGCGGCGGATGACGGGCAGGGCGCAGCGAAGGCAGCATCGCCCAGGGAGCAACGAATCATGATCGCGCAGCAGACGCAAAAGGAAGCGATGGAGAACGCGCCGGGGATTACGGGGCAGGCGCCGTACCGCTTCCGCGTCAAGACGGGCGCGCACAAGATTCCGCGTGAAGCGTGGGAAGACTTGCGCAAAGCGCACGGCGGCTTCGCGGTCGATCACCGGCCCGGCAAGGGCGAGGCGTATTTCGGCCTGCCGAACACCGGCCTGCTGCGACTGAGCGCGGACATGACTACGATCGACATTCTGAATGCGGCGCCGGAATTGCGCGATGGCGGGACGATGCACAACGCGACGATCTGGTACGCGGACGACGGCGAAGCGTTCCTGGTGTTCCCGGGGGTCGATCGCGGCGCGATTTTCACGACCGATCTGGAAGGCAAACTCGTCAATCGACTTCCCGCGCCCACGGCGGATCAGATGACGGTCGAGCCGGTGAAAAAATGGTTCGCGGACGGGCAGGCGCTAGTACCGACGGACGTGGAGTACTTGAACGGCCTCTACTGGGTCACCACGGGGTATTCTGCGCTGGACTACGTGCTGACGGCGCGCATCACGTCCACCAAACCCTTCGCCGCGGAGTGGAACGCGTTCGCGTTCGGCGGCAAGGGCGACGCCAACGATCAGTTTCAGACGGGGCACGGCATCACCGTGTATCCGGACCGCACGCATCTGGTGATTGCCGACCGGCCAAAGTCGAAGTTGAAGCAGTTCACGCCGGAAGGCGAGTTCGTCAAGGAGTACCTCGTTCCGGAAGGCGCGCTGCCCTGCGATGTGGACTACGTTGGCGGCTTTACGCTGGTACCGTGCCTGAACGGCCCCGACCGGAAAATGGGCGCACCGATTTACCTCGTCAAGGACGATCAGATCGTCTCGACGATCGTGTGCAAGGAAGACCTCGGCCTTATCCGGTTCGATCACATTCACAATGCGGTGTTGCGCGAAGTGGACGGCCGCCTCTACATCATCGCGCAGGCGTGGAACCCGGGTGACTTCGTCGTGCTCGAGCAGGTGGACGAGTAAGCGGGTACTGTCGTCTTGTCGCACGTCCGGCGGTTTGGGTTGTCAGTTCTTGCCGGATTGGACGGAGCCGGATGGGGAACTTCGGGGGATTTGCGAGGATTCAATCGGCCAATGCCGTGACGCCGGAGGACCCGCCAGTTCAAGCGGTGATTCGGCAGTTGTGTAAGGTGCGTAGGTTTCTGAGCGGCAGGGATTTAGGGGTTGGAATCGACCCAAGCGGCTGATATACTCCCGCGCGGGCGACAACGGGGTTCAGCGGTATTCTTCACGCGCCCGATCTCTTTTACGAAGGGAGGTGCAGAGGCATGGCGGCCGAAACAACCGAACAAAAAGTCCGACGCATCATCATGGAGCGGCTGTCCAAGACCGTTGATGAAGTCACACTGGACGCGCGTTTCATCGACGATTTGGGCGCCGATTCACTCGACGTGACCGAGTTGCTCATGGCCCTTGAAGAAGAGTTCAACGTGGACATTGACGACGAGGCGAATTCGATCGAGACAGTCGGCCAGGCCATCGAGTACATCGCTGGAAAAATTTCTTGACGGTCGCAACTGACAGCGGCCGATTCCGAATAGATTTGAAATGAGTTACGGCCCAGTCCGCAGTCGGTTGACGCGGCTGGGCCGTTGTTTTTAGGCTGGGCACGGGCAGGAGCGCGCACGGCATGCGCAAAGCGGTAGTGACGGGGATGGGCGTCGTCTCGCCTGTCGGGAACGACGTCAAGACGTTCTGGGAGTCGTTGGTCGCCGGCCGATCGGGCATTGTGCCGAATACGCGCTTCGACGTATCCGACTGGCGCACGCGCATCGCGGGCCTCGCGGCAGAATGCGCGCCGGAGGGTATGACGCCCAAAGACATTCACCGCCAGGATCGGTATTCCATTTACGCGGTGGAGGCGGCTGACCAGGCCTGGCGGCAATCGGGGTTGGACGCGTCGAAGATCGATCGCGATCGCGCGGGCGTGATCGTCGGCAGCGGCATCGGCGGAATCGAGACGATCCAGGACGACATCATCCGTATGCACGAAGGCGGCCCGCGGCGCGTGTCGCCGTTGATGGTGCCGAAGGGCCTGGCGAACATGGCGTCTGGCAACGTCGCGATTCGTCTGGGGCTGAGGGGTCCGAACAAGGCTATCGTGACGGCGTGCTCGACAGCGAACCACTGCATCGGCGAAGCGGCCGATCTCATCCGGCTGGGGAAGGCGGATGTGATGCTTGCAGGAGGTTCCGAGGCGCCGATCAACAAGTTTTCGATCGCAGGTTTCATGTCGATGCGCGCACTGAGCACGCGCAACGACGAACCCACGCGTGCAAGCCGGCCGTTCGATAAGGACCGGGACGGCTTCGTGATTGCCGAAGGGGCGGGCATCCTCGTGCTCGAGTCTGAGGAGCATGCCCGGGCGCGCGGCGCGGAAATTCTCGCCGAGGTCGCCTCGCTGGGAGAATCGTGCGACGCACACCACATCACGGCGCCGATGGAAGACGGATCCGGCAGCGCCAAGGCGATCCGTATTGCGATCCACGATGCAGGGATCAACCCCGGCCAAGTGGACTATTACAATGCCCACGGCACGAGCACGCCGCTGAACGAGCCGGGCGAAGCGCGCGCTCTCCGTCTCGTTTTCGGCGAGGACATGCCACCGGTGAGTTCGACGAAATCGATGACGGGCCACTTGCTGGGCGCGGCGGGCGCGGTCGAGGCGATCGCGAGCATCGAGGCGATTCGCCACGGCGTGATCCCGCCAAACATCAACTTCGAAACCCCCGACCCGGAATGCCTCGTCAATCTTGTCGCGAACGAGGCGCGCGAGGCCGACGTTGCAATTGTCGTGTCAAACTCGCTAGGATTCGGCGGCCACAACGCGGCGTTGGTCCTTCGGCGGTATGGCTGACGGTTCCGAACGCGAAGAGGAGTTACACGCGCTGGGCTCCCGCCTCGGGCTGGACATGGGCAGCTTCAATCTGCTCGACCGGGCCGTAACGCATTCGTCGGCACTGGGCGACCGCCCGGAGTTGCCGGGCAACAACGAATCGCTCGAATTCCTGGGTGACGCGGTCCTGGGTCTCGCGGTCAGCCAGTGGCTCTACCAGCACGTGCCGGATCTTTCCCCGGGGCAATACACGCAAATGCGCGCGCGCGTCGTGAACAAGCAGACGCTGGCGCGCGTCGCGCGGGGGCTCGATCTCGGAAGCGCGGTACGGCTCAGCCGCGGCGAGGAGGCTGCCGGCGGGCGTAATCGCCCGGGGTTGCTCGCGGACTGCCTGGAGGCGGTCACCGCGGCGGTGTTCCTGGCGTCGGGCTGGGAGGCGGCGCGCGACTTCGCCGTCAGGATTTTGAGGGAGGAATTGGAGGCCGCGCCGGATTCCCAAGAAGGCTGGGACTACCGGTCGCAATTGCAGAATTTTTGCCAGGCGCGGCAGTGGCCGTTGCCGGTGTTCGACGTGACGGGTGAATCGGGCCCGGACCATCAAAAGACATTCGACGTGGCGGTGACGGTGCGCGGGCGCGTCGCCGGTGTGGGGCGAGGCCATACGAAGAAGGAAGCGGAGCAAGACGCGGCGCACGCCGCGCTGGAAGAGTTGACGACGAATTAGGGCGGTGCCGGCGACCTGGGCAGGCCGGCACGAAACGAGAGGGAGACTCATCGGACCATGGAGCAGGTTCCTTTCCTGAAGATGGCGGCCGTCGCGAGCGTGTTGTCGCTTGCGTTCGTGGCCTACCTGGCGCGCTACGTACTCTCGCGGCCGCAGGGCAACGAAACAATGGTACGCATTTCAAAGCTTGTGCAGGAAGGCGCGGGCGCGTTCCTCAGGCGTGAGTATCGCTATGTGTTCACGTTCGTCATCGTCATTGCAATTGCGATCGCTATCATTGGACAGATGAACGAAGAGATGGCGCGGCTCGCGTTCGGCTGGAAGACGTCGCTCGCGTTCATCGCGGGCGCGGTCGCCAGCAGCATCGCCGGATTCCTTGGCATGTACATCGCCACGCGCTCGAACTCGCGCACGGCGGCGGCGGCGGAGTCCGGCGGCACGCCCGGCGCGCTCGATGTCGCCATCAGCGGCGGCGCCGTGATGGGCATGGGCGTGGTCGGTGTCGCGCTGCTTGGTCTGGTTATCGTGTACTACGCGGCGGGAGGAGACGCCCTCGTCGTAAACGGGTACGCCATGGGCGCATCGCTGGTTGCGCTCTTTGCGCGATCGGGCGGCGGCATCTTCACCAAGGGCGCGGACATGGGCGCCGACCTTGTCGGCAAGGTCGAGGCCGGTATTCCGGAGGACGACCCGCGCAACCCCGCGGTGATTGCGGACAACGTTGGCGATAACGTGGGCGACGTGGCCGGGCTCGGGGCTGACCTGCTCGAGTCGTATGTGGAATCGATCATCGCGTGCGTGGCGATTGTCGCGTCTGCGCAGGTCCTGACCGGGGTGGGTCTGCCCGAATACCTCAGCGCATTCCCCTTCGTCGTGGCCTCGATCGGCATCATTGCGTCCGCCGCGGGGGTGATGTACGTCAAGAAGTTTGCGAGTTCGAATCCGCAAGGCGCGCTGATGAACGGCACGTACATCAGCGCCGCGCTGACGGTCGCGGGAACTGCGGTCTACGCGTGGCAGTACGGTGTCGATTTCACCTTGGGCGGCGTGCAGTACGGGATGTGGGGCCCGTTCATCGCGTGTGTGCTTGGTATCGTCTCGGGGTCGATCATCGGCTTCGTGAGCGAGTACTACACCTCCGGGAAATACGCACCCGTGCGTAAGATCGCCGAAGGATCGCAGCAGGGGCCGGCCATCACGGTAACCGAAGGGACCGCGGTCGGCATGCAGAGCACCGCGATTCCGCTCCTTATCCTGGCGGTCTCGATCATCATCGCGTACGCCACGTGCGGCATCTACGGGGTGGCGATCGCCGCGCTGGGCATGCTCGCGACCACGGGCATGGTCGTCGCCGTGGACTCCTACGGCCCGATCGCTGACAACGCGGGCGGCATTGCGGAGATGGCGCACCTGGACAAGAAGGTTCGCGAGATCACGGACAACCTCGACTCCGTCGGCAATACGACCGCGGCGATCGGCAAAGGGTTCGCTATTGGCAGCGCCGCGTTCGCGGCGATCGGCCTGTTGAGCGCGTTCATGGTCAGCGCGGACCTGTCGCCGGACGAAGTCAGCCTGCTGGAGCCGCACATCCTCGCGGGCATTCTGATCGGCGGTATGTTGCCGTTCCTGTTCTCGTCGCTGTTGTTCCGGGCGGTGGGCGATTGCGCGAACACGATGATCAGCGAAGTGCGGCGGCAGTTCCGCGAGATTCCGGGGCTGAAGGAAGGCAAGGCGGGCGCGATGCCCGACAGCGCATCATGCGTGGATATTGCGACGCGCGGCGCGATCAAGGGCATGATGCTGCCGGGCTTCCTCGCGGTGGCGTTCCCGATTGCGGCGGGACTGATCCTTGGCGCGGCGGGGCTGGCGGGGATGCTCGTCGGCGCGATCGTGACCGGCGTGATGCTCGGGATTTCGACGGCGAACAGCGGCGGTGCCATGGACAACGCCAAGAAATACATTGAAGGCGGCGCGTACGGTGGCAAGAACTCCGAGGCGCACCGCGCGGCCGTTGTTGGCGATACGGTGGGCGATCCATTGAAGGACACCGTTGGGCCGTCCATCAACATCCTGATCAAGCTGATGTGCGTCATTGCGCTGGTGCTCGCGCCGCTCTTCGGCGAAGCGCTCGTTTAAGTTTCAACGAATTCAGTCCCCGCGGTCTCCAGGGTCCGCGGGGATTTTTCTTGTTCGACGGAGGCGAGAGAATTAACCACTACCAGGACCGAATACCCCACGAAATCGCACGAGATTCTTGCGTATTTTCGTCGTGCCTGCGGCGGTCTTCGGGGTGAATCGGGGCGGCTAGGTCAGAAACGCAAGGGCGGTGCGCCGTAACGATCGATCAGGATTCGGCGGGCCTGGCCGGCGGTGAAGAGCGAGCCTGTAATAACTAGCGGCAGATTGGCCTTCGTTGCCTGGCGGAGCCCGTGCGCGATGGCCTCCTCGAGGTCCGGTATCAACTCGCGCGGACTGTCCGGCGCCGCCGCGGCGAGTTCATCGACCGGCATCGCGCGCGCGCCGTCGAACTGCGAGAGGATGAGGCGCTCGGCCCTGCCGCTCAGCACGGCGAGCATACGGCGGGCGTCTTTGTCGCCGGCTACCGCGACGACCATGACGCAGGGGGCGGCCAATGCGCGAGCGAGCGCCTCAGCGCCCGCGGCGTTGTGCGCGACGTCGATGATCGTCTCGGGCCGATCCAACACGCGCTCAAGACGGCACGGCCACTTCGAATGCCGCAGACCGGCGACCACGGCGTCGGCGTCCAGTTTCGGGAATGGCTCGCGGAGCCACTCGGCCGCGGCGACGGCCAGCGCGGCGTTCTCGACTTGATACGGCCCGGGCAGCCCAAGCGGCGCTACGTCGAATGACCACGCTTGGCCGCGATACCGAAGCGCGTGACTCTCCCCCGCTGCGGCGGACGCCTGAAAGTCGCGTCCCGCGAGCCGGACGGGCGCAGCGAGCTCGAGCGCGCGCGCGAGGATGACGTCGCGCGGACCGTCGTGCGTCTCCCCGCAGACGAGCGGCGTTTTCGGTTTGATGATGCCCGCCTTCTCGAACGCGATGAGTTCCAGGGTGTCGCCGAGATACTTGGTGTGTTCGAGCGCGATGTTGGTAATGACGGCGACTGCCGGTGCGACCACGTTGGTCGAATCGAACCTCCCCCCCATTCCCACTTCGATGATTCCAGCTTCGACCCGCTGTTCAGCGAATTCCTGAAACGCCACGGCGGTACACAGTTCAAAAAACGTCGGGGTGATTCCGGAGGATTCGGCGATGTTCCGAAAACGTTCGATGTGGCGGTCGAGCGCCTCGTCCGCGATCGGTTCGCAATTCACGAGGAACCGTTCGCGGACACTGATGAGATGCGGGCTGGTGAACCGGCCCGTGCGATAGCCGGCGGCGCGAAACATGGCGTCGAGCATGGCGACGACGCTGCCTTTGCCGTTCGTGCCCGCGACGTGGATCGTCGGGTACTTGAGATGCGGATCGCCCGCGGCGGCGAGCAGCGTCGTGATGTTCTGCAGCCCGAGCTTGATGCCGTGGAGCTCGAGGCTGTAGAGATAGTCGACGGGGGTCAACGTCGGGCCGGCGCGCAGCGGCGCCTCAATTGGGCGTGAGGAACGCCAGCAGTTTGGCGAGAAACGGGCGCATCTCGTTGCGCTTGATGATGCGATCGACAAAGCCGTTGTCCGACTGGAACTCGGCCGTCTGGAAGCCCTCGGGCAGTTTTACCTTAAGCGCGCTCTCGATGAGGCGCTTGCCGGCAAACCCGATGTTCGCGCCCGGCTCCGCGAGCATGATGTCGCCCAGGCTCGCGAAACTCGCGTAGACCCCGCCGGTTGTCGGGTCGGTCAGCACGGAGATGTATGGAATGCCGGCCTCGTTCATCTCGCGGACCGCGTCGGCGGTCTTCGCCATCTGCATGAGCGCGACGGTGCCTTCCTGCATGCGCGCGCCGCCGGACGCCGCAAAACACACGAAGCAAAGCCGGTCCCGGATGGCGTCCTCGGCGGCGCGGCAAAACCGCTCGCCAACAGCCGAGCCCATGCTCGCCATGATAAAGCCGGGGTCCATCGCGCCGAACACCGCGCGCTTGTTGAGCACGTTTCCGTAACCCGTGATGAGTGCTTCGTCGAGCCCGGTGTCTTCCTGCGCGCGCGCGAGGCGCTGAGCGTAGGTCTCCTTGCCGACCGTAAACTTCAGCGGGTCGGC
>CAYPNI010000116.1:0-1184 GCA_964411925.1 uncultured Nitrospirales bacterium
AAGTTCAGGCAGATGCTCTTCGCATGCCCGATGTGCAGGTACCCGTTCGGCTCCGGCGGGAACCGCGTCGCCACGCGCCCGCCCCACTTCCCCGTCTCGTTGTCCCGCGCCACCGTTGACCGGACAAAGTCCCGCCCCGGCGCCGCCTTCTCATTGCTCATCACTTCGCCCTTCGTAGCATGGGCGGCTCGCCCATGCGAGTGTAACTAGACACCGCGCTTCACAAACTCCAACGCCTTCTCGACCCGTTCCAAACACGTTTCGCGGCCCAATAACTCGGCCAATTCGAACAACCCCGGGCCCACGCTCTTGCCCGTCAATGCGAGCCGCATCGGATGCACAAACTTGCCGAATCCCTCGCCCGACGCCTGCGCCAATCCCTCAACTGCGGCGTGCAGCGCCTCGTGCGTCCACTCCCCAACCCCGTCCAATGCAGACCGAATCTGCTCGAGCCGCCCCACCGCGCCGGGGTCGCTCCATTGCTTGCGCACGGCCTTCTCCTCATATTCCGTCGGTTCCCGGAAGAAGAAGTCCGTCTGCGCCACAATATCATTCAGCGTATGCAGCTTCTCCTGGCAGATCGCCGTCATTCGCGTCAGCCAATCCGCCGGCCGCGACCCCGCGTCAAACCCCGCCGCCTCCAGGATCGGAACCACCCGGTCGCGCAACTCCTCGACCGGCAGCAGCCGGATGTGCTGCCCGTTCAGCCACTGCAACTTCTTGAGATCGAACTTCGCAGCGGACTGGCCCAGTCGCTCCAGGGAAAACGCCTTGATCAACTCCTCGCGCGTGTACACTTCCTTGTCGTCGCCCGCCGTCCACCCGAGCAGCACCACGTAGTTGATCAGCGCCTCGGGCAGATAGCCGTCCGCACGCCAGTCCAGCACATTCGCGCCGTGCATGCGCTTGCTGTATTTCTTGCCCGCCTCGTCCAGCACCATCGGCAGATGCGCAAACTTTGGCAGCGGCACGCCAAGCGCCTCGAACAGCATCACATGCTTCACGGCGTTCGTCAGGTGGTCGTCCCCGCGAATCACGTGCGTAATTTTCATCGTCGCGTCATCGACGACCACCGCCAAATGAAAGATAGGATCGCCGTTCGGTTTCAGTATCACGAAATCGTCGATTTGCCCGTTGTCCGTGCGCACGTCGCCTTGCACCAGGTCATGGATGACCGTCTCGCC
>CAYPNI010000116.1:1284-4790 GCA_964411925.1 uncultured Nitrospirales bacterium
CCCGCGTTCCGGCTCGCCGCCGAACGGCGGCCCCTCGTCCCAGTCGATGCCCAGCCAGCGAAACCCCTCGCACATCGCCTCGACGTACGCCTCGTCGGTCCGCTCGGCGTCCGTGTCCTCGAGCCGCAGCACGAACACGCCGCCCTTCTGGCGGGCATACAGCCAGTTCATCAGCGCCATTTTCGCCGTCCCGATATGCAAGAACCCGGACGGAGAAGGCGCAATACGTACCCGGACCGATTTCACGAGAATTGAGCCACCCGCGAGCTAGAATTCACCCCGAAGCGCCAAAGAATACACGCTCGCACACTCCCCGCGCACGCTTCCCACCTTGTCATTCCCGCGAAGGCGGGAATCTCTTCAACCAGAGAAGTCCGTCCGCGCCAGTGATTCTCGCCTGCGTATCCACGACAGCCGGACGTTGCATCCGGTCGGCGTTACTCCACCGCCACCTCCGGCGGCAAGGCCTTCACGCTGTTCTCGATCAACCCATGCGCCGGCGCGTACTCCGGATCGATCCGCAGCGCTTCCCCCGCCTGAAATATCGCCTCGGGGTAGTTCCCCATCTCGTAATACGCCAGCCCCAGCTGGAAATAGTGCTCCGGCTTGTTCGCATCGAGATCTATCAGCCGCTTGAGCACGTCGATCGCTTCTTCCGGCTTTCCAATCTCGATCAGCGACGCCGCCCAGTTCTGCAGGATGCCTAGTCCGTTCGGATTCAGGTCCGCGGCGCGCCGAAAAATCGGCTCGGCGAGGTCGGGCCGCTTCTCTATCGCATACCCGACTCCGAGGTTGAAGTGCGCGTTCGCGCTGTCTGGCGACACCCTCACCGTATGCGCGAACAGGCGAATGGGGTCCCGCCAGAAACTCACCTGCCGATAACACGTCGCCGCCAACACAACGACCGCGATCGCCGCGAGAGCCGCCGCGGCCTTGCGCAGTGCCGCGCGGTTGCCGCACAACGCCGCCGCCAGCCATACCGTCGCCACCAGCAGGCCCACCTGCGGCACGTACATGTACCGGTCCGCGCGCGACGCGCTCCCCACCTGCACCAGCCCGATCACCGGCACGAGCGTGCCCAGGAACCAGAACCAGCCGCTGAACACGTACGGATACCGCTTCCAACCGAACAGCGCGAGCATCGATATCACGAACACCGCCGCGCCGCCCGCGAGCGCCTGCCCCGCCGGCAATCCCGGTCCCAGATGCGGGTACATCACCGCGAGATTCACCGGCGCCAGCGTCGTCCACAGGTACATGCCATAGGCCCACGCCGCATTCTCCACGCGCACCCAAAGCGCGTATTGGTCGACCGACCCCGTCGCGCCGCTCGATCCCTGCGACCAGATCGCCATTCCAATCGCCGCGCCCGACAACGCAAACAGCGGAATCTTCTCGATTACCAATCGCCTCAGCGGCAGGCCGCCGCGCGGGTCCTCCCCGACTTTGACGCGACCCAGCGGCCAGAAATCGATCAACAGCAGCGCGAACGGCAACGTCACCAGCATCGGCTTGGAGAGCAGCCCGAGCGTGAACAACACCACAACCACCGCATACCGTCCCGCGCGCGGCGCCTCCACCCAGCGCACATACGCCAGCATCGTCAGCAGCCAGAACAGCGCGCTCAGCACGTCCTTGCGCTCCGCCGCCCACGCGACCGACTCCGCGCGAAGCGGATGCACCGCCCACAACGCCGCGACGATCGCCGGCCGCCAGGTTGCTCCGGTCAGGCGCCGCAACACGTGAAAGAGGAGCACCGCGTTCGCTGCATGCAGCACGACGTTCTCGAAGTGATGCAGCCCCGGCCGCATTCCGAACAGCGACACATCCACCATGTGCGACAACAACGTCAGCGGCGACCACATACTCGCCACGACCGCCGTCCACACCCACTGCACCCCTTCCCACGTCAGCCCCCGCGAGATCATCTCGTTATGCGTCAGGTACGCGCCGTCATCGTAAAACAAGAATCCGTGCCTCAACACCTGCCCGAACACAAACAACACCAAAAGCACCAGCCCGCCGCTAATCCACAGCGGCGCGTCTGGATTCGTTCTCAATTCATCGTCACCCACGTCGGGAATCGTATCAATTCCTCCGTAATCATAGAATGCGCCCGGAATGAGTCGATCCCGCTCTGAAAACGACGACGTAATTGGGTCGTGGAGGGAGGAACGTACTCGAACTCCACGGGGCCGATGCCGATAGCCATTTCACAATCCAGCCTCACCGAGGCCTTCAGCGTGGTTCGGCGATCGATTAAGTACGTAGCGGTGCGCATTCTGGTATCGTAGGGCCTTGAACGAAATCCAGCGCCACGACTCGGCTATCGCGCTTCTCGTTTCCCGACTTAGAATCGGCGCGATTTGAGCACCCCCGAACTGCCGAAGCGTATTGCCTTCCTGGGCAATTACTTGCCGCGGATGTGCGGAATCGCAACCTTCACACACGACCTCTGCGAGTCCATCTCTACTGCAGTACCTTCCGTGCAATGTTACGCCGGCGCCATGAATGAT
Organism: uncultured Nitrospirales bacterium; assembly: GCA_964411925.1. Classification (GTDB taxonomy): domain Bacteria; phylum Hydrogenedentota; class Hydrogenedentia; order Hydrogenedentales; genus VFKU01. The sequence goes on from CAYPNI010000116.1 coordinate 3,801, forward strand.
CGCGTCGAGGGATATGACTACCCGTCGCGCGTGCGATTCGAAATTTTGGAGAAAGATCTCGATTCGTATCGTCGCGCGGCCGATTACTTGAATTTCAACAATGCAGAGATGCTGTGCGTGCAGCATGAATTCGGAATCTACGGTGGGCCTGCGGGGAGCCACCTGCTCGCGCTGCTCAAAGAAGTGCGCATGCCAGTAGTGACCACGCTACACACGATCCTTCGCCATCCGAATGACATTCACCGGGAAGTGAGTGACGAATTGGTCCGACGCAGTGATCGCGTGGTTGTGATGGCGCGCAAGGGCGCCGAAATCCTCAGGGACACGTATAACGTTCCTGATGAAAAGATCGACGTCATCTCACACGGAATTCCCGACATCCCCTTCACGGACTCCCGGCTGTCCAAGGCGCAGTTCGGCGTGGAAGGGAGAACAGTGCTGTTCACGTTTGGGCTGCTTGGCCCCGGCAAGGGGATCGAATATGCAATCGAAGCGTTATCGGAGATCGTGCGGGCGCATCCGAACGTGGTTTACCTTGTACTCGGTGCAACGCATCCACACCTCGCCGCCCGCGAAGGAGAGCGGTATCGGCTCAGCCTCGAGCGACTTGCCGAGCAATGCGGTGTCAAGGAACACGTAATATTCTACAACCGCTTCGTGTCGCCCGAGGATCTCACCGAGTTCATTTCTGCGACCGATATTTATTTGACGCCCTACCTTGACGAAGCGCAGATCACCTCGGGCACGCTCGCCTACGTGTTCGGCGCGGGCAAACCCGTCGTTTCCACACCCTATTGGCACGCTCAGGAATTATTGGCGGACGGACGCGGGATTCTCGTTCCGTTTAGGGATTCGCAGGCCATCGCGGGCGGGGTCAATGAGTTACTCAGGCATCCTGAACGAATGGAGAAGACGCGTCTCGAAGCCTATCAACTTGGACGCGAGATGACGTGGCCCGCGGTGGCGGCGTGCGCGTGGCTCTTGGCGTAT
>CAYPNI010000116.1:4800-13193 GCA_964411925.1 uncultured Nitrospirales bacterium
ATCGTTTCAACGCGCGCGCGCGGACCGCAGGGCCGTCGCGCGCACCGCGTTCGCCGGATGGACGCTCGCAATCCGACCATATGAATTGCCGGTCCCGCGGTTGAACCACCTCTTGGCCATGAGTGACGGCACGGGCATTTTTCAGCATGCCATCTTCAACGTTCCGAATCTGCTCGAAGGGTACTGCACCGACGACAACGCGCGAGCGTTCATCCTGTGCAACCTGCTCGGCGAATTGGGGGGAGAGCCGCCCCATCAAAGTCTCGATGGACTTCAGACCAAGTACCTCGCGTTTCTCGCGGCCGCCCTGAACAGCGATACGAAGCGCTTTCGCAATTTCATGAGCTACGGACGTGAATGGCTCGAAATCGCTGGTAGTGAGGACAGTCATGGCCGCGCCTTGTGGGCGCTTGGGACCGGGGCGGCGCGGTCCCGCGACGAAGGGCAGCGACGATTATCCACACAATTGCTTGAGCGCGGATTGGCCGCGGTACATTCGTTTAGTTCACCGAGAGCTTGGGCGTTCACCCTGCTCGGGATTCACGAGTATGCCAGCGAACATCCTGGCGTTGCGGCCGCTGAATCAGCCCGCGACCTGCTCACTGCACGTCTGATAGAGCTCTGGAGAAACACCGCCTCGGAGAGCTGGCCCTGGTTTGAGTCGAGCGCCACCTATGACAACGCCCGCCTCTGCCAGGCGCTGCTAATTGCCGGACGGTCAATACCCCACCCCGAAGCCTTGGAGATTGGATTGAAATCTCTGCGCTGGCTCGCATCCGTGCAACGAACACAAGCCGGCCATTTTCGTCCAATTGGTAGTAATGGTTTTTACGTGCAGAACGGTGCCCGCGCTGATTTCGACCAACAACCGGTCGAAGCCCATGCGATGGTCTCTGCGTGTCTCGAAGCATTCCGCGCTACGAAGGACGTCGCTTGGTCGCGTGAGGCCAAGCGCGCGTTCGAATGGTTTCTGGGCAGAAACGATCTCTCGCTTCCGCTATACGATTCCAACACGGGCGGATGTTGCGACGGATTGCAGACTGACCGGATCAGCGAGAATCAGGGCGCGGAATCGACACTTGCGTTTCACCTTTCCCTGGCCGAAATGAAACTCGCGGAACGGCCCATTCTGTCTCGCCTATGAACGCGATCCGAGTTCGCCGTCATGACATCACCCTCCAGCCCGAGAGTGCCCGAGTCATCATCCGGGCTTTCCTTCCTCACGGCAAGAATAAAATCTCCGCTGTAATCGATCGGATCATGGCCCTGCGCGACCATGAAGTGGAACAGGCGTTGGCGGCGGTGCTCGATGAATTCACGTCCAGGCATCTTGACATCGAAACACCTCTTTTGAGGCATTTCCAGCGAGTCCGCACACACGTCGCCACTGAACACACGCTATCCGACTCCCGGAAGTTGCTCATTGGTGCAATGTTCTCAGGCGAGTATGCGCTCGAATCCTCCGCGCTGTTCAATCCCTCGATTGTCCCCCATCCCGATCAAAGTGATGTGTCCGCCGGTGGCCTCCGGTTCGTCATGAGCCTACGGGCGACCGGTGAGGGACATATCTCGTCTATCGAGTTCCGCGCGGGTATCGTCTCGCCCGAGGGAGCCATAAACCTGGTGCCGGCGTCCCGCTACGTCACCATGCCGGAGGTCGTGCAAAACCCCAGCTATCGCAAACGCAGGTTCATGATCAAACTCGAAGAAATGGGATTCGACAATCCTTGCGCCGCCGCGGTCATGGGGCCGTTGGGAGAGGAATTCACACGCGCTTCTCTCGTCGAATGCGTCTCTCGCGTCCGTCGTGAGAACCGGCCGATCCCGATCGATTTCAAACGAACTCTCGAGTGCATCCAATGGCTGGCCGATTCCAACTACGAGATCGAGTTTTCGCCCCGCCTGGCATTGAGCGAACGCATCGTCTTCCCCGTTTCAACCAACGAAAGTAACGGGATTGAGGACGCGCGATTCGTTCGGTTCGTGAACGACGACGGTACGGTCATCTATTACGCCACCTATACGGCATACAACGGACGCGATATTCTTCCCCAGATGATCGAGACGACCGACTTCCGGCGGTTCCGAGTCCTGACGCTCAACGGCAGCGCAGTCCAGAATAAGGGAATGGCGCTCTTTCCGCGACGTGTGAACGGCACCTACGCCATGCTTTCCCGGCAGGACGATGAGAACTTGTTCATTATGTATTCGGATAGTCCCCATCATTGGAACGACGCACGACTCCTGATGAAGCCGGAGCAGGTATGGGAATCGGTCAAGATCGGAAACTGCGGATCGCCGATCGAAACCGACGCCGGATGGCTCGTCATGACGCACGGCGTGGGACCCATGCGAAAGTACTGCATTGGGGCCGCGCTCCTGGATCTTGAGAATCCGGGTAAGGTCATCGGTCGTCTCCGGGAGCCACTGATCGCCCCGGAAGGAACCGAACGCGATGGGTATGTCCCGAACGTCGTGTATAGCTGCGGCTCGCTGCTCCACAACAACGAACTCATCCTGCCCTACGCCATGAGCGATAAGGCGACAGCAATCGCAACTATCCCGATTGCAGATCTTCTCGCCGCACTGAGACCGTGAACGCCTGCTAAGGCGGCCAGCAATGAACCGGCGACGGTTAATGGCCTGCTGTCTTCAATTGTTGCGTTTTCCAACATCCCCGGCCTACTCTTGCACACTACCGGTTACGAGGTAACCGCGTCGGCGGTTATCGTATATCCTCTGTAATTCAATTCTTGGTGGCGAACCTGAGACATAAATCTGTGTTGGCCGGACAAAGCTCATCCCGCCTGTTGACGCTCGTCTTCACCGACATCGTTGACTCCACCGCGCTAAAGGCCAAACACGGCGACTTCCGCGCGGGCGATCTCCTGGAGCGCGACCGCGATCACGTGAACCGCCTCGCGGAACAGCACGGCGGCCGCGTCATCGACTGGGCGGGAGACGGCTGCTTTCTTACCTTCGAAACTTCGAGCGAAGCCGTCTTGTTCGCGGTTGACCTGCAGAAAGAGCACCTCTCCGACCCCGAGCTTCCTCCCATCCGCATCGGCATCCACATGGGCGAGGTCACCGAGCGTACCCGTGCCGACGGCACGATCCGCGTCGAGGGTCTCACCGTCGATCTCACCGCGCGGCTCGAGTCGCTCGCGCATCCCAACCAGATACTGATGTCCGAGGCCGTCTACAAATCCGCGCGCCAACGCCTGCGCCATCGCGAGCACGAACTCACGATGTCCTGGAAGATGCACGGCGCGTTTCACCTCAAAGGCTTCGAGGAACCCATCGAAGTGTGCGTCGTCGGTGCCGGTGAGGGGTCGCCGCTCAACGCGCCAGTCCGCTCGGAAAAAGCCTGGCCGGCCTCCGCCGCAGAAGGCACGCGCGCCGAGAAGCCGGCGTCCGCCGGCGACCTGCGCATCTTCCGCCGTCTGCTTCGCCGCCCCACGGGCGTGGCCGCGATCGTCGTGTTACTCCTGGCCATCATCGGCGCGATGGTTTATCTGCCTTCCCTGCGGAGCAATCAGACCGAAGCCCGCGTCCGGTGGGCCCGTGATGTTGTGCCCGAAGTGCAAGAGCACATCCGGGCCGGGGAATTCGACCAGGCGTATAAATTGGCTACCGAAGCGGACGAATACATCGACGACATGCTTCTTGACCAGCTCATCGCGGAGAGTTCGGGCGACCTTTCGTTCGAGACGAACGAGCCGGGCGCCCGTGTTTCCTACAAGCCGTACAGCGCGCCCGAGTCCGACTGGCGGCCCGTCGGCGCGACGCCGATCGCCTCACTGAGATTGCCCGTTGGGATTTACCGCTGGCGCGTCGAACTCGACGGCTACGAACCGCGAGAATTCGTCCGGCCTGTTTACCCCGTCGGCAAGAGCATCCTCGCCGGGATCGATAGCGCGGTGTACGATCTTTCCCTCGTCCCCATTTCGCCGGATACGGAGGGCATGGCCTTTGTCGAAGCCAGCCCGTTCTTCCCCAGCATCACCGGCATCGGTCTGCTGCAGTTCGACATCGACGCATTCTTCATCGACGTCACGGAAGTCACGAACGCCGCCTACCGGGAATTTGTGGAGGCGGGCGGCTACACCGATCCCGCGTATTGGAACGAAGCCTTTGCGCTCGCCGGAGTGTCGGTGCCGTTCGAAGATGCCATGAAGCGTTTCGTGGACAATACCGGCCGCCCCGGTCCCGCTGCGTGGGTGATCGGCGATATCCCCTCCGGTAAGGAACGCTTTCCGGTCCAGGGCGTGAGCTGGTTCGAGGCGATGGCCTACGCCCGGTTTCGCGGCAAAATGCTGCCCACCGTCTATCACTGGGCGCGCGCGGCCTTCCCCGTCATCGAGGGGGGAATCCAGGTACTGACGCCCCAGATGATCGCCTACAGCAACCTCGAGGGCGACGGGCCGATCCCCGTCGCGTCGACGCCCGACATGAGCGCCGCCGGCGCGTACAACATGGCCGGCAACGTCCGCGAATGGTGTCTCAACCAACTCGGCGACAAGCGCTTCGCGATGGGCGGGAAATGGGACGAGCCTCAGTACGTGCTGTTCAACGCGATCCCGATCGATCCGTGGGACCGCAGCGAAGGCAACGGGTTCCGCTGTATGCGAATGCCGGAAGGTGCCCGGGTCCAGGAAGAATTTCTGAAGCCCCTGGGTCAGTACGCCTTTGAAGCCAATCGAAATCGCTATACGAAGGAAGCGTTGCAGGCGACGCTGGGGGTGTTCAGTGCGGGATCCCGCAGCGATTTCATGGCTAAGGTGGAATCGAGCGACACCGGGCACCGCCACTTCGATCAGGAGAATCTGACCATTGCCGGGCCGGGTACGATCAATAGTCAGTTGCCCATCATCATTCAGAAACCCAAGACGGGCGCGGGTCCATGGCCGGCCGTGATCTTCCAGTCCGGCATCGATTCACTCTACTTGGACGACCCTGACGACGGGCTCGTCGAGTGGTCACAGTTCATCCCGCAGAGCGATCGGATTCTCGTCCGCCCAATCCTCACGGGGATGTACTTCCGCAACGACGGGAACTCGACCCGGCTGTTCGCCGAGCCCGAATCCCGTGGCGCGCTCATTCGCACGTGGATTCAGGAATTGAACCAGACGGTCGCTTACCTCAAGACGCGTCCCGATGTCGATCCCCACGCGATCAGTTATTACGGAATCAGCTTGGGCGCCGTTCTTGGAGTGATGTTCGGTGCGTCGAACGACGACGTTCACGCGCTGGTACTCGCGCTCGGCGGATTGCCCGCACTCGACGAAGCCGGCATCAAGGGCGTCGCTCCACTGGTCGAGGAGTATGCCGCGCTCGTCGAACAACCCACTCTCATGATCAACGGCCGATTCGACTTCTTGTTCCCCATGGAGGAAAGTCAAAAGCCGTTGTTCAGTCACCTGGCGACGGATCCGGCCCATAAGAAGCTCGAACTCTTCGACGTCGGACACTCCATGCCCACCCAGGCCGATACCATCCGGGTGACCCTGGACTGGCTGGATCGCTACGAGCACGGCATCCTGCCCGCCCAGGCGCAGTAGCCGCTACACCCGCCGTTTCGCCGCCAGTGCCTCGTGGACGAAGTGCGCCGTGCCTTTCATCTCCTGCGCCTTTTTCAACAGACGAACCTGATTCAGCTCCAGCGCGAGTTGCCGGTCCAGCTCCATCAGGCACGCCGTGCACAAGCGTTGACGCGGTCCGATCGCCGGCGATCCGCAACGGCCGCACACGACGTCGTCGCCGCTGTACGCGTTCGCGATCAGCCCCTCGTCGAGCATCCGGAACACGCACGCGACCGTCACGTTCGCGCGCGCCGCAACTTCCTCCGCCCCGAGGTTCGGGTCCTTCTCGATCTCGTCACGGATCCGCGCGAAGTCGGACTCTTCCATGTCGAAACACTTCTCGCACACATGCGACTGCACCCGCACGTACAACCGCCGGCACCGCGCGCAATGCGCAAGCTGAAGTTCGTCTTCCGACATGCATTCCCCCGTAGCCATTAATTTTACCATAGGCCCCAGCCGTACCCGTTCCGCAGCTCCGCCTGTAACCGTGCGCGAAGAACTTAGCCATCGAGTGTGGCAGGCTTAAGCGACCTTCAGCTTAAGCCTGTTCCCGACCTCGCGCGATTTACGGTCGCGCAGCACGTTTCGTCAAAGAGTGGCAGGCTTAAGCGGGTCTCAGCTTAAGCGTGTTCCCGACCTCGGCAGAAGTCGATAGGCAACGCTGTTCGGAATTCCGCGTTCACGGGGCGCCACAAGACGATCCCGCGGCGTCACCTGGCGAACACGCGGCGCCACACGGCGAACCGGACCGCGCAGGGCGCACCCCATTTTGTCATTCCCGCGAAGGCGGGAATCTCTTCGCGAGATCGACGTCGCCCTAGCCAATTGTTCCCGCCTTCGCGGGAATGACCAGGCGAGGTTTCTTACGCCAGAATCGGCGCGTTTGTACGCCGCGGCCCGCTCTCCACGTCCACGATTCGGTTCCGCGCATCGACGTGTACGGACACCGGCACATGCCGGTCCGCCTCCTCGGGCGTCATCTGCGCATAACTCACGACAATGACCAGGTCTCCCACCGCGGCCAGCCGCGCGCACGCGCCGTTCAGGCAAAGTGTCCCGCTATACCGTTCGCCCGCGATGACGTACGTCGTGAACCGGTTTCCATTCGTGATATTGAGCACATCGACCTGTTCGTACTCGCGCAGCCCCGCCGCGTCCATCAAGTCGCGGTCGATCGTCACACTACCTACGTAATTCAGGTCGGCCTCGGTCACCGTCGCCCGGTGAATCTTGCTCTTGAACATCGTAATCAACATCGCATCTCTCCTATCGATACAGGCCCATGCCTGGGTCCCGTTCACCAACCAGTGGAGCACGAAGCACGGAGCAGGAATTGACCCGCCCACTTCTCCTCGTCATTGTTAGCGTCGTCGCAGCTTTGCCTCTGAAATTTCAAATTCTAGATCTGATATCAAGCCGCTCCCGCCCTAGAGCGCCCTCACCTCCACCTCAACCCCCTCCGTCCTCTCCATTGCCTCCCGTTTCACCGGGCTAAACCGCACGTTGTCGATCAACCGCGTCTTCCCCACCACCACCGCCGCCGCCAGCATCACCGGCCCCTCCACCCGCGAGACCGGCTTCAACTCCCGCGTGTCCACCAACTCGACGTAGTCAATCTCCACCTCCCGCAGGGCCGCCTTCACCGCCTTCAGTATCGCGACCGCGTCCCGCTCGCCGGCCTCCATCAACCGCAGCCCCAGAAACAGCGCCCGCGACACGTTCAGTCCCCGCGCGCGTTCCTCCGCCGACAAATACGCGTTCCGCGAACTCATCGCCAGCCCGTCCGCCTCGCGCACGGTCGGCACGGTGACAATCTCGATCCCGAAATCCAGGTCGCGCGTCATCCGCTCGATAAGGATCGCCTGTTGTCCGTCCTTCATTCCGAAATACGCGCGGTCCGGCTCCACCGCCGTGAACAACTTCGTCACCACGGTCGCCACGCCGCGGAAGAAATGCGGCCGCGTCTTCCCGCACAACCCCTCCTGCAGGCCCGTCACCTCGATATACGTCGCGTAGCCTTTGGGATACATGGTCCGCGCGTCCGGCGCGTACACCGCCGCGCCGCCCGCCGCCTCGATCAGCGCGCAGTCCGCCTCAAACGCCCGCGGATACCGGTCGAAATCCTCGTGCGGCGCGAACTGCGCCGGATTCACGAACACGCTCACCACCGTCACGTCCTCCCGCGCCGCCGACGCCTCGATCAGCGTCCGGTGTCCGTCGTGCAGCGCGCCCATCGTCGGCACGAGACCGATCGATCGTCCCGCGGCCCGCTGCTCGCGCGACCACGCCCGCATCTCACTCGCCGTTCTCAGAATCTTCATTGGAAAGTCTGCTCCGCCGTCGGAAACGCGCCCGACTTCACGTCGTCCACATACGCCTTGAACGCTCCTGCCATCTGGCCCTTCACGTCCGCATACGTCTTCGTAAACGTCGTGAACCCCCACCCGAGAATGTCGTGCATCACCAGCACCTGCCCGTCGCAGCCCGCGCCCGCGCCAATCCCAATCGTCGGACACGACACCGCCGCCGTCACCTCCGCCGCGAGGTCGCCCGGCACGCACTCGAGCACGATGCCGAAACAGCCGAGCTCGTCCAGCCCCTTCGCCGCCTTCAGAATCTTGCGACGCCCGTCCGGATCGCGCCCCTGCACCTTGTACCCGCCAAGCTGGTGAATGGATTGCGGCGTCAGTCCGAGATGCCCCATTACGGGAATGCTCGCGTTGAGGATCGCGCGAATCGTCGGACCGAAAATGTCCGGCGGCCCCTCGAGCTTCACCGCCTGCGCGTCGCCCTCGGTCACCATCCGGC
>CAYPNI010000117.1:0-13102 GCA_964411925.1 uncultured Nitrospirales bacterium
CCTCGTCGAGCACGCAGAACGGGCTCGGCTTGGCCTTGAAGATGCTGAACAGCAGCGCGATCGCCGTCATCGCCTGTTCGCCACCGGAAAGCAGCGAGAGCGTCTGAGGTTTCTTTCCGGGCGGCCGCGCCTCGATCTCGATGCCGCATTCGAGCGGGTCGTTTTCGTCCGTGAGGTAGAGCCGCGCCTGGCCGCCATTGAACAGCCGCCGGAAATAATTCTTGAAGTTCTCCGCGACCGCGTTGAACGTGACGACGAACATTTCGGTGATGGTCTTGTCGATCCGATCGATGACGCCCAGCAGCGTTTCGCGCGCGGACTTGAGGTCCGACTCCTGCGTCGCGAGAAATTCGTGGCGCTCGGTCAGCGCGTCGTATTCCTCGATCGCCATCAGGTTCACCGGCCCCAGCCGCTCGAGCCGCTCGCGGATTTCTCCCACCATCCGGTCGCGCGTCTCCGCGTCGTGCTCGTCGGCGCCGATGTCTTCCTCGGTCAACGACGCGAGTCCGACGTGGTATTCGTTGAGAATACGTTCCCGGAAAAACTCCAGCTGGTCCTCGTCGTGCCGCAGATCGATCTCGACCTTGTGCACCGCGTTTTGCGCCTCGCGCACTTCCTCGCGCAAGCCCTTCAGCGATTTCTCGATCGCGTCGGACTCGTCCAGCAGGCCCTGTCGGTGGTTCTCCGCCTCGACCACCAGCGACCGCGCCTCGTCCCGCGCCCCGGACAGCGTCTTCGACCGCGCGAGGTTCTCTTCGATGTCGTTCTCGAGCAGCGTGCACTGCGCCTCGAACTCCACGATGGCCTGCGCACGGCGCGCGGCCTCGGCGTGCGCCGCCTGAGACTCCCGCTGCAATCGCACGTGTTCGCGGTCGGTCTCCTCGACCGACTTCGCCAGCTCCGCCACGCGCACGCGCAGATCCGCCAGCGCCGTCGCGCGTTCCGCGTGCCGCGCCTGCGCCGCCGCCACGGCGTCCTGCGCCTCGGATACGCCTCCTTCGAGCCGCGCCGTCTCCGTGGACAGGCGCCCGACCGTCTCGGCGCTCTGTTGCCGCTGCGATTCGTATTCGTTTCGGCGGATCGTCAGCCCGTCGCGTTCGGCGGCGAACTGAGCGAGCACGTGGCCCAGGCGTTCCTGTTCGCGCGAAAGCCGTTCGGCCTCGGCGGAAATCTCCGCGCGCCCTGCTCGCACGTTATCCAGTTTTTGAATTAGCTCGTCGCGGTTTCGAGTTTGTTCCGACAGTTGTCGAGCGAGTTCTTCGCAACGCGACCCCGACTCGGCCACGCGTGACTCCAGTTCGCCGAGCGCCGCCTCGAGCGACTCGATCTCCGCGCTGCGCCCGAGCACGCTGCGGGCCTCACCGGCCGACGCGCCGCCCGTGATCGCGCCCGAAGCCACGATCATATCGCCGACGGCCGTCACCAGCGTCGCGCGGTGCGTCATGGTCTGCGTCAGACGAATCGCATCGCTCAACCGGTCTACAAGATAGGTGTCGTGCAGCAGCTGGTCGACCAGCGGCCGATACTGCGCATCCGCCTCGACGAGGTGCGCCAGCGGGCGACCCGGAGCCGGCAGCCGCAACGGCCGGTATCCCGCCGCCGGCAGCGTGTCCAGAGGAAGAAACGTCACGCGGCCGGCCTGCTCCGCGCGAAGAAATTCAATCGCCACCCGGGCATCTTCGGCACGCTCGACGACGACGTAATCAACGCGAGGGCCCAGCGCCGCCTCGACGGCCCGTTCATGGGCCGGCGCCGTGCGCAGCAAGTCGCCGATGGGCCCGATGATGCCCGCGGCGGCCGGATTCCCCGACTGCCGCGCATGCATCAGGGCCTTGACGCCCGCCGCGAAGCCTTCGTATGAATCGCGCAATTCGCGGAAGCTGGTCAGTCGCGCCTCGACGCGGCCCTTCTCCTCGCGTGCCGTCTGCCAAACCGAATTCGCCTCTTCGCGTTCGTCGCGAATCCGCTGTTCGGTTTCGCGCGCCTGCCGCAACGATTGCTCCGCGCCCGCGAGCGCCGCGGCTTCGTCCAACTCCCGGCGGCGAGCGCCTTCGAGCGCGCGGCCAAGCTCGTCGCGCTGCCGCTCGGTCGCCGCGCGCCGCGAATCGATCCCGTTCAACTGCTCGTCCATGTGCGCGATGTTCACGGCCAGCGTCTCGAGCGTCGTCTGCGCACGCGACCGCTCCTGCATCGCCTCGGAGAGTTTCCGCAGCGCATCGTCCATGCGCAGCGCAGCCGCCGTTACCGACTCGGCCGCTTCGGCCAGGTCCGCCTGCCGCGAGGCCAAAACACCGCCGATTTCGGCCTGTTCTCCTCGCAGCGCCTCGAGCCGCGCGCCCGCGTCCGCCGTCTGCCCGTCGAGCGATTCCGCCTGATTTTCCAGGGCGGTGCGCTCCTCGGCGGCCTTCTGCGCCTGTTCCCGCGAGAACGCGATCTGTTGGCGCACGAGGGCGACATGCCGCTCGATCTTTTCCATTTCCTGGTCGATGTCGTGCACCGCTTCGCGCCGCGCATGCAGCACGCGATCGGCTTCGAGTTTCGCCAGGCTCAGTTCCTCGTGGCGCGCCTCGAGCTGGCTCGTCTCGGCGCTTTTTTCTTCGTACGTGTTCTGCGCGATCGTGAACCGTTCTTTCAGCGCCGCGAGCTGCGCCTCGAGTTCGCGCTGCTTGAGCCACGACGCGCGGATCTCCAACTCACGCAATTGCGCCGTCAGCTCGCGGTGACGCATGGCCGCGTTCACTTGCCGTTTGAGCGAGCGCATCTGCCGCTCGACTTCATGGACGATGTCGCCCAGGCGGAGCAGGTTCTGGTCGGCCTGTTCGAGTTTGCGCATCGCGATTTTCTTGCGCGATTTGTATTTGATGATGCCCGCCGCTTCCTCGAACAGGAACCGCCGGTCTTCCGGCTTCGAGCTCAGCACCATGCCGATCTTGCCCTGGCCGATCATCGAGTACGCGTTCGTACCGATGCCGGTGTCCATGAACAGTTCCTGCACGTCGCGCAGGCGGCACGGCGCCTTGTTGATGAGGTACTCGCTCTCGCCCGAGCGGTACACGCGCCGCGTGACCTGGACTTCCTGGAAGTCGATCGGCAGCGCCCCGTCCGCATTGTCGAACGAGAGCGTCACCTCCGCCATGCCCATCGCGGAACGCTCTTCGCTGCCGTTGAAAATCACGTCCTGCATGTGCGCGCCGCGCAGCGTCTTGGGCTTCTGTTCGCCCAGCGCCCACCGCATCGCATCCAGGATGTTGCTCTTGCCGCAGCCGTTCGGTCCGACGACCGCCGTCATCCCCGCCTCGAGGTCAACGATCGTGCGGTCCGCGAACGATTTAAACCCGACCATTTCGATTTGCTTGAAGTGCATGGATCCCCGCTGCCGTTGTGCGCTCGGTCCCCCGGCCCGCTATTCGCTCACGCGCTGGATCCGCTCGATCGAGCGCGCCTCGCCGGTATCGTCGTCGATCTCCAGGTAGACGCCGTTCAGCCCGGGCCGCCCCTGCGCCACCTCGAACTCCATCGGCAGGCCCGTCAGAAACCGTTCGATCACCGCGTCCTTTTCTACGCCGATGACCGATTCCGTCGGGCCCGTCATCCCGACATCGCTAATATACGCCGTTCCGCCCGGTAAAATCCGCTCGTCCGCCGTCTGCACGTGCGTATGCGTCCCGACCACCGCGCTGCACCGCCCGTCCAGGTACCAGCCCAGCGCCACCTTCTCCGAAGTCGCTTCCGCGTGCACATCGACCAGGATGGTCTTCGTCTCCGGACGCAGTATCTCGACGGCTTCCAGCGCCGCCGCAAACGGACAGTCGAAGGGGTCCAGAAAAACCCGCCCCAGCACGTTTACGAGCCCCAGTTTGCGCCCGTCCCGCAGGGGGATAGTCGCCCAGCCCTGCCCGGGCACATTCGCGGGGTAATTCGCCGGCCGCACGACATTCGGGTAACGCCCGATTTCGTCGATAAACGACTTGCGCCGCCACGTGTGGTTTCCGAGCGTGAACGCCTGGATCCCCAGCGCCGCGAGTCCGTCGATGATGTCGCTCGTCGCCCCCAGCCCGCCGGCCGCATTTTCAGCGTTCGCAACCACGATGTCAATCGGGAATTCGTCGCGCAGCCTGGGCAGCCAGTCCTGCAGGGCCGCTCGGCCGGGACGCCCGACGATGTCGCCGATAAACAGCAGGTTCATGCCTGCGCAGCGCCCGCTACTTCGCCAGATCGACCGCGCGGGTCTCGCGGACCACGGTGACTCGAATCTGTCCCGGGTAGGTCACCTCGGCCTCGATTTTTCGCGCTACGTCGCGCGCAAGTTGCTGCGAGCGCGCCTCGTCGACGACCTCCGGCCGCACAATGATGCGCACTTCGCGGCCGGCCTGGATCGCGAAACTCTTCTCCACGCCCGGGAACGCGTCCGCAATCTCCTCGAGCTGCTTGATGCGCTTGATGTAGGTATCCACCGTCTCGCGGCGCGCGCCGGGCCGCGCGGCCGACAACGCGTCCGCCGCCTGCACCAGCACCGCGATGACCGAATTCTGCGGCATCTCGTTATGGTGCGCGCCGACGGCATTCGCCACGAGTTCGTTCTCGCCATACTTCTTGCACAGGTCGTGGCCGAGCACTGCGTGCGAGCCCTCGACTTCGTAGCTGAGTGCCTTGCCCATGTCGTGGATCAGTCCCGCCCGCTTGGCCTGGGCCACGTCCTCGCCGATTTCCGCCGCCATCATGCCCGCAAGGTGGCACACCTCCTGGCTGTGGCGCAGCACGTTCTGCCCGTACGACGTGCGGTACTTGAGCCGCCCGAGCAGTTTGATGATTTCCGGATGAAGCCCGTGCACGTCCACCTCGAAGCTGGCCTGTTCGCCCCACTCCTTGATGTTCGTCTCCATCTCCTGCCCGACCTTCTCGACCATCTCTTCGATGCGCGCGGGATGGATACGCCCGTCCTGAATCAGCCGCTCGAGCGTGATGCGCGCGATTTCGCGCCGGATCGGGTCGAATCCGGAGAGCACGACCGCCTCGGGCGTGTCGTCGATGATGAGGTTGATGCCCGTCGCCGTTTCGAGCGCGCGAATGTTGCGCCCTTCACGGCCGATGATCCGGCCCTTCATCTCATCGTTAGGCAGCGCCACCACGGAGATGGAATGCTCGGCGACGTGGTCCGCCGCACACCGCTGGATCGCCTCGCCGATAATCTTTTTGGCCCGTTTATCGGCGTTTTCGACGAGTTCGTCCTCGATTCGCTTGAGCCGCAGCGCCGAATCGCGCCGGACCTCGTTCTCGAGTTTCTCGAAGATCGCGTTGCGCGCCGCGTCCGCCGTCAGCCCGGCGATCGTCTCCAGTTGCTTGAGCTGGTCCTGGATGATCTCATCCACCCGGCCCTCTTTCTTCTTGAGGTTGTCCGCACGCTGCTGCAACTCGCGTTCGCGCCGCGAGAGACCTTCGGTCTTCTGCTCCAGCGCTTCGAGCCGGCTGTCGAGGTTTTCTTCCTTCTTGAGGATACGCCGTTCGAGCGCGAGAATTTCTGCGCGCTGCTTACCGACCTCCTCCTCCATCTTCTCGCGCAGACCGATCTCCTGCTCCTTGAGAGCGGTCTTCGCGTCTTTCTTGAGTAGTGCCGCGTCGCGTTCGGCGTTCGAGATCAGTTGCAGCGACTCGCGGCGCGCGCGGCTCAGCGCATTCTGTCCCTGGAGGCGCATCAGGACTGCGGCCAGGCCCGCGCCAAGCAAGATGCCCGCGATCGCGATGCCCCACACCGCTGGATCGGAAAACATGCAGGTCTCCTTCGCGGTCAAGGGAGACGAGGATGGGGATTGGAGCAGGTACGCTTAGACGATTCGAAGTGCCTTACGTTCCAACGGGTGCGGGACGGCGGCAGGCCACACGCGCCGGCCGGAAATGGTATCGATCATTTCATCTGTGCCGTCGATAGCCCGTCCCCGAAGGATGCTTTGAATTCGTCCACGTATCGCGAAACGCCCGCAGGCGTAATTGCGTGCTCTGGCGCCCGTGGCGCCAACTTGTCCGCCACGCGTCCAGCGCGCGGCGCCCTTCAACTCGTCTGGCTCGACCATCGTAGTCATTGATTCGTTCATCTATTCCAAAGGTGGCCGTCGGCTGCCCTCGCCGTCGTCCCAACCTGTGACGCGTATTATAGGAACGGCCCCAAAGACAGTCAAAGGGAAACGAGACTCGCCAAAAACAACCGCATCCGGGCGTTGGCCGCTTGATCCGATCCGGCCTTGATCGCTAGTTTGCTTGATGTCCGCCGGAGTAGGGGGAGCGCCGGGCGGCTTCATTCCGGGTGACGACGGCCATGCCTTCAACGGAACTTGGGGACAAAGACGCCGAGCGGCTCGTCCGCCAACAAGTCATTTCTCCGGACGACCTGGAGGAAGCCCGCAAGCGGGAACGCGCCAGCGGGACCCCCTGGTATCGCCAGCTCGTCCACATGCGCAAGCTGAGTTTCGGCACGCTCAATGACGTGTTGCGATACGAGTTTCACTCGCCTTCGTCTCGCCAGTCGCATGTGCAGCTTGGCAAGGCCCTGGTTGACGCCGGCGTACTCTCCGAGGAGCGGCTCGAAGCCGCGCTCGCAAGCCAGCGGCGAAGCGGCAAACTCCTGGGAAGCGTGCTGGTCGAAGAGGGCTTCGTTACGCTGGACGAAATCGGCCATGTATTGGCCGCGCAGTACGGCCTCGACTACGTCCCGGCGGCCGCCGCCGTCAGTTCCCGCGACGCGCTGGATCTTGTTCCGGAGCACGTTGCCAAACAGAAGGAAATCATCCCGCTTACGCTCGACGGCGACCGCCTCACGGTGCTCATTTCCGGCCCGCAATCTCCCACGCGGCTCAAGACGGTCGGCGTGTTATTGGGGGTTCGCATTCACGCCTTAATGACCGCCGTGAATAACCTCGAAGCCGAAATCGAATCGCGATACCGTGGACGCGCGACGCGCCACGCCCACCACGAAGCGCCGCGCGCCCCTGCACCGCCCGAACCTGTAGTACGCAACGTTCAAAAACTGGATGCAGTCCCCTCTGTGCACGCTGAGGGGGATGAGGAACCGGAGGTTATGGACCCTTCAGTCAGCACCGAGCCCAAACGGTTTGAGGAAATCGCGCGCGAGGCCCAGGGGGTGCCCGTCGTCAAACTCGTCACCACCATCATCGAGGGCGCGGTCAATTCCGGCGCGACCGACATCCATCTCGATCCGCAGGAACCCGAGATGCGCGTGCGCTACCGGATTGACGGCGTGCTGCACGATGTGATGAGCATTCCGCACGACATCGAGAGCGCTGTCGTCTCGCGGATCAAAATCCTCGCCGACATCGATATCACCGAGACGCGCCACCCGCAAGACGGACACATTGGCCTCGAAGTCGGCGGCTCCGAATTCGACGTGCGCGTCGCCACACTGCCGACCTACCTCGGCGAGCGGGTCGTCCTCCGCCTGCTGGATCAATCCTCCGTACTCGCCGGCATCAAAGACCTCGGCCTCGAACCGGATGATGAAGAAAAGCTCTTTCGCATCATCGATCAGCCCTACGGCATGGTCCTCGTCACGGGACCGACAGGCTCGGGCAAGACAACCACCCTCTATTCGTGCCTGAACGAAATGGACGTCATGACGGAGAGCATCGTTACGCTCGAAGATCCTGTCGAGTACCAGCTCTCCGGCATCAACCAGGTGCAGATCGACGCCGACATCGACCGTACGTTCGCATCGACGCTGCGCGCCGCGCTCCGCCAGGATATCGACGTGCTCCTCGTCGGCGAAATCCGCGATCCCGAAACCGCTCGCATCGCCATTCGCGCGGCGATGACCGGCCACCTCGTTCTCAGCACGTTGCACACGAATGACGCGCCCGAGGCCATTTCCACGCTGCGCAATATGGACATTCCTCCCTACCTCGTCGCGAGCGCACTCACCGCGATCGTCGCCCAGCGCCTCGTCCGCTGCATCTGTGAGTCCTGCAAAACCTCGTACGCGCCGCAAAAGTCGCTGCTCAGTTCGTTGCGACTGCCCGGCACGACGAAAAAACTCTACAAAGGAACCGGATGCGCGGAGTGCTATCACACCGGCTACCGCGGCCGCACCGGCATCTTCGAAATCCTCGAAATCAACGAGTCCATCCGAAAACTGATCGTCGAGGAAGAACCCATCACCAAAATCGTCGCGACGGCCAAACTCAAAACGATGGCCGATCGGTGCCGGCTCAAGGTCAAGAACGGCGAGATCACCGCGGAGGAATTCCTGCGCGTCATCCGCACATGATGAACGATGTCTGTTGCCGCGATCGATAGGTTTTCACACCTTGTAATCGCGCCAATGCTCTGTTAGCATGACCGTTGCTGCAGCGCGTTTTCGCGGATTTTATCTGAAATTTCAGTAACGGATTACCGCGGCTCACGCTGTTTCGTCGCCTCGCACCGTTCATCCACAAATTCGCTGGATAAGTGGATTGATCGATGTGGAGGAGAGGGAATAAGTGGGGTGGTTCTTCACACCAAGCGGGGCCGGGATCTTGTGACGAGGCCGCGGGTGTGGAATGCGTTGAGAAAATAGTGTGACTTCTCCACGCGCTCCGGGGACCATAAAGTATCTGGCGGCTTTGAGTTCCGAGGTTCTCAAGATTTCCACACGGATTACTACTACGACTACTTGTTCTTGATCTAGATCAGATTCTTCTACGTGGGTGAGGACAACTGAGCCATGAAGATCGTCATACCTAGACAGGATTTGCTTGACGCGGTCAACAAGGTCAAGACAGTGGTGTCCGCCAAATCCGCGCTACCCATCCTCTCGCATATCCTGCTGGAAGCGGAGAAGGGCCGTCTTCGTCTCTCCGCTACGGACCTCAAGGTAAGCATCGAATGCTCCGTCGACTGCGAGGTGAAGAAGGCGGGCTCGCTCACCGTATCGTCCCAGCGCCTGGCCAGTATTCTCTCTGAACTTCCCGACGCCGATATTGCACTGGAACTCGGCGAAAGCAATGTCATCCGCCTCGAATGCGGCAAAATTCACACACGGCTCTTCAGCATGTCGCCCGAAGAGTTCCCGCCAATTCGTCAACTCGAGGACGTCGAACCCCTGGTACTGCAGCAGAAGCTGCTCAAGGGAATCTTCGACAAGACAGCCTTCGCCATATGTACGGATCAAGCCCGGTACAACCTCACCGGCCTCCTCGTTGAACTCAAGAACGGCACACTGACCGCGGTCGCGACGGACGGACGGCGTATGAGTCTGTATCGCGAGGGTGACGGCATCGTGGACGGCGTCAAACTAAAAGTGATCGTGCCGGGTAAGTTGATCCAGGAACTGATGCGCCTGCTCGGCGACGAGGGCGACGTGAACGTGTACCTGGGCGAAAACCAGGCCGCGTTCGAGTTCGACTCACTGCGGCTCACCACCGCGCTTATCGAGGGCACCTTCCCGAACTACGAAATGGTCGTGCCGCAGAAGCATGACAAGGTTCTTAAGCTGTCCACGGCGCAATTGCTCGAAGCCGTTCGCCGCACCCGCACGATGACAAACGAGAAATTCAATTCAGTGCGGTTCAAACTTGAAGACGCCGTACTCAAGCTCAGTGTCGTGACCCCCGAAGTGGGCGAGTACGAGGAAGAAATTGCGGTCGACTACGAGGGCGATTCGATGGAAATCGCGTTCAATCCCGATTTCCTCGTGGACATCCTCAAGCATCTCGATACGGAATCGACTCAGGTGGTACTCAAAGACGCCATGAGCCCAGGCATCCTCAAACCCTTCGTGGACGACGGCGAAGACAAGTACGTAAACGTCGTTATGCCGATCCGGATTTCGTAATCAGATTACCGCGTGGATAAGTTGTGGGTTCCGGGGCATTTCCCGATAGAGACTTGACCACCCATCCGTTCCGTACGCAACCGATCAGGCAATCCCTGACTACATTCGTCTCTGCAATACCTTGATACAGGCCACGTTACGGCAGCCGCTCGATAATTGAGAGACACGCTCAGGTTTTTTCCTATTACGAGAAGGTTAGCGTCAAGAAACTAGTCCGCCGTGGATAAGTTCTGGATAAGTCGCCAGTTCCGGACACGCCAAATCGCTACATAGCGGTAGGAAAACGGCGCCGCGAACTAGAGAAGTTCAGCGATCTGCACCGCGTTATACGCCGCGCCTTTGAGCAGGTTGTCGGACACAATCCACATGTTCAGCGCGCGCGGGTGTGAACCATCCTCCCGGATGCGTCCAACGAAGGTCTCCCAGCGCCCTTCCGCCTCGGTCGCCAGCGGGTAGACCTGCGCCTTGGGGTCGTCGCGAACGATCACGCCCGGCGCCTTGGACAACAGCGCCCGCGCACGATCGGCCGTGAGCTTGTCGCGTGTCTCGATGTTGACGGACTCACTATGGCCCGTCCGCACCGGCACGCGCACCGTGGTCGCCGTCACGCGAATGGAATCGTCACCCATGATTTTCTTGGTTTCTTTGATCATCTTGATTTCTTCGGTCGTGTAGCCGTCGTCCGCGAATGCGTCGCTCTGGGGGATCTGCGGCAGACAGTTAAATGCGATCTGGTGCGGAAAAATTGAGATCTCGGGCGCGCGCCCGTCCAATACGGCCCGCGTCTGCGCCTCGAGTTCGCCGAGCGCCTTTACCCCGGCGCCGGACACCGCCTGGTAGGTCGACACCACCACACGCTCGATGCGCGCGGCGTCGTGCAACGGCTTGAGCACGACGACCATCTGGATCGTCGAACAGTTCGGGTTCGCGATGATGCCGTGATGCGACTTGACGGTGTGCGGATTCACCTCCGGCACTACGAGCGGCACTTCAGGATCCATCCGCCACGCGCTCGAATTGTCTATCACCACGCAGCCGTCGCGCGCCGCACAGGGTGCGAATTTCTTGCTCGTGCCGCCGCCCGCGCTGAACAGGGCGACCTCGATGCCCTTGAACGAATCTTCCTTGAGCGTCTCGACCGGGATCTCTTCTCCACGGAACATGAGCCGTTTGCCGTTGGAGCGTTCGGACGCGAGCAGGCGCAGGGACTTGATGGGAAACTCTCGATCCTCGAGGGTCTTCAACATCTGTTGGCCCACGAGACCCGTGGCACCGGCCACGGCTACTGTTTTGGCGGACATACAACTCCCCTGAGGTTTGACGGTTCGATCCAGAATATGCGCACCGGGCGCCAAAAGGAAAGCGGCGCTTCGCCGGCCAGAACGTCCGGACTGCGCCGCCGCGGATCGCGCTAGGCTACGGCCTGATCCAGCGCCGCCGTAATCTTCGACTTCGGCTGTACACCAATGAAGCGGCCCTTTTCCTGACCGTCTTTCATCACCAGCAGGGTCGGAATGGAGTTCACCCGGAACCGCGCGGCCAGGTCGCCCTCATTGTCAATGTTCACCTTCACGACGCGCGCCTTGCCGCTGTACTCGCCCGCGATCTCGTCGAGCACCGGGGCGATCGCGCGGCACGGTCCGCACCATTCCGCCCAAAAGTCCACCAGCGTCACCCCGTTGCTCACCGAGGTATCGAAGTTCTGCGTCGTCAATTCAACCGCATTGCTCATCTCATTTGTCTCCAGGATTCAACGAGGGGGAAACGGTCTGTTCGTTGGCGATATTCCCGCTACCCGCCCAGTATAGCGCGCGCACGCACGCCCCTCAACGCACGGCCGCCATTGAAGGCTCCCGCGCCTGACCCTATAATGACGCCCCCATCGGAGAGGTGTCCGAGTGGTTTAAGGAGCTCGCTTGGAAAGCGTGTGTACGTGTAAGCGTACCGCGGGTTCGAATCCCGCCCTCTCCGCCAGTCGAACCGAGCTTCAGCGCCCCGCTTTCTGTACTGGCTCTACTTCGACGGACGCCTGAAACCCGGCAGCAATCCGCTGATCCCAGCCCCCACCAGAATAACCGCCATTGCCGCGATGTCGAGACCCGCCACCGGCGGATTTCCAAACCCGAGTAGGGCCAGCGCCGCCACTCCCAGGCAAAGCAACGATGCGCCTCCGACAAGTCGTCCCGCGCTGAGCGGCGTCGCGTCCGCCTTGCGCGCGCTGCGCTCGAGCGGCGCCAGCAGCATCGCGATGGGCACAAGCATAGCGTACAGAAATCCAATCCACAGTGGCCGACTGAGCCACCACTCCATGCCGCCCGGCTCCAGCCGCATGCCGAGGCCGCCCGCCGCGAATGACAACGAGATCACGACGACGGCCACCGTCAGGTGCCAGAGATAGATCGTCATGATCATGCCGTTGATCAATACCGTTCCCGCCCAGATCCGCAGACCGGACAACGCACGCTGCATCGGCTTCTCGATCGCCAGCAACAACCCGAACTGAAACACGCCCAGCACCAGGAGCGTAACCTTCGGCGGAAGCGAATTGCTCAACTCTGCGTCGGGCGATCCAGCCATGGCCAGCGGGTATGGGCCGGGGAAAACCAGCACCGTGAGCACGACGAGCGCAGCCAGCGACACCGCCACGAGCTGCAACGGACTCCCCACGCGCCCGTCGCGCCACGCATACCCCAACTGGTGGACCGCCAGCCACACCCAAAAATAGTTCGTCCAGCCCAGCCAGCGCAGGTCTGCCGCGAAGAACGCAACATCCACGACCGCGCCCGTCGCAGCGAACGCCCAGAACGAACCGAATCCCCACCGCTGCCACGCCGCATACGTCGCGGGCGCGAGCATCACCACCATGATGTAGATGGCGAGAAACCACGTCGGCACAAACGCCGCCCGCGACCCCAGCTGAATCCGTTCGCCGCTGACACCCGCCAGGTGCAGGACGGCCGCAAACACCCCCCACGCGAGCACCAGCACCAGCAGCGGCGTCACCAGGCGAACCAGCCGCCCCGACAGCCACTCCGCGTATCCGCCCCCGCGCCTCCGCGCGCCCTCCAGCGACACCGCGTTCGCATACCCGCCCACGATGAAGAAAATCGGCATCACCTGAAATATCCAGGTCAGCCACTGGGTCACCGGCTGGACCTCGAGCAAATCGCTCGGCGTCAGCGCTCCATCCCGGTAATACGGCGCGGCGATCAGCCAGTGCCCCGTGATGACCACCAGAATGGACGCCGCGCGCAGAAAATCCACGTAGCGATTCCGGTTCTC
>CAYPNI010000118.1:0-12737 GCA_964411925.1 uncultured Nitrospirales bacterium
CGTACTCGCGAGCCGGAGTTTCAAGGCCGGCACCCGCTCGCGAGTACGCTCGCCCTCCCAGGCAGGCTAGTCCAGCTTCGGCCGCGGTGGGCCGTTGTAGGGCGCCGCGCCGCGGTGCTCGATCGGTCCCGCGGGAACCGAAATCAGGGCAGGGTCTCTGGTTGTCGGGGCTTCGATGAAGCCGTAATACCGGCCCATCCAATAGTCTTCGAGCCAGCCGGCGGGCGGTGTCACGACGCGGCCGCCGCGGTGTCCGTCCGGCTCGGTCACCGAAGACCGGCTCTCCCACTCCGCCATCAGCTCGCGCGGCGAGAACGCACGCGTGCCCATCGCATACGGGACGTAGCCCGGCTCCGGCGCGAGGTCCGTCCGGTGCGAATTGCGGTAGCTGTGGTTCACGGTGTCGAGCGACCATTCGCGGAGGTGCTGCACCGCGCGTTCCGAGTCGCAATCGTTGCCCGTGAGCCCGCCGTACATAAAATTGAACCACGGCACGTGCTGCATCCGCATGACTTCCCAGCTACGCTCGAGGCTGCGCATATAGATCGAGCGCAGGTTGGGGTCGGCCGCGTACGTCAACAGCGGCCAGTAGCACCGGAACGCGAGCAGGTCGTCCCACGACACGACGGATTCCGGCGGAAAGGTCAGTTTCTGCCGCACGGTGTAGTTCGGGTAGCCCCATTTGCGGAGTTGATCGAGCGCATCGCGGAACTTGGGCTCGCCGGTCATTGCGAACGCCGTCGTGACATACGTCTGCGCTTCCATGCCGTTCAGCCCGCGCGATTCGATGCCGTACGGCCGCAACAGGTAGTCGGGGTCCCAGCGTCCCCAGCGCGTCGGCACGCCGTCCATGTCGCGCAGCACCCAGCCGTTCTTGACGATGTGTCCCGCGATGTTTGCGAGGTGCTCCGCGGCGAGTTTCTTCTGCGGTTCGTCCGCGACGAGGTCGTGAAACAGCGACACGCCGTAGAATTGCGCGTTCACCTCGTCGCTGGATGTGTCGCCCTTCCAGTACCACAACCCGTCTTCGGTCGGGTACCACTTCGCGGGCAGTCCGCCGCTGCCGTGGCGCGACAACTCGCCTTTGTCGCCCTTCACCGACCAGATCGACCGCGCGAAGAACCCGTCCGTGCCCGTAATGCGCTGCAACCAGCGCATCGACTCGAACATGTTCTCGGCCTCGCGCCGGACGGCCTTGTCCTTCGTCACGGCGTACTTGAAACAAAGCGCCGCGAAGTAATGCGTCGAATGGCCGCCGTCGTTGTCGCTAATTTCGCGCAGCCACTCGCCGTCCTCGCCGCCCGACCAGTAGAGCAAGTGCACGAATCCCAGGCGCTTGTGGCCCCATTCCTCGAGGCTGCGCTCGAAAAACTCGGCCTTCTTCGCGAGCGTGTACGGCTCGTAGCGGATGATGCCCAGCCCGGCGTTCGTCGCGATGTAGACCACGCGATCGCCCACGGCGATGTCGTTCACGCCGTCGCCGGGCAGCCAGTGTTCCGCGCCAAAATAGTGATACGCGCCGCCGGTCTGGCGAATCGCGCCAGTCGTCGTGCCGATCCACAGGTCGCCGTCGAAACCCGATGCGAGGCAGGTCGTGTCTTCGTACGGCAGGCCGTCCGCGCCGCGCAGCGTCGTCATCGCCATGCCGCGCAATTCCGCGACGCCGCGATCGGTCGCGAGGCACAGCCGGCTGCCGTGGGACAGCATCGCGCGCAGGTTCGGCGAGGGATACGTCCCCCAATCGATCGGGTCCGGTATGAGCACGGCCCCCTCGAGCAGCGCAATGCCGTCGCCGCGCAACAGATAGAGCGTGTCGCTGTACGACGCGAGGCCGCGGACGGGCGCGATGTCGATCGGGTCGGTCAACACCTGCGAACCGTCTTCCATGATCATCGTCGTGTTGTTCGTCTGATAGCCGGATTGGGGCTTGATGTCGACGAACGATTTACCGTCGTAGCGGAATATCGCTTCCCGCGTCGCTGCATGGACGACGCCCTGGTGCAGACAAAAATCGACGATGGCGGCATCGAACACGCGCGAGAAGGTCTCGCCGTCGAAGCGATAGGCCGCGTCCGGCGTGGCGATCCACAGCGATCCTCCAAGGGATTTGAGTGCGCGAATGCCCGGGGGCGAATCGGGCGCGGCGATCAGCGTATCGCCCTCGATTCGGTGGAGCGCGCCGCCTAATACGGCGAAGGGCACGCCGTCGAGCAGCGCGACGTTCGTCACCGGCTCGACGGTGTCGATTTGGCTGCCCACCTCCTGGAGGAAGACCGTATCCGCGATCGGCTTCCAGAGCCGCGCGGGTTCTTGCGCGGATACGCTGGAGGCAATCGCGACAAGCATCACCGCTTGATAAAGAAGTTTCGTACGCTTTTTCACTATGGACCTCCTAACAAAAACGGACGCGTGGTGCTCCAAGAGCCGGGCTGCCCGGGTGGCAGGTCTAAGCGGGGTACAGCTTAGGCCTGTTCCCGACCTCGCGGGGCACCGGGTTCAGTTTACGGGACGAAGGTGGTTCACGAAAGTTCGCCATCGTAATCGATTTCTCACGCGTCGATCACCGATTACGATCGCGACGACAGTAACGAGTACGATAACGATCGTTCATAGCGGAATTGGAGGATGCTGAACGTGGGACTCACCCGACGCCAATGGCTCATGACATCCGCGGCCGCCGTGGGCGCCGCTACGCTCGGCCCGAGCGCCGCCGCCGAAGGGGCCCAGCCCGCTACAACGCCCGCACGGCCGCCGCTGAGCATCGCCGCCTACTCTTACCGGCAGTACCTTCCGCAAAACGGCAAACCGGGGAAGATTACGCTCGCGGATTACATGGAAATCGCAGCGAATCTCGGCTTCTCCGCCGTCGAGCCGACAGGCTATTACTTCACCTCCGAGGAGCCCGGCTACGTCCACGCGCTGAAGGCCAAAGCCCACAAACTCGGGCTGGATATTTCGGGGACGGCGATCCGAAACGACTTCTGCGACCCGGACGCCGCGAAGCGCAAGAGCGAAATCGCGCATGTGAAGCACTGGATCGACGTCGCGCTCTGGCTCGGCGCGCCACACATCCGTGTGTTCGCCGGGAACCCGCACGAGGGCGTCTCGGACGAACAGGCGCTCGCGTGGGCCATCGAGTGCCTCAAGGAATGCGCGGACTATGCGGGCGAGCACGGCGTCTTCCTCGGCATCGAGAACCACGGCTACCTGACGACATCGGGCGATCGCGTCTTCGAAATCGCCTCGGGCGTCCGCCACGAGTGGCTCGGTGTAAACCTCGACACCGGGAACTGGGACGACAACCCGTACGAAAACATCGCGCGCGCCGCGCCGCTGGCGGTGAATGTGCAACTCAAGCTCGACGTCGCAGGACCCGAACCGAAAACCAAAGTGCCCGCGGACTTTGCGCGGATTTTCGGCATCCTGAACGATGCCGGCTACCGCGGCTATGTCGCGCTCGAATACGAAGGCAAGGAAGACCCGTACACCGGCGTGCCCAAGTTTCTCGCGGATGTCCGCGCGGGGCGGGACGCGGCCGTGGCGTAACGGCTCCTCATTCTTGTCATTCCCGCGCAGGCGGGAATCTCTACCCGATCGCAACGTCTCGTCCCGGAAGAGATCCCCGCCTTCGCGGGGATGACAATGGGGACGGCAATCGAACCGATCCGCTGCCACGCGCAGGCGGGGTGTGCTCCGGCGTGCGGCGTCGATCGCGAGTCACTCCAGATCGGCCAGCGTCTTCTCCAGTATCCGCGGCACGTAGCTGCGGTAACGCTGCGGCGCGGTGAGATTCTCCGTGGGTAGCGCCCGGATGCGCTCGATGTACGGCAGCGCCGTTCCGTCGAGGTAGTCCAGCGCGTTCAACGCGTACGCGGCGAGTATCGCCTCGTTCCGGCTCGCGTCGGCGTACCGCAGAATGATCTCCATTCCCGCGGCTGCGTCGTCGCGCTCGCCGTACCGCGCGAGCGCCTGCGCGGCGACGATGCGTATCACGGGCGACGCGTCCGTGAGCAACGGCCGGAACACGTCGAGACGGGGCGTGCCCGCGTCCGCACCGCGCATGTAGAGGCCCAGCGCGGCCCAGTAGCGGACGGTCGCGTCCAGATCGCGCGTACGAAACGCGAGATCGTCTTCGTAATCCGGCCGCATGGATGCGGCCATGCGCGCCGTTTCCAGCACGCGATCGAGCGGGTATCGCTCTTCGTCGTGCCCGAAGTCGTAGGGCGTGTCGCCGTCCCGCAGCGCGCGCAACTCGGGTTCGGGCACGAACCCCACGTCGCGGATTTCGTGCAGGTGCGCGTCCAGCGCGTCGCTGAGTCGTGAAAGCGTCGCGCGCGACGCCTCGTCGTCCGCGAGGTTCATTGTCTCGTCCGGGTCCGCGTCGAGGTCGTATAACTCCTCCGGCGCCTTCGGGCCCCAGAAGTACGCCTGCGCGGAATTCAGTTTGCCCTCGGTGTACAACTCGTACCAGACGCGCGTCGTGGCAGTCTCCATCTGGTAGGCGAGATGCTGCCCATGCGGCAGGTGCGGCATGTAATTGCGGACGTAGACGAACCGGCCGTCGGTCACCGTCCGCACGAGATCGATGCGCGCGTCCATGCGCCCGCGCGCACCGAACAGGTGCTGCCGCTCCGGCTGCGCGAAGCTGCCGGCAAACGCATGACCCTGCATGTAGTCGGGCGCGCGCACGCCCGCCAGGCTCAATACGGTCGGCCCGAAATCGACGAAGCTCACGAGCCGATCGCTGGCGCCGCCCGCGGCGTAATCGGCCGGTGCGAGGTTCTGGAATCGTTCGGGCACATACACGATGAGCGGCACGCGCAAGCCGGAATCCTGCGCCGCGCGCTTGTGCCGCGGCATGCCCGAGCCGTGGTCGCCGAAGTAGAAGACGATGGTGTCCTCGAACAGCCCGGCGTCCTCCACTTCGCGCAGGACCGCGCCGAGTCTCTCATCCATCAGGGTCAGGTTGTCATAGTACCGCGCCCAATCCTCGCGCACTTCGGGCGTGTCGGGGTGGTATGGCGGCACGCGCACCTTCGTCGGATCGTGCACGAGCGGCCGTTTCGCGCGGAGCTGGCTCTCGTGCGATATCTCGGCGTTGAACACCGCGAAAAACGGCTGGCCCGCGGCGCGATTCCGCCAGTGCGCGCGCGGCGACGACTCGTCCCAGGCCTGGCCGGGATCGACGAGGTTGTAGTCCTCTTTCGCGTTGTTCGTGCAGTAATAACCCGCGTCGCGCAACAGCTCGGGGAAAAAGCGCATGCTCGCGGGCAACTGCACCAGGCTGCGCATGTTTTCCGATCCGGTCGACGACGGGTACATGCCCGTGATGAGCGCGGTCCGCGCCGGCGCACAGACGGGCCAGTTGGACCACGCGCGGCGGTAGATCATCCCGCGCGCGGCGAGCGCGTCGAGGTGCGGCGTCATCGCGTATGCGTCGCCGTAGCAGCCCAGGTGCGGCCCGTTGTCTTCGCTGGTGATCCACAGGATGTTCGGTCGGTCGGCGGCGTACGCCGATCCGGCGAAAGACAAAACGGCCGCGAGCAGCAGAACTATCGCGCGAAGGAAGGCCCCCATCTTGTCATTCGGAGCGTGAGCGAAGGATCTCTTCCGCCGGTCGCTCCACATCCGCGCCTGCACGAAATCACCGCAACGCAGGGGTGATTGGTTTTCCGTTGGTCGTCACTACATGGACCTCGTGCACGTGCACGTCCGGATGATAAAACTGCCATACGACCTGCTTGTCCCGCGTCACCTCGAACATCTTCGGTTTCATTGGGTCTTTCTGGCCGTACGCGCTGATGACGGTGTTGCCGTTGGGCAACCGCTGGCCGCCGCAGGCGTCGCTGAAGTTCCCCGGCACGTCCGCGGCGTCGACTTTCCACGCGACCGACCCGTCGGGCGCGAACTCGGCGACCTTGTCGCCGTGCGTCAAGTTCGCGAGCACGTTGCCATCCGGCAGCAGGATCGCCGTGAACGGCCAATTGTGCACCTCGCGGCCGCCGAACTCCGGCAGATCGGTGCGGATCGTGCGCACGACGTCGCCCGCGGGCGTGTACTCTTTCACCGCAAACGCGAACAGGTGCGGCACGAGATAATTGCCGTTCGGCAGCTTGCGCGCCATGCGCGTCTGCATGTGGAAGTTGTCGGTCTCGGGTTGGAGCTTCACCTCGACTTCGACGTTGCCGTTCGGGCCGACTTCGATCAGCCGCGGATTCGGGCCCAGCTCGCAGGTCAGCGTGTTGCCGTTGTCGAGCCGCATGACGGTCCCGAGCTCCGTGTTCGGCGCCTGCAAGGCGTAGGACCACACGACATCGTAGGTGCCCTTCGCATACTCCTTCGCCGTCTTGCCGTCGGAGATCAGGATGTTGCCGTTCTCCGTGACGTAGCCGTCGCGCGAGAAACCCTTCACCTCCCACACGACGTTGCAGTCCTCGTCGAACAGCGCCGAAGTCGTCGTTCCCGTCACGAGGAAGGAGTGCTTGATGCCGGAGGCGCTCTCCTGACGGATCGCGGCCGGCTCGGCCTGCGCGAATGAAGCGAACAACAGCAACGAGCACATCGAAGCGAACAATTGAACAAATTGCGTACGCATGAGGCGTCTCCGGGATGGGAACCGTCCGATCTAATCAGACGGCGGCGCGTGATTCAATGGCTCAGGCAAATGCGCGGCGCAGCGGCAGCGCGGTGAGTTCTGCGCCGGTGGCCTGGCGCACGGCGTTCGCGATGGCTGGCGCGACGGCAATAATCGGCGTTTCGCCCGCGCCGACAGGGGACACGCCCTCAGGCTCGACGATGACCACGTCGATCGGCGGCACGTCCTTGAATCGCGGCACTTCGTAGTCCTTGAACGTGCCGTTGAGCAGCTTGCCGTCGCGGAAATCGATCGCCTCGGTGAGCGCGCCGCCGAGGCCCATGATGACGCCGCCCTCGATCTGCGCGCGCAGGTTCAGCGGATTCAACGCCGGTCCGCAGTCGTACGCAACCGTCAACCGCCGGACCTCGATGCGCTTCGACGCGCGGTCCGCGAAGACCTCCGCGCACGTCGCCACGAACGAGCCCTTCTCCGTCCCGCACGCGATACCCAGGCCCATGCCGCCGCCCGGCGCCGCGCGGAAATCGCGCGTGCCGAACTTGTCCGCCGCCGCTTCGAGCACGCCTTTCATGCGGTCCTCGTGCAGCCGCGCGAGCCGGAACGCAAGCGGGTCCTCCGCCGCCTCGGCCGCGAGCCGGTCGATGAAGGCTTCGCGCGCGAAGTTATTCGCCGTCGCCGCCAGCGCGCGATACGACCCCTGCCGGAGCGGCGAATCGCTGTTGCGGAACTGCGTGCGGACGTTTGGAAATGCGTACGGGCACTCGATCGACGACCCGCCGGAGTTGTAGTTCGTAAAGTCCCACGCCACCGGTTTGCCCGTCGCGTCCAGCGCCGCCGCGATTTCGATGACGCCCGCGGGCCGGAAATACGCCCACATGAATTCCTCGTCGCGCGTCCACTGCAGCGACACCGGCTTGCCGGCGGCCTTCGCGAGCCGCGCGGCCTCGACACCGGCGTCCGCCTGGTGCTTGCCGCCGAATCCGCCGCCGCTGTCCGGAACGATGAGGCGCACCTTGTCCGGCGCGATCGAGAACGCGCGCGCGAGGTCGCGCTGCACGTCGAAGGGCCGCTGCGTCGCAGTCCACACCGTCAGTCGTCCGTCGGTCCATTCCGCCGCGGCGGACCGCGTCTCCATCGGCGCATGCTGGATGTAGGGAATCTCATACGTCGCGCGCAGCACTTTCGCCGCGCCCGCCATCGCGCCGTCCACGTCGCCCGTCTGGCGAGCGCTCGACCGCGATCGGCCCGAGCCTTCGCTCGTATGCTCCTTCAGGTACGCCGTCAACGCGTCGCTCGGGGGATGCGGCTGCGTCGTCCATTTCGCCGTCGCCGCGATGCGATCGATGGCCGCCTGGGCCTGCCGCGTCGTCGGCGCCGCGCAACCGATAAACTCACCGTCGCGGACCGCGGTCACGCCCGCCATTCCGTCCGCGGCGGACATGTCAACGCTATCGAGCGTCGCCCCGTAGGACGGCGCGCGCAATACTTTGCCGAACAGCATTCCCGGCCGCCGGATGTCGGACGGGTACGCGTGCGCGCCCGTCACGATAACGCGGCCGTTCGTGCGCGTCGCGGGCGTGCCCAGAATGCTCCACGACTCGGCCGGGCGCGGATCGCCGGCCTCCGAGTCCCGCGTACCGAGTGACGCGTTCAACTCCGAATTTCGCGAAACCAGTTCTGCCAGTGTCATCGTCCGGCCGTCGCGATGCGCAAACACGCCGGATTCCATCGTAATCTCGCTCGCGGAGACGCTCCACGTTTCCGCGACAAGGCCGATCAACAACTCGCGCGCCGCCGCGCCCGCCTCGCGCACCGAGGGCAGCGTGCGAGGCGTCGTCTGGCTGCCGTAGGTCCCGCCATCGTCGGGCACGAGGTCCGTATCGGCCATGACGAGGCTCACGCGCTCGATCGGCACGCGCAGTTCCTCCGCCACCGCCTGCGAAATCTGCGTGCGCGCGCCCTGGCCAACCTCGACCTTGCCGGTGTACGCCGTCACGGTACCGTCCGGTTCGAACCGGAACCGCGCCGCGATCGGGGAGCTCGAACCGCGCCGGCCTTGCGCAAAGACCTCCGGCGCGTAGGCCGTGATCAGCAGGCCGACTCCGACGCTCTGCACGAACGCGCGCCGGGACAACTCGAAGCGGTAGCGCGGGGGTTCCGCGAATTCGTACCGCTCGGCCTCGTTGTCGAAGCGCACGTCGCTCATCGCGCCCCCGTTTGCGCGCGCGCCGACGCGCACCGCGCGATGGCGTTCACAAGGCTAGGGTAATTGCAGCACCGGCAGATGTTGCCGTTCATGAACTCCACGATTTCCGCGCGCGTCGGGCTCGCGTTCGAACGCAACAGCGCCTCGGCCGTCATGATCATGCCCGGCACGCAGTAGCCACACTGCATCGCGTTCTCGCCGATAAATGCCTCCTGAAGCGGATGCAGGGTGTCATCCGTGGCCAGCCCTTCGATGGTCTCGATCGTCTTCCCCGCCGCGCGCGCCACCGGCAACTGGCATGACGCGACCGGCCGGCCGTCCACGAGGACCGTGCACGAGCGGCAGCTCCCCTCGCCGCAACCGTACTTCGTGCCGGTGAGGTTCAGGTCCTCCCGCAGGACTTCGAGCAGGGTCCGTTCCGGATCGGTCTCCACCGTGACCGGTTTGCCATTCAATGTGCAGGCGATGCGTTCCATGGATTTGGCAGCCCCACGATCGATGCGTTTATGCTAGGCTGCCGTCGCCGATCTGTCAACCTGAAACCACCACGGAAGACGTGAGCATTCTTCATGTTCATGAAAGGAATCCGCACGTTCGCCGTCTCGTCCGTACTGACCGTGATAATCGGCATTCTGCACACCACGGGACTCGCCAACGATCCGCCGAACGACGCGTGGGCCGACGCCTACGAAGCGGCCAGGGCGGCCACACTCGAGGCCGGCCCGTTTTCGATGTCTCTTTACGGCACATTTGCCGGTGTCTGGATTCAGGTTGGCGCGTTGTTGATCATGCTCGGAATCAAGAATCTCCTCGTTGTTTCCGCGCTCCGCGCGGACCATGCGCCGCGGATCGCCGCGCGCCTGGCGGCGTTTGACTGCGTGTGTTTCGCGGCGTTGACGGGCCTCTTCGTATACTTCGAGATTCCGCCGCCATTGATCAGTTTCGCCGTATTGACGGTATTGTTCGGCGTAGCCGCGAGACTCAGCGGCCGCGCTTCTACAGTGAATGGAGTGCCAGCCAAGTGAACGTGCGACATATCGCGATCGGTTTGGTGGGAATGCTGTTGAGCAGCGTCGCCTGTGCCCAACTCGAGCCCGCGGACGCGCTCGCGCGCATGCGCACGGCGGACGGTTTCACTGTCTCGCTGTTCGCCTCCGAACCCGACCTCTGGAACCCGACGTCGATGGACATCGACGCGCGCGGGCGGATATGGATCGCGGAGGCGGTCAACTATCGCCTGTTCAACCAGGAACGCACGACGGATCTGGGCGACCGCATCCGCGTGCTCGAGGACACCGACGGCGACGGCCGCTGCGACAAGGCGACGACGTTCTACCAGCATCCATCGTTGCAGGCACCGATGGGCATTGCGGTGCTCGGCGACCGCGTGTACGTGTGCCAATCGCCGGACCTGTTCTATCTGCAGGACACCGACGGCGACGGCGTCGCGGACAAACGCACGGTCATCCTGACGGGGTTCGGGGGCATCGACAACGATCACGCGATTCACGGCGTCGTCTGGGGGCCGGATGGCCGCCTCTACATGAGCAACGGCGATCAGGGCCTCGACGTGACGGATAAGCAGGGGAACCGCGTGCACGCGGGGCGCGACGCGCCGCTGATGGCCGCGACCGTGCTGCGTACCGACCTCGACGGCAACCGGCTGAAATGGCTCGCGCAGGGCATGCGCAATCCGTATGAACCCGTCGCCGATTCGTTCGGCAACGTGTTCATCTCCGACAACGACGACGATGGCAACGAGAACACGCGCATCAATTACGTCTTCGAAGGCGGGCACTACGGTTACTGGCCGCGGCGCCAGGGCGACCGGCGACTCGAATCCGTCCACTGGAACATGGACCAGCCCGGCGTCATCCCGCGCATGATTCGCACGGGGTTCGGCTCGCCCTGCGGCATTCTCGCGTACGAAGGCGGCACGATGCCCGAGCGCATTCGAGGCGCGCTCATCCACGCCGAGGCCGGCCCCGGCGAGATTCGCGCGTATTATCCGCGGCCCGACGGCGCGGGCTTCGCCGCCGAACAGGAAGTGCTGCTGCGCTGCGAGGACGACAAGTGGTTTCGCCCGGTCGATGTCGCGGTCGCGCCGGACGGCTCGATTTTCATCGCCGATTGGTACGACCCGGGCGTCGGCGGCCACCGCATGGGCGACGTCATCCGCGGGCGCGTGTACCGCCTGACGAACGCGGCAACGAATTCGACGGCGTACCACGTCCCGCCGCTGGATCTGAAATCGGACGCGGGCCTGCGCGAGGCGTTTTCGTCGCCGAATGTCGCCCGGCGCTTTCTCGCGAACCAGGCGCTCAAGGAACGACTCGCGCGGGGCGATACGAAGCTCGTGCAGTCGCTCGGCCGTGACAAGGACTCATTCACACGCGCCCGCGCACTCTGGATGGCGGCCGACGACGCAACACTACGCGACGCTGCAATCGATGCGGCAGTTGCCAGCGAAGCCGTCGCCGACCGCGTCCAGGCGGTCCGCGTCATCGCGAATCCGGAATCCTCGGCACTCCTGGAATACCCGAAGCTGCTCGGCGATCCGTCGCCGCAGGTGCGCCGCCAGCTCTTGCTCGAACTCTCGCGCGCGACTCGCGCCGCTGATGTGGACGATGCCATTCTGGATCTGGCCGCGCTGTTCGACGGCTCGGACCGCTTTTACCGCGAAGCGATTGGCATCGCGGTCCACGGGCGCGAAGAATGGGCGTGGAGCGAGCTGGTCTCGCGCGTTGGCCGCGATTGGACCGCGCATCTGGGTGGACTCGCGACACAACTGCACCCGGCGGAGGTTGTTGAAGTCGCAACGTCCGCCGCCGAGAATCCCAAACTGGATTTGGCGCTGCGAAAACTCGCGTTGAAGGCGCTTGACGCCACGCGCACGCCGGAGGCGGGTGCCGCAATCGCCGCGCAGGTAACCAATTCCGCGTCGGCGGAACTCTCGGCCTACGCGCTCGAACTGCTCGCGTTTGACGGCGGCAATGTCTGGCGCGCGGCAATCGACGCGAGCGGCGTGGACGAATACTTGCGCGCCCGGTTGCAACAGCCTTCGACGCGTGACGCGGCGCTCGACTTCATCACCCAGGCGCGGCGCGACGCGTTTGTGCCGGATCTGCTCGCCATGGCGCTGGACACGGCGCGCACGGCGGACGAACGCGGGAAGGCCGTGCAGTTCGCGGCCACCATGGCGACGCGCGCGAACACACCCGAGGCATCCCTCAACGCGCTGCTGGCAAGTGACCAGGGAAACGTCGCCGCGGGCGCTCTGGCGATTCTCGCGCGGTTCCGAGACGACGACTCGCGCGCGCAACTGCATGCGTATGTGCTCGACGAGGCGCGCTTGCGCGGGCTGCGCCGGAATGCCGCGCGGCTGCTCGTCGAGACGAAGGCCGGTGCGGCCGCGTTGCTAAAGTCCGCGGAAGAGGGCGCGATTCCGACCGACATCGAGTTTGACGTCGGCGAGGCGCTGCGCTCATGCCGTTTCGAGGATGTGCGCATGATCGCGGGCCAGATCCTGCCGCCGGAGACTACGCGTGACGGCGAGCCGCTGCCGACGGTAGCCGAGTTGATGAAGATGCCCGGTGACGCCGCGCGCGGCCGTGCGGTTTTCTTCAGCGAGGAACGCTCGCAGTGTTACCAGTGCCACATGGTCGCCGGCGAAGGCCGCCAGGTCGGCCCGGACCTCTCCAAAATCGGCGTAAAATACGGCAAGGAAGGCCTGCTCGAATCCATCCTGAATCCCAGCGCCGCGATTTCGCACGAGTATGCCGTCTGGATCGTTGACACGACCAAGGGCGACGTGCTCACCGGCTACCTGCGCAAGGACGCCCCCGACGGCATCGAACTCGTCGACTCCGCCGCCAACGTCATCGCGATCCCCGCCGCCGACATCGCCCGCCGCTTCAAAAGCGCCATGTCCCTCAT
>CAYPNI010000119.1:0-12549 GCA_964411925.1 uncultured Nitrospirales bacterium
GGATCTGGCAGATGGCCGAGCGCGCGACGCCCTTGATGGGCCCGAGCACGACGCGTGCGCCGAGCATCACGGCGCCGGTGTTGCCCGCGCTGAGGAACCCGACCGCGCTGCCTTCTTTGACAAGGCGAAGGCCGACGAGGAGGCTGGAGTCTTTCTTCTGACGGATCGCCACCATGGGCGAGTCGGTCATCAGGACGCGCTCGGAGGCCTGGACGACGCTGATGTTGCCGCGTTTCGGGAAGGCATTGAGTTTGTCGGAAAGCATCGCCTCGTCGCCGACGAGGACGAATTCAGCTTTGGATTCGAGACTGGCTTCAACCGCGCCTCGGACTTCCGGATCGGGGGCATTGTCCGAGCCCATCGCGTCCAGGACAATTCGCATCGCGCCCTCTCCGGCTATCCGCGCCGCGGTTGATCTTAGTCTTCGCCCTTGAGGACGGTGCGGGCCTTGTAGTAGCCGCAGCGCCGGCAGACCCGGTGCGGCATGGTTTTCTCGCCGCAGTTGGGACATTCGATCAGGTTGGCCGGGGTGAGCGCGTGGTGGGAGCGCCGCATGTTTTTCTTGGCTTTCCCCGTCTTTCTCTTTGGTACTGGCACGATTACTCCTCCTGTTTGGACGGCAGATTGGGGAACAGGTCCCTGAGCCCTGCCAATTTCGTGTTTCCGACTTGCTGTGACTCCGGTGCGCAGTCGCACTGGCCTTCGTTCAGGTTCTTGCCGCAGCTCGGGCAGAGCCCGCGGCAATCGGCCTGGCAATAGAACTTGCTGGGCGCAGCGAGGAGTAGTTCCTCCCAGACGTGCGGCGCCAGATCGATCTCGTCGCCGTCGTAATACCTCGCCCGCCCGCCTTCGTCGTCCGCATCGAATTCAACGCCGTCGTCCGGGTCCGATTCGACGGCCGATCCCGCCTCGCGTCCATTCATGGCCGGCTCGAACAGCCAGGTCACGTCCTGCTCGACGGTCTCGCTGGCCGGTTCGAGGCACCGATCGCACGGCCGCTCGAACACGCCCGTGAGCCGGCCGCGGAAAATGTACTCCGTGTCGATCGCGCTCAGCGTCCCGGCGACGCGCACGCTCGTCAGCGCCGAGTCCGGCGCGCCGGACGGGCGCAGGTCGCCCTCGAGCACTTCTTCATCGAAGGAGTGTCCACCCGCATGTGCAACTTTGGAGAGTGGGAAGACCAGCCTGTTCACGCGTCGGCCCCCGGAAGGACGGGCTAACCAGAATCGAATTCTAACAGACGCCGATACCTGTATCAAACGCTTTGTCGCCAAGGGGTTAGGGTTCCTTCCCGGTAGCCCGTCGCTGCGAGGATTCCTCTCCACTGTCACTGCGAGGAGCGACGTGTGCGTCGAAGCAATCACTTCGTTCGGAGTCACAGTGTCCTCGCGTTCAGTTGAACGCTCGCAGGCTGGAAGCCTGCGCCACCGACTTTCGAGGAAGCGAAGCTCTTCCTAGCGAAGCGAAAGCCTAGTCACCCGCTGCGGGGTGAGGAACCGTGTGCGCTGCGGACGGCAGGACGTAACACGTCGGATTCGCGATTCCGGAGCCGGCAAGGTCCGCGAGCGATTCGTCGATCGCATCCTGGAGGGACCGCGACTTCGCGCCGCCGAGCCGCGAAACGTCCGCCGCCTCCAGCTCGGTGACGAACCGCGTGATGCGCGATTTCTCGAGCGTGGAGAGCGCGGTCTGCCCGTTGATCTCGCTTCGCGTGCGGAGCGCGGCGAAGACCTTTGCGCGGTCCCCGAGCGCGAGCCACTTCGAGAACCGTTCGCCGCCGAGGCCTTCGGGGCACGGCGCGGCGAGCACGATGCGGCCGTTCGGCTGGACGGCCTGGTACGCGTTGTAGAGCGCCTTGTGGGTCTGCACGAAGTTCCGCGTGCGCGCGGACGCCGCGATGACGAGGTCGGCGCGGCGGGCGATCGGCCGTGCGTATAGCGACCGCGCGAACTCGCAGCCGGCGCGGTGCGCGGCGTCCATCTCGCCGCAAAACACCGCCGCGATGCGGCCCTCGCGCGTGAGGACTGTGTTGAGTACGAAGTCCGTGCGCACGAAGCGCGCGGCTTCGAGCATGTCTTCGGCGACCGGGTTACCGTCCAGCACGCCGATGCGCACGGCGGGGTCGAGCCGGTCTTCGCCGGGATGCAGGTTGAGCGAATGGTTCTTCGCGATGGTCGCGGCCGACGCAAGGCCCGGCACGACGGACTTGCGGCCGCCGCCAAACCCGCCGAAATAATGCAGCACGATCGCGCCGGTGACGATGACGCGGTCCGCGTCCAGCACGCGCGGGTTTATCTCGACGCGCGTGCCGCGCGATGTCGTGCCGACGTGCCGGTGGCCGGGCGCGTCCGCATCGTGGCAATCGATGCGGCCGGCGACGCGGTCATGGACCGGAGAGCCGAGGATCGTGCGCTGCTCGCCCGGCGTGGGGGCGCGGTGGACGCCGGTCGAAAAAAGTATCGAAACGTTGCGATCGCCAATTCCGCGATCGTTCAACGCATCGAGCAGCGGCGGCAGGAATTCGTCCGCGCGCGTCTGGCGGAACGAGTCGGAGACGACGATGACGACGGAATCCCCGACCGAGAACCCGTCCAGCGCGCCTCCGGAAAGGCCGATCGGACGCTCGAACGCCGCACGCACGGCGGCTGGCGCGTCGATGACCGGCGCCGCATCGGCGACGTCCAGTATGCCGAGTAACTCGACATTTCGCGGCAATTGCGCCGAGAGCGACTTGTCGGCGTACGGGATCTCGACGCGCATGGAATGGGTCCGCGCCGCTACAGGTCGAAATCTTCGCGGTCGCGATCGTAATGATCGCGATCGTACCGGCAGACCAGCCACATGAACGCAAAGAGCAGGCAACTGACGAGCCCGTCAGCCGCGGCCAGCAGCGCGATTGATGCGAGACGGAGCGGCAGCGGAAACTCGCCGAGCAAAATCGCCGAATTCGTCCCGGCGAGCAGGATCCCCGCGAGGATTCCGAACAGACAGAGCCCCATTACCAGCGTGGCGTGGCGGGACATCGTCTGAAACGCTTCCGAGACCTCCTCGCGCGCGACTCGCCCATAAAACATCACGGTTGTTCCGAAGGCATGCAGCAGCACAATCCATACCAGGTAGCTGACGCCGAGGAAAAACGTCGCCGGGTGTTCCTGGTCACCGCCGAGGGTTTGTTCGATGACTTGACCGTAGACGAGATTTGCGAGGCCGAGCAACAGCCACAATCTGTAGAACCGCACGAAGGCTTCGCGGTCGGTCGCGATGCGCCAATAAGGCTTGTCGATTTCGCGGCCGATGCGCGAGAGCAGGATCGTGTCCGCCAGTGCGAACAACGCGACAAGCACAATGCGCGAGCCGATGAGCTGGAGTCCGAGCAGGCTGTCGGATGCGTCGTCCGCGATGGGCGCGATGACAAATTCCTGAAACAGCGCCTCGCCGGTCTTGAGGAACGCGGCGAGCGCCATGTACATCAGCACGGGCCGGTGATTTTCGAACAGCGCGCGGCCGGCCTCACGCAGGAATTCCACGTCTATCCACCCTTGATCGATTGCGCAGCGAGCCGCTGTTGCTGCTTGTGCAGGACGTAGCGCGCGATTTTATCCCGCATGTCCTCGCTGAGTCCAAGAAACCGGCCGCGGACCAGGTGGCGTCCGCCGGAGATGGCCGCCGTGGCGACGATCTGGATGTCCACTTCGACCGCACGGGCGCCGGGCACCTCAAGAGGAATGCGCAGCAGGACGTGCCGCGCGACCGGCTGGCTGAACACGAGCGCACAACCGCCCGCGCTGATGCTCGTGATGCGCCCGCTGATGCGCGTGACGATCGCGCGCGGCTTCGCGTTGGCGGTGTCCCCGTCGATCGGGGCGTTGAGCACGCCGGCGACGATCGGCTGGTCATAGCGCACGCGGAAATCGGCGCGGCTCTGAGAGCGTTCGAGGCTGGACGTATGGTGCAGGCGCCAGAGCGGCGGCGACGGCTCGAACGAGGCGACCGTCGTCTCGAAACCATACCGCGCGTCTTCGTCGCGCCAGAGGATGCACTGCACGCGGGTGCCCGCGGGCAGGCTCGGCGCCTTCGCGCCGGCCGCGTCTTTGAGCATCACGTAGAAGAACGCCTCGTTGAGGTCTTCGACCATCACGCGGATCCATTCGGGCGGGCTGCCGGCGCCGCTGCCCATCGTCATCCATTGGCCCTCGTGGAGTTCGCGCGTGGACCGGATCGCGTGGCCGATGGGCACGTAGTCCAGGCCGAGTTCGCGGCGCAGCGCGCGCAACGTGACCCCGAGCGCCTCGAAGGCGGCCGAGTCGAGGTCGGACTGGCGTGCGAGTTCGGCCTCGACGATGGTTTCGAAGCCCTCGCGCGTCGTGACGGCGCGCAACGGTTCATTCTTCGACGCACGCCGGATGAGTGACTCGAGCAGCGTCGCGTTCGGGCCGTCGATGCGGCGTTCCTTGAGAATCCCGGCGATCGATTCCCATTCCCGGCTGAGCCGGCGGCGCCGGGCGCGGCGGCGAATCGCGATCTCGCGAAGCACGACGAATGCGAACGCGGCCGCCAACGTCAACGCGAGCAGAATCAGCGTCGTCTCGCTCGGCTCGGGAAACTGTACGAGTCGCTGCGATTCGTCCACGCGGAACCCCCCGGGAGCGCGATTATAGAAGCGGGCGCGTGGATGCGCAACGGGCTAATCGCCGACGACGCGCGGCGTCTCCCGCTGTCGCGGACTCGACGACGAGGGGAAGCTCCGCGCTCGCTATTCGACGATGAAGCCGTCTTTCTCGAGAATCTTGGCGAGTTCGGCGCGGCCGATCTTGGTGTAGCCGATCATTTTTTGCGGCTCGACGGGCTGGAAATGTTTCTTGAACTTGCGGCGGTGTTGCAGATCCGCCATCACGAGCGGGTCGTCGGCCTCGATGATGTGCAGCGTGCGCAGGCGGACCCGGCGCAGGCCGCCGCGCCAGTCTTCGAGCGTGTGCATCACGTTCGGGGGGAGCGAACCGCCGCGGTTGTGCCGCATCAGGAATGTGATGAACGCGTCCACGTCGTGGCCGTCCTGCAGCGCCTGGGTAAACGAATCCTTGGACATGCGGTA
The DNA here is from genome assembly GCA_964411925.1 of uncultured Nitrospirales bacterium. Classification (GTDB taxonomy): domain Bacteria; phylum Hydrogenedentota; class Hydrogenedentia; order Hydrogenedentales; genus VFKU01. Next base: position 5,093 of record CAYPNI010000119.1, read on the forward strand.
GACAGACGCGCTGCCGCTGCTCTGGCGCTGGGCGAACTGGTCGAGCGGAACGGTAAGCAGGGGGTCCATGTCCTGCGTCGGCACGACAATGTCGAAGTTGGGCTGAACGATGATTTCGCGGCCCGGTTTCGCGTAGCGCTCGGAAATTTTCGCGTCCGTCTGGCCGGTGAGCAGGTTAAAGCCCAGATCGGTCACGCGGAAATACGTCGTCGTGCCGTCCACGCACTTTTCCACTACCCCCAGCCAGAACAGCGTCTCGTCGAGCGCGCGCGCGATCACCTTGTCCGCGCTCGTCGCGGTGCCGGGGCTGAGATAGCCGTAGTGGCCGCCCTTGGCGCGCAGGACGTGCCGGTCGCGCTCCTCTCGCGCCTGCAATGCCGTCTCGATGAAATCGAGCGTGCTGTACCACGTACCTGCGCGCATGTCATCGAGCGCATCGGCCAGCGCGCGCCGCGCGACGCCTTCGTCGCCGCGCGACGTGAGCCAGTCGAACAGCATCCGGTGGCGCTCGAAGTGGTCCACGTCGATGAGCGATTCGAGCTCGCCCGCGCGCAGTTCGTTGTCCACGCGGCCGAGCCAGCCGACGCCTTCGGCCGCCCAGAGGCACGTGCCGAGCGAGGGCTCGTCGTATTCCTCGACGATTTCGCTCAGGCGGCGCAGGTCCTCGCGGAACAGCTCGCCATCGCCGCGCAGGCGGGCGGGCTTGGCGGCAAGTGCCGCGACGAGCTGGCAGATCCGGTCGGTCATGCCCAGCCCGCGGATCTGGACCTCGCCAAGCGCGCCGCGCTGGGGTTTCAGCGCGGCCTTTTTCCGGTGATCGCGGTTCTGCTGATCGCGCCACTGGCGTACTTCGGTGAGCAGCGCGACCACGCGGACCAGCCGGTCCTCGGCGTCGAAACGAAACAACTCGAACAGCGCGAGCTTGCGGAACAGTTCGGTGAGCGCCTGTTCCACCTCCGGTTCAGACCCGCCGTGGGCGGCGCGGACCTTGGAGGCGGGCATCAGGCCTTCATTGGATTGCCAGACCACGTCGAACACTTCGCGGGCGGTCGCGGAAAAATTGTGCGTGGCGACGTACTCCATCACGGAATCGGGATGGCGGTAGACCTTTTCGACGACGACCTCGGCCGCGCTCTTCTTGGTGCTCGGGCCGTCAATCCCGAGGTGTTCCTCGAGGTGGCGAAACTCCTGCGCGGGCATGTTCTTGACGCGCTGGAACAGTGCCGAAACGTCGCCGTGGTTTTCGAGACCCTCAATGATCCGCTTGACCGCGTTGATGCCTTCCTGCGGCAGCTTGATCTTGGTGATGTCGGTGTAGAGGAGTTTGTGGTTGATGTCGACGAGATACTCGACCTCTTCCTGTGGAAGTTCGAGCTTTTTCGACAGGAACCGCGAGGTGAGACCCGCCCGGCTGTTGAGCGAAAGTTCCTTCGCGATTTGGAAGACAGGACGGGCCATGCCTTCCATGGCCGTAATCATGCTGGCTCGCTGACGCATCCCCACAGACCCCCCGCGTGCAACTGTCCCGGCTGCAGACCGAACCCGGGCAGTCCCCCTTGAGTCACCGTATACATTAAAGGGTGCGACGCCAAAAGTAAACTGCAAAGTTGGGAGGGGAGGCCGGGAGCCGACCCGGGCGCCTTCGGTTGTCCGAGAAGTGGACGGTGGATGGGAAGGATCGGCGACATTCGAACGAAGCGCGACGTGGCAGCTGGGGGTACCGGTCGATGAAATTCCTCCGTCGCAGAGGCCGCTCCTCGCAATGACGGGGTATTACGGGATTTCTAGCCCCGCCGGGCAGCGGCGGGATATGATTGTTGACAGATGAATTACTGGTTTCGCATAGGCACGGCGCTGGCTGCGTCGATTCTGCTGAATGTCGCCATGTTGACGGCGCTGCCGTACATGGTGCGGACGAACGTGGCCATCGCGCGGACGGAGCCTGCGGAGCGAACGATCCGGCTCGATTTTAGCCGGCCCGCGCCTGAGGATGAGCAGCGCGACCCGAAACAACTGATCGACGCGGGCGCTGCTGCCGAAGGGCCTGTCGCGGAGACGGACCTGATTTCCAGCCGGGACTCCCAGGCGCAGGACAATTCCGATGCGCAGGGGGACCCGTCCAAGCCCTCAGTAGATGAACTGGGCGATTTCGACGAGATGCCCGTCCCGCCGAGTCAACCGTCGGAAGCCTCCGAGGCGTCGGAAGTGGTCACGCCGCCAGATCCGGCGGAAAGGCCGCAGGAAACCCCCGAACTCCAACATGAGAACGCGCCGCCACAACCGAAACCGACGTCGGCCCCGCCGCCGGCAGCGCTCGCGGCGCCGGTTGCCGACGGCCGGACATTGGCCGCCGCACCCGAGGCGCGGCCCGATTCGAAACCGCCGGTTGAAGATGCCGACGACGCCCAGCTCGAGGAGTTGACGCCGCAAGCGAAACCGAAGACGGAGCCCTTGCCCGAGCGCGTCAAAGTCGCGCAGGCGACGCCGCCCGCGACGAAGATGCCGGTGCAGGAGCTGAAATCTTCCCGCGGCCGCGAGGAAGGCGGCGCACTGAAATCCGGGTTCACCAGTTTCGAAGCGAACAGGCACGAGTTGGGCGAGTACATGCTGCACGTGCGCAGCCTGGTCGAGCGCGAGTGGCGCTCGGCCCTGCGCATCCGGTACACCGGCGTCTCGCGCACGGAGGCCGTCATCGAGTGCAGCATCCGCCCGGACGGATCGCTCGAGTACGCGCGGGTAATCGACCCTGGGCTCTCGCTCACGTATGCGGTATTGTGCCGCCAGGCCATCGAACAGGCCGCGCCGTTCGGGCCGTTTCCGTTTGACGTGCCCGAGATCTATCGCAAGGACAACCTCGAAATTACCTGGAAGTTCTCGTATCTCTGAAGGAGCTTGGATGGGCGCGCTCGAACGGGGTGTTGAATTCGCGCAAAAGGGCGGCTGGACGATGGTGCCGCTCGGCCTGTGCGCGATCGCGGCTGTAGCGGTTGCTCTCGAGCGCGCGTTTGCGTTGCGCCGGCGGCGCGTCATTCCGCAAAGTCTGATCGACATGCTCGACCTGTACCAGGGCGAGTCGTCGGTCGAAGCGATGTTACAGGCCTGCCGCCATTCGCGCAGCACGCTCTCGCGGTTGGTTCAGGGCCTGGTCCTTGCGCGCAAACAAAACCCCGCGCACATCACCGACACCCTGAACGCGACCGGCCGCCGTGAAGTGGAACGGCTCGAGCGCGGGCTGCTCGTGCTCGAGCTTGTCGCCGGTGTTGCGCCGCTGTTGGGGCTGCTGGGGACCGTGCTCGGGATGGTCAGCGTGTTCGACGCGATCTCCGCGGAGGGCCTGGGGAATGCGCAGGTGCTCTCGAGCGGCATCAGTGAGGCGCTCATCACGACGGTGACCGGCCTCATCATCGGCATTCCGGCGCTGGCGATGTACAGCTACTTCAGCAAGCGCACCGAGTCGCTCGCGATTGCGCTGCACGAACTGGGCACGGCATTCGTCGCGCGGCTTGCCGAGTCGTCCCCGCGCGGGCGCATCGAGCCGTTCGAGGGGCGGGACGCTCAGAGCGCCGGCGGGCCGAGATAGACGATCCGAATCGACTCCTCGGTTGCCGTGAACCCGTAGTGAGGCAGCGGCCATTGCTGGATGAGCAGGCGTACCGCGGTCTCGGCGCTCACGCCGACCATCACGCAGGGGTTCACGGGCAGTTTTTCGCAGTTGCGATCGAACTCGACGCGCATGCCAAGCTGATCCGCGATGCTGCGGGCGCATTGTGCGAGCGGGACCGCGCCGGAGTCTTCGAGCAACGTGCGGGGGTCATTGGGCGGAGCCGGCAGGTACACCGACACGATCCGGTCGAGCGACGCGGGACGCGGCGTCGAACCGGTATTCACGAGGACGGTTTCGCGTAATTCCGCGCGCGGCGAATGCAGCAGCACGGCCCCGTCCTCGACACGCACGGCACAGGTAGCGTCCGTGAGCCGCGCGGAGCGGAGGAGCGCGTCGAACCCCTCCCCGAATGTGACGTCCTGAAGGTTCATCTCACCGCACAACGCCGCCGCGACGATGTTATCCGCGACAAGCGTGGTCCGCAGCGAATGGCTCAACAGGGCCAGCGCACCGTAGAGCGGCGTGTCCGCGCCGATGCGGATATTCGTCGTTGAGTACGCGGTGCGGCGGTCGAGGCGCGTGGAAGGCGAGTATTGGGCGAGCGATTCAAAACCTGGCGGATGGATGAAGTCGTATTTCGGCAGCCGCGTCAGCGACATGCCGGTGTCCGCGGCGATCGTTTCGACCAGTTTGTCGGGCGCGAGCTTCTTGAGTTCGTAAGGCCCGGCGACGTAGTACTCGAGACCGTTCATCAGAACAATGTTGCGGCCGTAGTCCTGGCCGATCCGGCGGACGAGCGTGGCAAGGGGGGCTCGTTCGAGCATGGGATTGGCGTCGGTCGATTCCGATTCCGCCGCCGGGTGTGACTCGGGATTCGGGGTCGATGCGCAGGCAGCGGCGAACGCGAGTAGACAAAGCGTCGCAGCGCGCCGAACTGAGCTTGGTGGGAAGCGAACCCCGCTTACCCCTGTCACCCACGAAGCGTGGGGCGTCTCTTGAATCGCATCGACGCGTGCGACCCGGCTGGTCTTTGTACTCCGAACTGGACTTGGCAACGGCAATCCTTTCGTCAGAAGTGATGGACCGTGTCGAGCGGGCCGCGGAAGCACCGCGCGCAGATGTATGAACCGTCCTTCGTGCGGCCAGCGCTCGCTTCCTGCGTACACTTCACGCACACGACCGCGCCGCAGCGTGTACACGCCAAACCATGCTGCGGGCCGAATCCCGGCGCCGAGGCAATTCGGCCGTCGTAAGCGCCGCGTGGCCAGGCGGGGCGCGCCAACGGCGTGTGACACTGCGCGCAGGTGCTGTTGCGCGACTTGTGGCTGAGCGGGTTGGACATCAGGTAGCGCGGGGGCCGCGCGTCGGTCGCGTAGATGTGGTGCACGCCGCAACCCGCGCAGCGGACCTCCGACAGCGGAAGGCCGTACGCCGACGGGTCCTCGCGGACGACGAACGAGACGAACTCGAGCGGCAGGGGGGACAGATTTCCCGCTTCGGTGACGATATCGTGCTGGCAAACCGGGCAGGTGAGGCGCACCGGAACGCGGCGTTTGCGGTCCATCATGTATGGCGTGAGTGCGGCGAGAACGCCCGCGGCGAAGACGGCTGCGGTAATCGGCAGGATGATCGATTGCATGTCGCCCAACGAATGCGTCCCCGGTAGTCCAATACCGCGCGGCGCCGATTCGTTCCATGCTTGGCCGCCGGTGTGGGGCGGCATTATACTTGGGGCATGTTCATCGCGGGTGTATTGCTCGTCTGCGCAGCAACGTCGCAACAGTCTCCGTCGGTAGACGGACTGACGCCGTACCAATTTACGTTCAAGAACGGCGACCCCGACCTCTATGCGTTCGTGGACGAGGCGGACTTGGCCAACATCGCTGCCATCCCGGTTGTCATCGACGAGCCGTGGAACAAGCGCGTGCTCACCATGACGCTTCAGCGGTCGTTCATCGCCGAAATGAGCGAAGAACTCTCCGCGACACGCCGGGCGCGCCTCAAGGCCGAGTGGGAGCGCGCCGGTGGCGTTGAACGCAAGGACCGCGCGGGGAACCCGTACTGGGTCCTTCAATCCGATCTTGATAAAGACGCGCGCGCGGCACGCCTGGTCAGCACGGCGTTCCCCAAGGTTGTCGAGGCCGAGCCGATCGACGCGCCGCCGGCTGGCGAGCTCCAGGAAGGCGGGGCGAACGGCCCCGGATTTGTCCGCCTGTGGGGACTGCACGTGGCGATCGTCTTGGGCGCGTTGGCGCTCATGGGCGGGGTAGCGTGGTTTACGTTCCGGCGTCCATGGTCGCCGGCGTAACTTCCTTCATCCCGACTATCTCGTAGGCGTTCACCTGTTCGGTCTTGCCCTTGAGCACCGGCGTGCCCGCCGAGCGCACATCCACGAGGTCCTTCACCGCGTTGTACGTCGGCTCGCCGACGATGACCTTGCCGCCCGCCGCAATCGAACACAGGCGCGACGCGATGTTCACGTGATCGCCGATCACTGTGAAATCCATCCGCTTGGGCGAGCCGATGTAGCCGGTGAACACGTCGCCCGAGTTGATGCCCACGCCCAGCTCGAACGTCGGCAATCCGCGCTTGACGCGTTCCGCATTCAGCGCCAGGTTGCGTTGCTGCATCGCGATGCCCGCCCGGACGGCCTGCAACGCGTCGTTCTCATTGGCAAACGGCGCGCCGAACAAGGCCATGACCGAATCGCCGATATATTTGTCGAGCGTGCCTTTATGCTCGAACAGAATTTCCGTCATTGCGGAGAAGTGTTCGTTGAGCAGGTCCACGAGCCGGTCGGGCGAGAGGCCCTCGGAAAGCGGCGTAAACCCGCGGATATCGGCAAATAGAATGGTCACATGCCGCTTCTGCCCGCCGAGCTGCACCTCGTTGGTCTCGGACATGAGCATGTCCACGATGCCCGGCGAGAGGAACCGGCTCAGGTTCGCTCGCTTCTTCTCGGTCTCGAGCATCCGCTGGTACAGCTTCACGTTTTCGATCGCGAACGCGGACTGGTTGGCCATCGCCTGGAACAGTTCGAGGTCTTCCTCGTTGAACGTGATGTCGCCGCGCCGTGAATCGACATAGAGCGAGCCGAGGATGCGCCCCTCGATCTGCAGCGGCACGCACATCGCCGCCGTGATTCGTTGGCGAATGATGCTCTCGCGTTTGCCGAATTTGGAGTCGGTTTCCGAGCCGGACATCAACACCGGTTCGCCGTCGATCGCGGCCTTGCGCGCGATGCCCATGCTCGGCGAACTCGCCTTGAGTTCCTGGCCCATCTCGCGCGCGACTTGTACGGTCAGTTGATCCGTCACGTCGTCGCGCATCATCACGAATCCGCGATCGGCGCTCATTTCCTGGATCGCGAGATCCAGCAGGTCTTCGAGGCGCTTCTGCAAGTCGAAGTCCGATGCGATCAGCTGCGAGACGCGATAGAGCGCGTTGAGCCGCCGGAACGCGTGCTGCATCTTCTGGGGGATTTCGGGCGGCTTCACCGCGGCGGGCGCGGGCGTGGCGGTAGACGCAGACGCGTGCTTTGCCTGGGCCTTACGGCCGATCATGGTCATCTGCGCGGTCACGTTTTCCATGTCCTGCGCGATCTTGCGGACTTCGATTTTCAGCGACGATTCACGCTTGCGCTTCTCGAGCAGTTCGGGCGGGTCCTCGTGGAAGACGAGGCGGCAGCGGCTGCCCAGGTGGATTTCGTCGCCGTCGCTGAGCAGCCGCTGGACGACTCGCTGGCGATTGACATACGTGCCGTTCATGCTCTTGAGGTCCTGCAGGATCGTCTGATCCTCGCGCAGGTATACTTTGGCGTGGTAACGGGAAACCTCGTCGGCCACCAGCGCGA
>CAYPNI010000120.1:0-12112 GCA_964411925.1 uncultured Nitrospirales bacterium
CAACGCGAGGCGCCGTTCACCCGCGCGCGATGCGGTCTGTCAGCTCCCGCGCGATGCGTTCGCCCGCGAGGCGCGAGTTTCGGTCGAGTGTCAGCTTGATCTGGCCGCCGTCATGCCCGGGAATCCCGTCGAAGCACTTGAGCCGTTGGCCGCGCAGGATCAGCCGCGAATTCCAAATCTGCCGCTCGAGCCGCGCGCTCGCGAGGTCGCGAATCGGCACGCGTACCTCACGCACGCCCGAACGCAACAAGCCAAACACGGAATCCTTGGTCTCGAATTCGATCAGCAGCGCGTCGTCCTGAATCTGCAATAGTCCGCTCGATTGAGCCAGTCCGTGGTGCACGTCCGGCAGCGTAAACCGCGCCGAATGATCCGCCCCGCCGGCCCCCATCAGCGATTCGGCGGCGTCTCGCGCGACGACGTTCGACACGCCCAGCGCATACGCCACCAGCGTCGGCGCGTACCAGACGAGGATCCCGTGTATCGCCAGAAGCGATCCCCACGCCACAAACGGGTACAGCATCCACAACGAGTCCAGCCCCGTCAGCGCATTGATGCCGAGCAGGCCCGCCTGGATCGCGGCGAAGACCAGCACGTGGATTTTCAGCGTCAATTGGGCCCGCGATTCGAGCTGGTTCTCGTCGCGCTTGAGATTGATCTCTTCAAACGCGCGCGCGATGTCCCCGGGCGTGAGCCCGAAGTCGCGCGCGATCGTCAGCATCTCCTCGTGGCCGACCGTGTTCGTCCGGCTCTCTTCCGCGCTGCGCAACGCGACCCGGATGATCTCAGACACCTCCTCGTTGCTGTAGCTGCGGACTTCCTCGCGCGCCTGCCCAGGCGCGGCGTCACCCTCAGGTTTCCCGAACGGAATCATCTCGGCCATCACCCATGCTCCTTCGCCGATTTCACCAGACCGCGCGTCAAATCGCAATAGCCGTGCCGTACGCCAGAAATAGTCTAAGTCACTGAATAGAAAGGAGTTGTGGATATTGCAAACGTTCCGTCTTGAAGCTCCGGTCGCCAACCTTCGGCGATTTTCGCCGTTACGGTGCTAACGGCAATGTAAGCCGGAATCCCACCCAACCGTCGCGGGGAGGCTCCAGGGTCAGGTCGCCACGGTGCGATCGCGCGATCTCCCGCGCCAACGCCAGCCCCAGGCCCGCGCCGCCCACCTTTCGCGTGCGCGACGTGTCCACGCGATAGAACCGATCGAAGATCCGGTCACGATCCACCGCAGGTATTGGCGTGCCCGTGTTCCACACGGTGAAGATCGCCGCCGCATCCTTGCGCCGCAACCGGCAGCGGATCTTGCCGCCTTTCAGGTTGTACTTCACCGCGTTGCTGCACAAGTTTTGAAGCACCTGGCGCAGCAGTCCTTCGTCCGCGTCCACACGCACGCCTGGCTCGATTTCCGCCGACACGTCCAGCGCCGGCGCCAGGATGCGCGTGTCCTCCACGATTTCCTCGACGACGCCGCCCAGATCGACCGGCGTCGTGCTCAGTTCCAGGCGTCCCGCGTCCGCGCGCGACAGCAGCAATAGTTTTCCGACAATTGACTTGAGCCGCTGAACTTCCTCGAGCAGTTTCGAGTACCCCTCCTGCCGAGCCGACCCCGCCGGTTCACCGCGCACCGCTTCCTCGAGGTGCCCCTGCAGGATCGCGAGCGGCGTCTTCAGTTCGTGGGCCGCGTCCGCGCTGAACCGGGCCGCCTGCGCAAAGCTCGCCTCGAGCCGGCCCATCATCGCGTTGAACTGCTGCGTCAGCCGCCGCAGGTCCGCGTCGCCCGTCGCCTCAGGCACACGCGCGTTCAGCCCGCGCACCGACACCCGCTCGATTGCCTCGCTCAGCCCGCGCAGTGGTCTCAACGCCTGGTTCGACACCGCCCACGCGCCCGCGACGATCCCCAGCAGCGCCAGCCCGGACGCGCTCAGAAACGCCGTGCGCAAGTCCGCCATCTCGCCGCGGAACCGGTCCAGCCGAATCCCGACGACGAGCGTCGCGTGCGGCGCGCCCATCTCGCCAATGCGCCACGCGCCCCCCTTCAGGTTCGCGGTTGAAAACTTGGGAGTCCGCAGCGGCGGCGGATACGGCTCGCCACCGCGCCCACCTCGGCCGCCGTCCGGCCCCGAGCGATGCGCGCCCGCCGGGCCGTCGAACTCGTGTTCGGCATGCGGCGGTGGCCGATCCGCCGCTGGCGTCTCAGGCGCCAGCGTCGATCCGCCCCCGCTCCCGGGCGTTGCTTCGTTACGGACTTGCCCGAATACATTGGGCCCGCGCGGCGGGGGCCCATTCGGCCGCGGTCGCAGCGGGTCGCCGCGTGGCGGGCCGAATCCTTCAGGTGGCGGCCCCCGCCTCGGCGGTGGGCCGTCGTCCTCGGGCCTCGGTGCACGCGGCGGCGGACGATCGTCGATCCGGCCCTCGGGCCCGTCGCCTACCGGCGCCGGACGATCGGGCGGCGCTTCGAAAATGTCCGTAGCCAGATCATCCGGCCAATTCGCCGACTGCGCGACAATCGATCCGTCGCGTCCCTTGATCAGCATCAGCGCGGCTTCATCCGACCCCGCGAATAGCCCCAGCGAGCGCTCCAGCTCGGTCCACTCATTCGCGCGCATCGGCTGCAGCAGAAATCGCTCTCCCAGATCGCGCAGTTGCGCGTCGATCTCTTTCAGTCCCGCGTCGTACAGCCGCGCATAGGTCCACCCGGCAAACACCGCCAGCGCCGCCCCGGACAAGCCCGCAGAAACCAACATCAGCCGCGCGCGCAGCGAATTCAGCATGGTTCCGCCTCTGTCTGCGCGGGTTTCGCGAACCGGTACCCCACGCCCCGCACCGTCTCGATGAACCGGTTCGGGTCCCCCGCATCCAGCTTTTTGCGCAGCCGCTGAATGTGCACATCCACGAGGTTCGTGTTCGGGTCGAAGTGGTATCCCCAGACGTGTTCGATGATCTGCGTCCGCGTGAGTACCCGCCCCGGTGATCGCATCAGGTATTCGAGCAAGTTGAACTCGCGCGACGTGAGCGCCACCTCCTTGTCCGAGAGCCGCACCTCGCGCGTCAACAGATTCACTGACAGGTCCCCCGCGCGCAACACGCTCAGTTCCTTCCCCGCCGAACGCCGCGCCAGCGCGTGCAGACGCGCCGCCAGTTCCTCGACGTAGAACGGCTTCGCAAGGTAATCGTCCGCGCCGAGGTTCAGCCCCTCCACGCGCTCATCCACCGCCGACCGCGCCGTTAGCAGTATGACCGGCACGGGGTTCTTCTCCTGGCGCAGCCCGCGCAATACGCTCAGCCCGTCGCGCCCCGGCAACATGATGTCCAACACCACCGCGTCGTACGGATGCGTCCGGATGCGCTCATACGCCTCGTCCCCGCGGTCGCACAGGTCCACGCTGAACCCCTGCTCTTCCAGCCCGCGCCGGACGAATCCCGCGATCTTCTCTTCATCTTCCACAACCAACACGCGCATATACGCCCAGTATATCAGCCATTTTCGCCGTTCCGGCGCGACGAACATTACGTTTTCTTAATCTCGGCAATCGATCGCCCGTCATCTTCACACGCTACCTTTTGAGTATCCCGACCGCATCAGCGGTCAACCGAAAGGAAACGGCCATGAAGCTGCAAGAAATGATTCGGAACCTGAAGACGAGCCTCGCCGTCGCCACCGGCATCGTCGCGATCTTCGGCGGTGTCTTCATCGCCACGACCTTCGTGGTCTCCGCCGCGGAGGAAGCGCAGACGCCCGCGCCGACCGCCACGCCCGAGACTGATGTGTCAGTAGCGCCCCCGCCGGCTGCCCCGACACCCGCGCCCGAGCCTTCGCGCCGCCGCGGTCCCGCCTTCACCGACATGGACGCCGACGGCAACGGGTCGATCTCGCAGGAAGAATTCGATGCGTTCCGGCCCGCGGGCCCGCCGCCGCGTTTCGAAGATGACGCCTTCGACGGCCCGCCGCGCGCGCCGCGTGCGGACCGCTACGACGACCGGGCCTATCGCCAAGGCCCGCCGGAGCGTCGCTACGACGACGGCGCGTATTCGCCGCGCGCCGAGCGCGGTCCGCGCGATGGAGGCCCTCGCGGCGACGGATTCGGTCCGCCGCCTCCGCCCCCGGGTGGCCGCTACGACGACCGCTTCGATCGCGCAGAACACCGCGGCGGCGGCGACTGCCCGCACAGCGGACCCCAGGGACGCGGCCCGCAAGGCGGCGGCCCGCGTGGGGACGGCTTCGGCCCGGGCGAACATCCGCGCCCGCCACGCCGCCCCGATTTCTAAACCAACGGGCTCCAGCGGCGTCCGCGTGCTCACCCGCGCGCTCGCCGTAGGGGCGGCCACTCGGGCCGCCCCTACCCGGAGCCACACCGGCGAGCTGCCGCAAGTATCGATCGATGAGGAGGGACGAAGGATGAACACGACCGCTGCGATTGTGATCCGCGCACCGCGGAAAGCTGACCACCGAGGCATAAAGACGGCAGCGCTCGTTGTCGCCCTCACCTTTCTCTCGTTCGCCGCGATCGCCCAGGGCCCGCCTCCGCCGCCCCCACCGCCGCAGGCGCTGCCGCCCGTGCCCTTCCCGCCCGAGAACCCCTACTCCGAGGCCAAGCGCGTGCTCGGCAAGATCCTCTTCTGGGACGAGCAACTCTCGACCGACAACACCGTCGCCTGTGGCACCTGTCACCGTCCGTCGTTCGCCGGCGGCGATCCGAGACTCGGCCTCCACCCCGGCGCGGACGGCCAGTTCGGCACCGTGGACGACATCATCGGATCGCCCGGCGTCGTCCGCCGCAACTCCGCCGGCGAGCCGATCAACGACCCAATTTTCGGCTTCGATCCCCAGGTGACAGGCCGAAATGCGCCGCCATATTTCGCCGCGATGTTCGCGCCGGACTCCTTCTGGGACGGCCGCGCCGACTCAACGTTCATCAACCCCGAGAACGGCGGCACCGCTATTCAGACCGGAGGCGCGCTCGAAAGCCAGGCCGTCGGACCCATTCTCAGCAGCGCGGAGATGGCCTGCGACGGCCGGACATGGGACGACGTCCGCGCGAAGCTCACCTCGGTGACGCCCATGCTGCTCGCGTCGAATATCCCGCCCGACGTCCAGCTCGCGCTCGACGCCGCGCCCACCTACGCGCAACTTTTCACAACGGCCTTCGGCACACCCACTATCAACGCGCGCCGCATTGCGTTCGCCATCGCCACCTACGAACGCACGCTCGTCGCGAACCAGACACCGTGGGACGCGTTCATCGCCGGGAACCCGAACGCGCTGACAAACGCGCAACGCCAGGGCTGGGACTTTCTGCGCAACAACACCGTCTGCCTCGCCTGTCACCGCCCGCCGCAGTTTACCGACGACAACTTCCACAACATTGGCCTGCGTCCTGCCGCAGAGGACATCGGCCGCCAGGCCGTCACCGGAAACAACAACGATCGCGGCCGCTTCAAAACGCCCAGCCTGCGCAATGTCGGCCTGCGTGACACGCTCATGCACGTCGGGTGGATCACGGACGTGCAGGACGCTCTCAATTTCTACAACGCCGGTACCCAGAACACGGGCCACACGCAGTTTACCGCGAACCAGTCACCCATCCCCGGCAACGGCCCCATCAACCAGATCAATCAGATCAACATCCCGCCGCAGGCCCAACCCGCCATCATCGACTTTCTCAACAACGGCCTCACGGACCCGCGCGCCGCCGCCGAGTCTTTTCCCTTCGACCGGCCGACGCTCATCACCGAGATGCAACCCCTCGCCCAGGTCTTCGTCAATTTTGCATTCGACGGAATGGAAAACGGCGCATCCACCGCTCCCTATGACACGCTTCAGGAAGGCCTCGTCCACGCCACGTCCGGCGGCACGCTTCGCATTGCCGCAGGAAGCGCCCCGGGACCGATCACCATCAACAAACCTGTCACGCTCCGGGCGCAGTCCGGCGTCGTTACGCTCGGCGCATCACAAGCGGACTCCCGCGCGGTGTCCACGACCGGCTTCGTCTCTGGAAACTGATTGGGGAGGGTCGCGCTGCCGCGCGACCAGCACTCAACACAGGACGATGCGGTCGGGTGCCACGGCTGTACGCGGCTCGGCTAGGCCCCACCCATTCGTCTCAAAAGTCCCAGAGGTCTGATGCGTCCTATCGTTTCTCGACGGGACCGCCCTTAATCAGCCACACCTCGCACACGCGCGACTGCTGGCGCCAGTTCAGGTGCCCCTCATCCGTCGGCCGATCCCACGTCAGCACCAACTCGCGATCGGCCAGCGCCCCCGCCGGTACCGAAAATTCCTTGATCTCGCCGAGCTCCCTGCCGTCGACGATCGGCGTCACGCGTTCCCCGTCGATCCGCAGCAACCCCTGGCCATAGCCCGTCGTCCGCACGGTGTACGCGCCCCTCGGGTCGAGGCCTTGGTAGACGACCGCCTCGGGCCACTCCATGCTCGTCTGCCACGACAACCGCGCCCGGCTCAGCCCGTTATTCAGCCACCAATGCGTGGGCGACGGCACGGCCTCCTCGCCCGGCACGGTGAACAATTCCTCCGACCTCCGCACGTGCGGCGACTTCGCCGCGTTCCCGATGTCGTCGTAAAACCCGCCCGGGCCGGGGTCTTCCCATGTCGCTAGCTGCATTAGTCGCGCCGTCTTTTCATCGTCGTCGTTCATTGCCTGGACTTTCTCGAACTCGTCCTCGAGCCACCAGCGGTTGTTCAGCGGATAGTCGACGAAATCCAGAACCGCGCCGCGTTCCGCACCGCTCGCTTGATACTTCTCGACGCTCGTTTGCAGGTCGATCGACTGGAAAAGCGCCGCGCACAGATCCTCGATGCGCTCGCGCAATTCCGGACTCACCGGCTCGACCGCCGCGCGATTCAGGATCGTCTTGGCGCGATACATCCGTCCACTTGTCTCGTCGGATCGGTCGGTCAACAGTTCCGCGTTTGCCTCTCTCTCCAATTCCGTCTCGTACAGGAACCGCCGCCGGGTGTAGGCGTCGTAATACGCGCGCAGCAGATTCATCTGCCACCGCCAGTTGCCCTCAAGTTCGGGATGCGCCTTCTCCAGCCGCTGCCAGTACTCCAGCGTGCCCTCCACCGCGCCGTTCGCCGCCAGCGGCCCGCGCCAGTTCCGTTCCAGCGCCAGGATTCCGTCCGCCGCCTCCTCGGCCACATCCGGCCCGAAGAACACGCGCGCATACTCAACCAGCACGTCGCGCACGTCCTGCGCAGGGTCCCAGCTCAGCGCGCTCCACACGGCCTTGTTCACGTCGTCGTGCACGCCGTCGGAATACGAAATGAACCCTTCGCTGTAGGGCGCGAACCAGTTGTGGATGTACGCGTACTGCACGGGGCGCGGATTGATCGCCTCACGGCCCAGCGTCAGCGCGTACGCCTGGTCCCACCACGGAACGGGGTATTGGCACAGCTTGTTGTGCGTGATATCCGGATACAGCCGCAGCGGGTACTTCTCCGGCAGCCACTGCCGCGTCGCCGGAATCGGCGGCGACCCCGGCCCCACGACGATCCCGCCCAGCCAGTCCGGCGATTTCGTCTCGAGGTACTCCCGCACCAACGCGACATCCGCCCGGCCAAACCCCTGCAGCGAAAGCCACACGCGCGCGTCGGGATGCACCTTCATCAGCCGTTGCGCGATGTCCTCCAGAAACGGCATGACCAGTTCCGGCGGATTGTCCCCCGGGTCGCCTCCGGGAAAAAACACCGCCGTCAATTCCGGGCAATCTTCGTACAGTTCCTCATGCTTCTCCAGCATTTCTTCCCGCAGTTTCGCGTCCTTCAGATCGAAATCCGCCGGCGTCCACACCCAGTAATCCAGGCCATACTTCGCGCAAATCTCGCTCATCGCCCGGTTCATCTCGCGCCGGCCCACCTTCGCCAGCGTCATCTCGTCGCTGTCCTGAAACGGGATGTTCTCGATGCTGTTGACGCCGAAAAACGTCAACTCGCGGATATGCTGCTCCATCTCCGCGACCGTCCACGCGTCCCACGAATTCGCCCGGTGACGAAACCCCAACTGATGCCCGCGAATCGGATACGCCGGCGACGAATTCACCGAAAAGTCCGCCGGCAACCGTACCGATCCCTTTGACATTCGCAATTCGCGCAGTAGGCGCCCGCACGCGAACAGAACGCCACGGGCATCGCCCCCGGCAACGATCACGGTTGTCTTACCGCCCGCCGTAGTGCTTGTCCCGACCTGGATACTCTCGGGCGGCGCGTTGCCGCTTGGCTTTTGCGTCGGACTCCACGTGCTGCTCCTGCCGTCTTCGACTCCCATCGCGTATTGAACGGCGATCGGCGTTCCAGGGTCTCCGGGGACCCAGCGATGGGTTACTGCCCAGCGGACCCCGCTGCGCTTCTCGACTTCCTCGACGAGCATCTGCACCGCGGCCCGCTCAACCGGTCCAAGGCCCTCCGCTGCCACGACGACGGCGTCACGCAACTCAATCGTGCGCTCGTCCGCGCCGTACGCCCCCAGGCAAATCAGCCAAATCGCGGCCCCCACCATCTCGTTGCCGGGAGCGAAGCGACGAAGCAATCTCGTCATCCAATCACCATTCACTCTTCTCCGTCCTTTCCCTCGCGGTCATCCATCGCACTTTCTGTCATCCTGACCCCGAGGCACGAAGGGTAACGCTCTCCCCGTCCGAACGCCACGGGACCTCGCTTCGAAGCTCATCATCCCTTGCTCACGTTCGTCGTTTATTCGCGCCTCAATTCGTGGAATTTCGTGGTCAGCCCTTGACCTTCAAACCACCACCTGTCCACCCGCAGTCTCGCCTCCGCAGGAGTTCCCCGCCTCATCCCCAAATTCCGCGCGAAATGCCCCTATTTCGCGCTGTAACGAGTCCCGCACCAAGAACAAATCCGTGCTGTGCACGATCAGATTCGCGCCCATCCGCGCCCACTCGATAGCGATGTCCAGCCCGAACGAGAAGTGATACCCGACACCCTTTCCCGCCGAGCGTGACTTCTCGATGATTTCTCGCATCGCCCCGGTGAATTTCGGATGCGTGTATTGCTCCGGCACACCCAGGCTGATCGACAAGTCGTGCGGCCCGATCAGAATCGCGTCCACGTCATCCACGTTCAGCGTCTGGTCCAGCGCCTGCATCGCCGCCACGCTCTCGACATTCACCACGCTCACGTTGTTCGCGTTGTACGCCTGCAGGTACGCCCGAAGCTCCGGCTCCAGCGACGCCGGGTCCCGCAGCGCGCGCTCCAGCCGCGCGCCCTTCAGCGGCCGGTACTTCACCGCCCCGCGCAGCGCGTGCACCTCCTCGAGCGTCTCCATGTACGGCGCGACCACTCCCAGCGCCCCGCCGTCCAGCGCCATGCACGCAATGTGCGCGTCCGGCTTCGGAATCCGCACGATTGGCGGCAGGCCCAGCGCCGCATACGCCCGGCACATCCACGACAACTCGGCGCGATCGATCGGAATGTGCTCCGTATCGATAAAGACGAAATCCAGCCCGCACGATGCGATCATTGGCGCCCACGACGCCGAAGGCGACACGATGCACGTCCCGTACACCCGCCGCCCGCCGCGCAGCGCCGCCCGCAACTCCGCGCCAGTCATCTCGTCTCCTCGAAGTGTGGCAGGGTTAAGCGGGGTGTGCTTAACCCTGTGCGTCGGTCAATCAACGGAGTACCTCGGGTCACGCCCACCGCTCCAAGGGATGTGTCCGCTCGACAAGAGGCATCGTCACCCGCCCGCCGCTCACCTGCGTCTCCCACACCGCCTGGATGAATTCGTGCGCCGCACGGCCGGCCTGCACGCTCGTGAACGGTTCACGGTCCTGCTCAATCGATTCGATCAGGTCGTCGACGATTGGTTTGTAGTGCCCGACCGGGCCATCCGGCAGCGCGACCTCCGGCGCACCGGGCAACGGCTGCCGTTCGCCCGTCCACGTCTCCGACGCCACCCAATGCACCAGCGGCACCTGCGCCATGCGAATCGAAATCACGCCCTTGGTTCCGTACACGTCCACGCCCCAGCGTGTGCCGCCGCCCTCGGCCCCCCTCACGCTCGCAAAGTAACTGCGCACGCCGTCCGCGAAACCCCATTGCGCGTGAATCGTGTCGCCCACGATCGGCCCCAAAGGCTCGGTCGCCTCGCGCACATCCGAAGGCGTCACAGGCCTGCCCTCGGTCAGTACCTGAGCCTCGCACCACTGCGGATCGCCCGCGAAATACCGCATCAGGTCGAACTCGTGCACGCCCAGCACGATCAGGTCCTCACCGCCCGATCGAGCGTCTTCCTTGCCTCGCGCACGTATCTCCAGCAGTCGCCCGATGCCGCCGTCCGCGACGAACTGTTGCGCGTGACGCACTACCGGCGACGCCCGGAAATTGAACGCCATCGTCCACTTGAGCCCCTTGGCGTCGAGCGCCGCGATGGCTTCGTCCGCCCCCGCGAGGTCCGGCGTCAGCGGCTTTTCCAGGACGCCATGCGCCCCGGCCTCGGCGCATGCGAGCAGGTATTCCTTGTGATTCACCGTCCACCGCGGGCCGATCGCGACGAGGTCTGGTTTCTCCGCGGCGAGCATCTCGCGGTAATCCGAATAGGTCCTCTGCGCGCCGGACTCCTCGGCGTAGTGCGCGCGTGCCTGCACGTGCGGTTCCGCCAGCGCGACCACGTCGATGTCGTCCCGCAACCGCCACAACCGATGCATCTCGTGCCCATAGCCGCCGCGGTCGTAATCTCCGATCACGCACGCGCGCCAGCGCCGTGCCTCGCCCCGTGTTCCAGCCGCTGCGGACCACGCTCCGACCGCCGCCGCTCCGGCAAGGAAGGTCCGGCGCGACATTGTCAGGGAGCGGGTCATGCCCTAAATCCTATCAGTCGTTGGAGACGTATTCGCGGTCGATCTCAATGAGTTCGCTGATTACCTCGTCGCAGATCAGCGCGGACGCCGCATCGCTCGAATTGATCGCCACCAGGAACGCCCGGTTGAGTTTCGGCGCGACCCACACCGTCGAGAACCACATCGTGTTACTGCCGCTGTGCGCCAGCGCCTTGCCTTCGGCCCAGCCGCGCTCCAACACCACCCACCCCGCCGCATACTCACCCGTCGGCTCGACAAGCTTGTCCAGCGCTTCGCGGTTCAAGATCGCGGGTTCACCCGCCGGCAGTTGCAGCGCCGCGAACCGCGCCCAGTCGGCCATGGAACAATGCACCGTCCCCGCCGGTCCCAGGGCTTCCGGGTTGTCCTGCTGACTCGGTTTCCAGCTTTCGCCGTCACGCGAGTGGCCCCACGGCTGGTCCACTTCCCCGGTCGTCCCCGGCGGCCCGAAGCCCGCTGAGGCCATGCCCAGCGGCCCGAAAACGCGCGCCTGGATGAGCGACTCCCATGTCTCGCCCGTCACGGCTTCGGCCATGCACGCGGCCGCCACATACCCCAGATTCGAATAGAGATACGCGCCGCGTTCCACCGTCGGCGCGTCTTTGAGGCTCTCCTTAACGTGTTCGAGCCGCCGCGCCTTGAGCTCCATGTCCGCGTGTGTCCACCAGGACTCCGCGTTCGCCGGCACACGCCCCCGATGCGTCACCAGTTGCCACAGCGTCAGCCCCGCATAGTCGGGATGCACCACGCCGTTCAGCGCCGGAATTACCTCGACGAGCTTCGACTCCCACCGCAGCGCGCCCTCTTCCACCAGCGTCGCGAGCATCACCGCCGTCATCGATTTCGCGCAGGACCCGATGTGGACTTCGTCGCTATCTGTCATGGGTTCGGGCAACCCCACCTTGCGGTATCCCGCCGCGCCAATCGCCCGCAGCTTGTCCGAGTCGGCGATCGCCGCGATCATGCCGGGGATTCTTTTGCTCAGAATTCGCTCGGTGACGAGATTGCGAATCGCCTCGGACTCGGCCGCTTCCTCGTTGGACTGCGCGGCTACCCCCGGCCCGAACAGGACCGCCGCCGCGATCCACGCCGACAACCACCCCATTCCACGCACACTCATGGCTCGCTATTCCTCAAGGTACGACCGAACTCGGTTCGGAACTGGCCAACTCCAAATAGCTCGCATACGCCCGTTCCGCTGCGGCCGCGCCCGAATACACACACACGCCAAACCGGAGTCGAAACGGCTCGCCCG